>CAMLGD010000084.1 GCA_946479405.1 uncultured Vogesella sp.
TGTGGCCTGGCATGCGCGCCGCGCGCTGGCCGGCAAGACGCTGCCGTGGGTGCTCACCACCTGGGGCTCGGACGTGCTGTTGCTGCCGCAACAGAGCCGGCTGATGAAAAAAATGGTGGCGGCCAACCTGGCGGCCGCCAGCGCGGTAACCAGCGATTCGCTGCACATGGCGGCGGTGTGCCGCCAGCTGGCGCCGCTGCAGCGCATGGCAGTGCTGAATTTCGGCATGGACGCGCTGCCGCCGGCGCCGGATATCGCCGCCAAACCGCTGCAGGTGTTGTCCTGCCGCCTGCACAAGCCGCTGTACCGCATCGACGCCATCGTGCGTGCCTGGGCGGCGGTAGAGGCGGATGCCCGCTTTGCCGGCTGGCGCCTGACCGTGGCCGCCAGCGGCAGCGAGACCGAGGCGCTGCTGCAATTGGCCCGCTCCCTGCAGCTGACGCGGCTGGATTTCACCGGCTTCGTCACCCCGGAGGTGCTGGCCGGGCTGTACCGCGATGCGCGCGTGTTTGTCAGCGTGCCACAGAGCGACGCCACCAGCATCAGCCTGCTGGAAGCCATGGGCCACGGCTGTCTGCCGCTGCTGTCCAATCTGCCGGCCAACCTGGAATGGGTGCTGGATGGCGTCAACGGTGCCATTGTCGAAGACGTGGGCCGGCTGGGCGAGGCGTTGAAAGCCCAGCTGCTGCGCGCCGCCGATAATCGCCAATTGGCCGAAGCCGTGGCGCTCAATCGCCGGCTGGTCAGTGACAAAGGCCTGCAGCAGGCCAATATGGCGCGCTTTGCCGCCATCTACCATGAATTGCTGGCGCGCCGTGGCGACACGGCGGCGCGCTGACGCAGGAAAGCATAGACATGAAAATCGCCCATCTCACCAGCGCCCATCCGCGCCACGACATCCGCATTTTTGTGAAGGAGTGCGCCACTCTGGCCGCTGCCGGCCACGATGTGCACCTGATCGTCGCCGACGGGCTGGGCGACGAGATCAATCGTGGCGTGCGGCTGCATGATGTCGGCGCCAAGACGGGCGGCCGCCTGTCGCGCATGACCGGCACGGTGAAGCGGGTATACGACAAGGTGCTGGCGCTGATGCCGGAGGTGGCGCACTTTCACGATCCGGAGCTGATTCCCGCCGCGCTGCGGCTGCAGCAGGCCGGCATCAAGATCGTCTACGACGTGCACGAGGACGTGCCGCGCCAGGTGCTGGCCAAGCACTGGATTCCCGGCCTGGCGCGGCCGTGGGTATCGCGCGGGGTAGAGACGCTGGAGGACTACGCCGCGCGCCGTTTCGACGCCATCGTCGCCGCCACGCCGGTGATCCGCCAGCGCTTCGAACGCGCCGGCGCCCGCCACGCGGTGGACGTGTGCAACTACCCGATTCTGGAAGAGCTGGTGCGCGACACGCCGTGGGCCAGTCGCCGTAACGAGATCTGCTACCTCGGCGGCATCAGCCGCACCCGCGGCATCGAGCCGATCATTGCCGCTTTGCCGGACACCGACACCCGCCTCAACCTGGCCGGCATCTGGAGCGAGCCGGAGCTGAAGGCTACCTTGCAGCGCGAAGCCGGCTGGTCGCGGGTCAACGACCTGGGCGTGCTGGACCGTGCCGGCGTGGCCGAGGTGCTGGCGCAGAGCAAGGTGGGGCTGGTGACGCTGCTGCCGACGCCCAGCTATGTGGAATCGCTGCCGATCAAGCTGTTCGAATACATGGCCGCCGGCATGCCGGTGATCGCCAGTGACTTTCCGCTGTGGCGCGACATCGTCGAGGATGCCGGCTGTGGTCTGCTGGTGGACCCGCAAGACCCGCAGGCGATTGCCGATGCCATCGCCGTACTGCTGGGCGACGATGCTCGCGCCCAGGCGATGGGCGATGCCGGCAAGCGCGCGGTGCAGGCCAAATACAGCTGGGCGGCCGAGGGCGACAAGCTGCTGGCGCTGTATCGCCAGCTGGCGGCGTAAACGGGCGGTGTGATGACGGCGGCCAAGCCCAAACCCCATCGCCCGCACGCGTCCTTGCCGCTGCACATGCTGCTGGCACGGCCGCGGTTGCTGTCGGCCGGCGTGCTGGGGCTGGCGGTGGCGTGGCTGGCGCAGTTTCAGACCCTGCTGCCGCTGCATTCGATGACGGCGTTCATGCTGGGCTGGAATGCCGGCGCGCTGGTCTATCTGCTGTTGGCCGCACACATGATGTACGGCGCCAGCGAGGCGCATATCCGCCGCCAGGCGCTGCGCGAAGATGTGGGCCAGCGCACCATCATGGCGCTGGTGGTGTGTTCGTCGGTTACCTGCCTGCTGGCCATCGCGCTGGAGCTGTCGGCGGCGCGGCAGCTGCACGGCGCGCTGCGCGCCAGCCATGTGGCGCTGGCGGCGCTCACCATCCTGACCTCGTGGCTGTTTACCCAGACCATGTTCGCGCTGCACTACGCGCATACCTACTTTGTCGGCCTGGCACGCGGTGCACCGCCGGCCTTGCAGTTTCCCGGTGGCGAGACCCCGGATTACGGCGATTTTTTCTATTTTTCCGCGGTGATCGGTACCTCGGCCCAGACCGCTGATGTCAGTCTGGCCACGCGGCAGATGCGCCGCATCGGTACCGTGCACTGCATCCTGTCCTTCCTGTTCAACACCACGGTGCTGGCGCTGATGATCAACATCCTTGCCAGCATGCTGTAGCCACAGGCCAGGCCGCATCACACAGCGCGCCGACCCGGGCCGGAGCCAAACCAATTCAGAAAGCAGCAACTTGCGCATTCTCTACATCAACCACTACGCCGGCAGCCCGCAGCACGGCATGGAATTCCGCCCCTACTACCTGGCGCGCGAATGGGTAAAGGCCGGGCACGAGGTGCACATGCTGGCGGCGGACTACTCGCACCTGCGCCAGCACAACCCGCAGCTGAGCAGCAACTACGCCGACGAGGACATCGACGGCATCCGCTACACCTGGTGCAAGACGCCGAAGTACGAGGGCAACGGCCTGAAACGGGTGATCAACATCTTCCGTTTCCTGGGGCGGGTAATGGGGCTGTCCGGGCGTTATCTCAGGCAATGGCGGCCAGACGTGGTGATTGCCTCTTCCACCTACCCGCTGGACACCATCCCGGCGGCCTTCATCGCCGGCAAGACCGGGGCGAAGCTGGTGTACGAGGTGCATGACCTGTGGCCGCTGACACCGGTGGAAGTGGGCGGCATGAGCCCGAAGCACCCGTTCATCCGCCTGCTGCAGTGGGCGGAGGACTTCGGCTACCGCAAGGCCGACACCGTGGTGTCGATGCTGCCCTGCGCCCGGGACTACATGCTGGCGCACGGCATGGCGCCGGAAAAGTACGTGGTGATTCCCAACGGTGTGGACGTGGCGGAGTGGCAGGGGGCCAGCGAGCCGCTGCCGGCCGAGCATCGCATGCGCCTGGCCGCGCTGAAGGCCGACAAGCGCTTCATCGTCGGCTACGCCGGCGGCCACGGCCTGGCCAACGCGCTGGACTTTCTGCTGCAGGCTGCCAGCCAGTTGCAGCAGGATGCGGCGCAGCAGCTGCACATCGTGCTGGTGGGCGATGGCCCGGACAAGGCCGCACTGGTCAGCCAGGCGCAGGCGCTGGGGCTGCAGAACGTCACCTTTCTGCCGTCGATTCCAAAGCGCGCGGTGCCGGCCTTTCTTGCCGAGTGCGATGCGCTGTACATCGGTTGGCGCAAGCTGCCGATCTACCGCTTCGGCATCAACCCGAACAAGCTGTTCGACTACATGATGGCCGGCAAGCCGGTGCTGCATTCGGTGGAGGCGGGCAACGACATGGTGCAGGATGCCGGTGCCGGCATCAGCATCGGCGCGGAAGACCCGGCAGCAATTGCCGATGCGCTGCGGCGCATGGCGGCGCTGACACCGAACGAGCGTGGCCGCATGGGGGCAGCCGGCAAGCAGTACGTGCTGGCAAAACACGACTACGCAGTGCTGGCCAGACGCTTCCTGCAGTGCATGGCGTAGCCCGGATAAATTTCGTAGCCCGGATAAGCCGCAGGCGCATCCGGGGAAATACCCCCGGAGAAAGCTTGCGGCCAACCTTTTGAAACCGACCGGTAGCCCGGATAAGCGAAGCGCATCCGGGGAGTGAGCATTCGGGGAATGGGCATCCGAGAGTGAGCACGCGGAGAACAAGTCGCCGAAATAAACCGGCGCATCTTGCGGCCAACCTTTTGACAACGAGCACAGCATGAGCCAACAACACATCCGCTTCGACTTTGCCGACGGCCTGCGCGGCCTGGCCATGCTGGCCGTGGTGCTGTTCCATTACACGCAGATCTTCTGGCAGCGCCGCGACCGCATTGCCGAGGTGATGAACCTGCCGCCGATCGACGGCTACCATGGCGCCGCCTTCGTGCTGCCGTTCAACTTGGGCGCGGTGGGCGTGGGGCTGTTCCTGCTGATCTCCGGGCTGCTGATCCCGCTGTCGCTCACCCGCATGGGGGCGGCACGCTTTGCGGTATCGCGTTTCTTCCGCATCTACCCCACCTACTGGGCCGGGCTGGCGCTGACCGTTGCCGCGCTGTGGCTGGCATCCTGGCTGCCGGGCGGCGAATTCGATGTCACCCGCGCCGATGTGCTGGGCCATGCCAGCATTGCCTTCCAGGACTGGCTGGGCGGCCGCAACATCGACCCGGTAATGTGGACGCTGAAGGTGGAGCTGTGGTTCTACGCCATGCTGGGCGCGGCGTTCGCCCTTACCGGCCGGCGCATCAAGTGGGCGATCTGGCTGCTGCTGCCGCTGGTGGCGTGGCTGACGCGCTACGCGCCGGCCAACAATTTCCAGACCATCGTCTGCTACTTCCCGCTGATGTTTGCCGGCTGCTGGCTGTACTTCTACCGCAGCGGCCAGGCCGGCAAGCTGGAGACGGTGGCGCATTTTGTCGCGCTGCTGGCGCTATTTGTGTGGGTCACCAACTGGGGTTCGGTAGAGCTGTACGCCAGCTACGGCATCGGCATCGCGCTGTTTCTGGCCGGCGCCTGCTGGCCACGGCTGGTGGCCGCGCCATTGCTTACCCGCGTGGCCAGTGTCAGCTACGCCTGGTATGTCTGCCACTCGGTAGCCGGTTACGCCATCCTGTTCGCGCTGGCACAATACGGCACCCCGTGGTGGCTGATGGTGGCTATCGCGCTGGTGGCCACCTGGTACATGGCCGTGGCCATCAACCGTTTCGTGGAGCAGCCAACGCAGAAAATCGGTAAGCGGCTGGCGGATAAACTCAAGTAGGGCGTTAGCCACAGCGGCGTTCCGCCGGTAGCAGGCATGAATGACGCGGCCAAGGTTGGCCGCAAGGATATTTACCCGTTGGCACTGTGCCAGCGGCAAGGTAATGAAAGACTAAATAATGGCTGAACAGAAATTTTTACCTTTCGCCCTGCCCGACATCGGCGAAGACGAAATCAACGAAGTGGTCGATGCGCTGCGTTCCGGCTGGGTGACCACCGGCCCCAAGACCAAACAGTTCGAGGCCGATTTTGCCGCCTTCATCGGTGACGGTGTGGAAGCCATCACCGTTAACTCCGCCACCGCCGGCCTGCACCTGGCGCTGGAAGCGGTAGGCGTGAAAGAGGGCGACGAGGTGATCGTGCCCAGCTACACCTTTACCGCCACCGCCGAGGTGGTGCGCTACCTAGGCGCGCATCCGGTGATCGTGGATGTGGACCCGGTGACTTTCAACATCCGTCCGGAAGCGATTCGCGCCGCCATCACGGCCAAGACCCGCGCCATCATGCCGGTGCATTTTGCCGGCCTGGCCTGCGATATGGACGCCATCATCGCCATTGCCCGCGAGCACGGCCTGAAAGTGGTGGAAGATGCCGCCCACGCCATGCCCACCTGCTACAAGGGCAAGCTGATCGGCACGCTGGATTCCGATGTGACGGTGTTCAGCTTCTACGCCAACAAGACCATGACCACCGGCGAGGGCGGCATGGTGGTGTCGAAGGACAAGGACCTGATCGCGCGCTGCAAGGTGATGCGCCTGCACGGCATCAGCCGCGACGCCTTCGACCGCTACACCTCCAAGACCCCGGCCTGGTATTACGAGGTGGTCGCCCCCGGCTACAAGTACAACATGCCGGACACCGCCGCCGCGATGGGCATCCACCAGCTGAAGAAGATCAATGCCTTCCTGGCAAAGCGCGAAACGTTGGCCGCACGCTTCGACCGTGAGCTGGCCGACCTGCCGCTGATCCTGCCGGCACGCCCGGTGGATGCCGGCAGCACGCACGCCTGGCACCTGTACCCGGTGCGCCTCAAGCCGGAAGCCGGCATCAGCCGCGACGATTTCATCGTGCGCATGGCCGAGCTGGGCATCGGCTGCTCGGTGCACTTCATTCCGCTGCACCGCCAGCCGGTATGGCGCGATGGCTACCAGCTGGCGCGCGAGGATTTCCCGGTGGCCGATGCGGCGTTTGAAGCCGAGGTGACGCTGCCGCTGTACACCCGCATGACTGATGACGATCAGACCCGCGTCATCGCCGCCGTGCGCCAGCTGCTGGGCAAGTGATGGCGCGCTCCGAAGAAAAACAAGGCGCAGCCGGCGGCATGGACACGCTGCGGCCAACGTTGGCCGCAGCCCACGGCTCGCCGCTGCTGAAGCGACTGTTCGACCTGGTGGCCGTGCTGGCCGGGTTGTGGCTGCTGTGGCCGCTGCTGCTGCTGATTGCCCTGTGGGTGAAGCTGGATTCGCCCGGCCCGGTGTTCTTCCGCCAGGTGCGGGTAGGGCGCGGCGGCCGGCTGTTCCGCATCCACAAGTTCCGCACCATGCGCATCAATGCCGAGGCCGCCGGGCAGCTGACGGTGGGCGCCGACAGCCGCGTCACCCGTGCCGGACACCTGCTGCGCAAGACCAAGCTGGACGAGCTGCCGCAACTGCTGGACGTGCTGTACGGCGACATGAGCCTGGTCGGCCCGCGGCCGGAGGTGCCCAAGTACGTGGCGCACTATCCGGCGGCAGTGAAGGAGATCGTGCTGTCGGTGCGCCCGGGCATTACCGACTGGGCGTCGATCCGCATGATCGACGAGAACCAGATCCTGGGTAAGGCTGCCGACCCGGAACGCGCCTATATCGAGCAGGTGCTGCCGGAAAAGCTGGGCTACTACGTGCGCTATGCGCAAAGCTACAGCCTGGCCGGGGATGTGCAGATCATCCTTGCCACGCTGCTGAAGATCATTACCCGCTGAGAGGGTGTCATGAGCAGACCGGAACAGACTTATCGCGGCAGCTGCCACTGCGGCGCGGTGCAGTTCGAGATCCGCAGCGATTTTCCCGAGCTGACCATGTGCGACTGCTCGCTATGCCGCAAGAAGAATGCGCTGATGGTGAAGGTACACGAGAGCAAGTTCCGCCTGCTGGCCGGCGAGGACAGCTTGAGCGAGTACCAGTTTCACACCCATACCGCACGGCACTTCTTCTGCAAGGTGTGCGGCATTTATCCGTTTCACCGCAAGCGCGTGACGCCGGACAATTTCGGCATCAACGTGTGTTGCCTGGACGACTTCGATCCGAGCGGCATCCCGCTGCGCCAGGCCATCGGCGCGGCGATGCCGTGAACGGCGGAACCCATTACAAGAGCTGACATGCTGGACAAACTGCTTTCCTTCTCGCGCCATCACAAGATGGCGCTGCTGATGCTGCTGGACGCGCTGCTGCTGCCGCTGGCGTTGTGGAGCGCGGTGCTGCTGCGCCTGGGCGGCAACTGGGACCCGAAGCTGGATGCCTATCTGTGGATCTTCGCGGTGCCGCCGCTGTGGGTGCTGCCGATCTTCATCAAGCTGGGGCTGTACCGCGCGGTGCTGAAGTTTCTGGATGACCGCATCGTCTACACCGTGTTCGTCGGCGTGTCGCTGTCGGTGCTGGTGTTGATGGCGGTGATCCTGATGGCTGGCATCGGCGCCTTTCCGCGCACCTCCATCATCATCTTCTGGGTGTTTGCCATGGCCTACATTGGCGGCAGCCGCTTCCTGTTGCGCGGGGTGGTGCGCCGTATCGATGCACTGGATGCGCCGCGGCGGCCGGTGGTGATCTACGGTGCCGGCCGCGCTGGCCTGCAGTTGATGGTGGCGTTGCAGGAAGGCCGCGAGTACCGGCCGCTGGCCTTTGTCGATGACAACCCGCAGCTATGGGGCCGCACCTACCGCGGCCTGATGGTGCACGACCCGAAAACGTTGGCCGCACTGGTGACCGATACCGGCGCCGAGCTGATCCTGCTGGCGATGCCGTCGGCCAGCCGCGGTCGCCACCGCCAGATCCTGGAGCAGCTGGAAAGCCTGCACATACCGATCAAGCGCCTGCCGGGCATGGCCGATCTGGTCTCCGGCGAGGTACGGGTGGATGAGCTGCGCGAGGTGGACATCGAAGACTTGCTGGGCCGCGACCCGGTGCCGCCGCGTGGCGAGCTGCTGGCGGCCAACATCACCGGCAAGGTGGTGATGGTCACCGGCGCCGGTGGTTCCATCGGTTCCGAGCTGTGCCGCCAGATCGTGCGCCAGCGCCCCAGCTGCATCGTGCTGTTCGAGCTGACCGAGTTCGCGCTGTACAGCATCGACCAGGAGCTGGCACGGCTGGCGCCGACGGTGGAGCGGCTGCCGGTGCTGGGCAATGTTACCGACCTGGCGCGGCTCACCTCGGTGATGCGCGCATTCGCGGTGGAAACCGTGTACCACGCCGCCGCCTACAAGCATGTGCCGATGGTGGAGCACAACCCGGTGGCCGGCATCGTCAACAACGCCTTTGGCACCGACACCTGCGCGCAGGCGGCGGAAGACGCCGGCGTGGCCACCTTCGTGCTGATTTCTACTGATAAAGCCGTGCGGCCAACCAATGTGATGGGCGCCACCAAACGGCTGGCGGAGCTGGCGCTGCAGGCGCGCCACGCCGCCGGCAGCCGCACCCGCTTCGTGATGGTGCGCTTCGGCAACGTGCTGGGCAGTTCCGGCTCGGTGGTGCCGCTGTTCAAGCAGCAGATCGCCAATGGCGGCCCGGTGACGCTGACGCATCCGGACATCACCCGCTACTTCATGACCATTCCCGAGGCGGCGCAGCTGGTGATCCAGGCCGGGGCCATGGGCCAGGGCGGCGACGTGTTCGTGCTGGACATGGGCGAGCCGGTGAAGATCATCGATCTGGCACGGCGCATGGTGCACCTGTCCGGGCTGGAGGTGCGCGACGAGGCGCACCCGCACGGCGACATCGAGATCCGCTGCACCGGGCTGCGCCCGGGCGAGAAGCTGTACGAGGAGTTGCTGATCGGCGACGGCGTGCTGGCCACCGACCACCCGCGCATCATGCGGGCGCAGGAATACCACCTGCCGGCCGACGAGCTGGGGCGCCATCTGCACACGTTGGCCACCGCCTGTCAGCAGCTGGATGCGCCGCAGGCATTTGCGCTGCTGCAGGGCGTGGTGCATGAATTCAAGGCCGCGGCGGCCACGGCCGACTGGGTGAGCCAGGCCGGCAAGGGCTGATTGCGCCGCGCTTGCCGCTGTGGTCTTCTCGCACCCCGTCGCATGCAGATGGGGTTTTTTGTGGCAATAGGGAAAACGGAGGGCTGGCAAGCGCAGCGTTTTCTGCTTTAATCCCACCCCTTCACGACGGATAGCGACAGTGTCCGCGATGAAGGCCGGTCCCCGCCGGCGATACAGGCCTCCAAGAAGGCCAACGATAATGAGCGGCAACGACCGGTCAGCGCACTACAAAGGAGGTTTTCAGTGACGACAGCACAGGGAAACCACCGTGAAAATCAACCGACTTACCGCAATGATCCTGGCCGCCATGGCGCTGGGTATTGCTGCTGGCTACGGCTGGCGTGAAATGGCTGGCAGCCCGGAGGCCATTACCGCCTTCGCCGACCAGCTTTCCATTCTGACCGACATCTTCCTGCGCCTGATCAAGATGATCATCGCGCCGCTGGTGTTCTCCACCCTGGTGGTGGGTATCGCGCGCATGGGCGACTCGGCCACCGTTGGCCGCATCGGCGCCAAGACCATGGGCTGGTTCGTGACTGCGTCGTTCGTGTCGCTGTCACTGGGCCTGATCATGGTGAACCTGCTCAAGCCGGGCGTGGGCCTGAGCCTGCCGCTGCCGGACGTGACCGCCAGCTCGGGCATCGAGAAGGGCGCGCTGACGCTGAAGGACTTTATTGGCCACCTGATCCCCAAGAGCGTGTTCGATGCGCTGGCCAAGAACGAAATCCTGTCCATCGTGGTGTTCTCGGTATTCTTCGGCACCGCCGCTGCCGCCGTCGGCGACAAGGCCAAGGGGCTGATCGACGCTATCGACGCGGTGGCGCACATCATGCTGAAAGTCACCGGCTACGTGATGAACTTCGCGCCGTTTGCGGTGTTCGCGGCGATTGCCAGCATGGTGGCCAAGGAAGGTCTGGGCATCCTGTCCACCTACGGCAGCTTCATGGCGCAGTTCTACCTGACGCTGGGCATGCTGTGGGCGTGCCTGCTGCTGATGGGCAGTGTGTTTCTGGGGCGTCGCGTGTTCGAGCTGCTGGCCGCGGTGCGCGAGCCGGCGCTGCTGGCATTCTCCACTGCCAGTTCCGAGGCCGCCTATCCCAAGACCCTGGATCGCCTGAAGCGTTTTGGTTGCAGCGACCGCATCGCCAGCTTTGTGCTGCCGATGGGCTACTCGTTCAACCTCGACGGCTCGATGATCTACTGCACCTTCGCCAGCATCTTCATTGCCCAGGCTTACGGCATCCAGCTGTCGCTGTCGCAGGAAATCACCATGATGCTGATCCTGATGGTGACCTCCAAGGGCATGGCCGGCGTGCCGCGCGCCTCGCTGGTGGTGATTGCCGCCACCCTGGCGCAGTTCAACATTCCGGAAGCCGGCCTGCTGCTGCTGCTGGGCGTGGATCACTTCCTGGACATGGGCCGTTCCGCCACCAACGTGCTGGGCAACGCCATTGCCGCCAGCGTGGTAGCCAAGACCGAGAACGCACTGGGTGCCGCCCAGCCGGAGCTGGACGAGGACGACGATATCGATCCGGAACCACGCCAGGAACTGGAGCCGGCGTACGCCAAGCAGCAGGCCTGATCGCCGCTACGTGCCGCCACACCAACCAGCCGCCTGCGGGCGGCTTTTTTGCGTCTGGCGTGCACTGGTGTAGCATGCGGCCAACTTGTGCTGGAGTGCCCGATGGATACCCGTTGGCTGGAAGATTTTCTGCTGCTGGCCGAAACCGGCAGCTTTACCCGCTCGGCCGAGCTGCGCCACCTGACGCAGCCGGCGTTCTCGCGCCGCATCAAGGCGCTGGAGAGCTGGCTGGGCGCCGATCTGATCGACCGCACCACCTGGCCGACACAGCTGACGCCGGCTGGTGAGATGCTGCGTGAAAAGGCGCGCCTGCTGGTGGGCGAGCTATCGTCCACCCGTAGCCAGCTGCGTGCGCTGCAGGCGGCCGATGCCGCCACGCTGACGCTGGCGGTGCCGCACACGCTGTCGTTCGGCTTCGTGCCGCGCTGGCTGGCGGAAGAACACGAATCGGTCGGCGACATTGCCTGGCGCCTGCTGGCGCACAATGTGCACGACGCGGTGGTGGCGCTGGCAGAAGGCCACGCCGACCTGATGCTGTGCTACCACCATCCGCGCCATCCGGTGGAGCTGCCGGGCGACCGTTACCAGGCGCTGGTGCTGGGCAGCGAGACCTTGCGGCCGTTTACCCGCCAGCTGGCGGACGGCACCGCGGAATGGCAGTTGCCGGGCGAAGCGCGGCTGCCGATCCCGTTTCTGGCCTATGGCCCGAATGCCTATTTCCACCGCATGGTGGAGCTGATCCTGGAGCGGGTGCCGCAGCCGGCGGTGCTGCAGCAGTGCTTCGAAACCGATATGGCCGAGGGCCTGAAGGCGATGGTGCTGGAAGGGCACGGCATTGCCTTCCTGCCGCACAGTACGGTACAGCGCGAGCTGGCCGGCGGGCAGCTCGCGCTGGCCGGCGACGACGACTGGGCGCTGCAGATGGAGATTCGCGTTTACCGCGACGCCCGCCGCGAGCTGCCGGCGCTGGACGGACTGTGGCAAAGGTTGGCCGCACGCTATCCGGCGGTGTAGCCGACAGACCGTCTGTAAATGGCCGCGCGATGCGGCCATTTTTGCGTCCGCTGCCGGCGCGTTGGCGGATCATGCAAGACTTGCATGGGGCAATCGGCATTCGGAATTGGCGGCGTTTCCGTGGGCGGCGCTACAGTGCGCGGCATCCAAACCACGCAAGAGAGCGCCACCATGTCCATCCGTCTGGAACACGATCTGCTCGGCGACCGCGAAGTGCCGGCGCATGTTTACTGGGGCGTGCATACCCTGCGTGCCATCGAGAATTTTCCCATCACCGGGCAGACCATCGCCAGCTACGGCGACCTGATCCGCGCGCTGGCGGTGATCAAGCAGGCTGCGGCACAGGCCAACCATCAGTTGGGCCTGCTGGCCGATCATCACAAGGACGCCATCGTGCTGGCCTGCGAGGAAATCCGCGCCGGCAAGCTGCATGACCAGTTCGTGGTCGACGTGATCCAGGGTGGTGCCGGCACCTCCACCAATATGAATGCCAACGAGGTGATCGCCAATCGCGCGCTGGAACTGCTGGGCCACGGCAAGGGCGAGTATCAGCATCTGCACCCCAACGAGCACGTCAACATGGGGCAGAGCACCAACGACGTGTACCCCACTGCACTGCGGCTGGCGACGTTCTGGGGCGTACAGCGCCTGTTGGCGGCGATGGCTCGCCTGCGCGATGCCTTCGACGACAAGGCCGACGAGTTCGCCGACGTACTGAAGATGGGCCGTACCCAGCTGCAGGACGCGGTGCCGATGACGCTGGGGCAGGAGTTCCGCACCTACGCGGTGATGCTGGACGAGGACGAGCAGCGGCTGTACGAAGCCAGCGCGTTGATGCTGGAGATCAACCTGGGCGCTACTGCCATCGGTACCGGCATTACCGCCCACCCGGACTACACCCCGCTGGTGTGCGAGAAACTGTCGGCACTGACCGGGCTGGCGCTGGAAACCGCGCCCAACCTGATCGAGGCCACTCAGGACTGCGGCGCCTTCGTGCAGCTGTCCGGCGTGCTCAAGCGTGTGGCGGTGAAGCTGTCCAAGAGCTGCAACGATCTGCGCCTGCTGT
>CAMLGD010000085.1 GCA_946479405.1 uncultured Vogesella sp.
TGGGCTACGCCGGCGTGGACGAAGCCGCCATCCGCCACGGCGTGGCGGTGATGGCACAAGTCTTGAATGCAAAGGAGCAAGCATGAACCAACTTCCCACCCTGCTGGTCAGCGCCTGCCTGCTGGGCCAGCCGGTACGTTACGACGGCCGCAGCAAGGGCCTGCCGGCCACGCTGCACGAAACGTTGGCCGCACGCTACCGCCTGATCGTCATCTGCCCGGAAGTGGCCGGTGGCCTGCCCACCCCGCGCCCGCCGGCAGAGCTGCAAGGCGGCGACGGCCATGCCGTGCTGCATCAGGCGGCCACGGTGCGTACTGGCGACGGCGGCGATGTCAGCGCCGAATTCATCGCCGGCGCACAGCTGGCGCTGCAACTGGCGCAACAGCATGGCTGCCGCATCGCACTGCTGAAAGCCAACAGCCCGTCATGTGGCAACCTGCAGGTATACAGTGGCCATTTCAACGGCCAGCTGGTGGACGGCCAGGGCGTTACTGCCGCGCTGCTGAGCGCGCACGGCATCCGCGTGTACAACGAAACGCAGCTGGCGCTGTTGCTGGACCAGCTACCGGAATCGGCTAACTGAATCGGCAGCCCAATCAACCGCCGCCATGCGGCCAACCTTGAAGGGGTAAACATGTCCCTGCTCTACCACCTGCGCCTGCTGGCCGACTATAACCAGTGGATGAACGACAAGCTGTACAGCGCCGCGGCCACGCTGCCGGCCAGCGAGCTGACCGCCGCGCGCGGCGCGTTCTTTGGCTCGCTGCAAGGCACGCTCAACCACCTGCTGGTGGCCGATACCGTATGGCTGAAGCGCTTCGCCGCCCACCCGGCGGCATTTGCCGCACTGGCACCGCTAGCCGACACCGCACTGCCACAGCAACTGGACCAGCCGCTGTACGCCGACTTCGCCGCTATGCGCCAGCGCCGCGGCGAGCTGGATGCCATCATCAGCGCCTTGCTGGCAGAAGCTCGCGAACCGGATCTGGACGTGGCACTGGACTACCGCAGCATGAAAGGGGTGCCGGCGCAGCGGCTGTTCGGCAGCGTGCTGCTGCACTTCTTCAATCACCAGACCCACCACCGCGGCCAGGCCACCACCCTGCTGAGCCAGGCCGGCGTAGACGTGGGCGCTACCGACCTGCTGCTGCGGATACCGGAACAACAGCACGGCTGAGTCACACTGGCTGCAGCTCCCGGTCGCGCCGGCGACGCACCTCGCACAGGAAATCATCCAGCAGCGGCGTGCAGTCCAGCAGATGCGAGGCACCGGCGGGATGAAACTCCGGGTGCCACTGCAAGCCACAGACAAAGCGCTCATCGTCCAGCCGGATGGCCTCCACCAGCCCGTCGCCCAGGGAGCGGGCTTCCACCTGCAAGCCGCGCCCCAGCTGCTTGATGGCCTGATGGTGGATGGAAATCACGCCACGCGCCGGCTGCGCCCCCAGCAGCCGCTCCAGCAGGCCGCCCGGACTGAACTGCACATCATGCGCATGGCGGTCATAGTCGCTGTGCTGGTGATGCAGCGCCCCCAACTGGCTGGGAATATCCTGGTAGAGCGAGCCGCCCAGCGCCACATTGATCAGCTGGCAGCCGCGACAAATCCCCAGCACCGGCTTGCCCGCCTCCAGAAAGGCGCGGAACAGCGACATCTCGTAACTGTCGCGCACTGCGTCACCGCGCCAGTCCTCATGCAGCGGCTCCTCGCCGTAGCTGCGCGGATTCAGGTCCACGCCCCCCTGCAGCACCAGCCCATCCAGATAGCGGGCGTAATCGGTAAGACGGATGCTGCTGCGGGTGATTTCGCCATCCTCCAGCACACTGGGCACCATCATCACCATCACACTGCGGGACATCACCCAGTGCGCCACCGACTGTTCCAGGTATTGCAGTGTTTTGGAGCGCAGCCCGTCCGCCCCCGGCTCCGGGTGATAGATGCGGGCAGACAAGCCGATCTTCAGTGGTGAATTGGGCATGGGACACCTCCAGGCAGCGCGGGCGACCGGCAACGGGACCACGACACGAGCCGCGCCCCGTCGTGCATGGCCTCAGGTTACAGGCTAGGTGATGTCACCGCGCACGCCAAGCTAGCCCCACAGCCGCTCCGCCAGGCCGGTCTGCCGTGGCGGCGCAAACTCCACCCCGGCCAGCAGCACCGCAGTGTTGCCGGCCAGTACGAAGTGCTGCCGCGCACGAGTAATGGCGGTGTACACCAGCGCCCGCGTCAGCGTGGCACTGGGCGCCACCGGCAGCGCCAGCCACACGGTGCCGAATTCCGAGCCCTGCGATTTGTGCACCGTCATCGCGTACACAGTGTCGTGCTCCGGCAGCCGCGCCGGCGCCACTTCGCGCCAGTCGCCGTCCGGTGTGGGGAACAGCACCCGCAGCCGCTCGCCCTGCTGCACCGTCAGGCCGATGTCGCCGTTGAACAGACCGATGCTGTAATCGTTGCGCGTCACCATCACCGGTCGCCCCGGATACCAGTCGCTGCCCGGCAGCTTGCGCCCCTGCCGTTCCAGTTCGGTCTCGATGGCACTGTTGATGCTGGCGACGGTATGACGCTCGGCCGCCAGCAGCATGAATTCGCCAAACGCGGCAAACAGCGCGGCCGGTGCCGCAGCGGCATCCAGCGCCTGCCAGTAGGCCGCGCTCTGCGCCAGCAGGCCCGCGCCATCCGGCAGCGCGCCCACCTGCTGCACGTCCGGTAAGTTGTCGCCCGCCAGCAGCGCGCGCACCGCCGGCAAATCGGCGGCATTCACTGCCCGCGCCAGCTGACCGATGCCGGAATGTTCGCCAAAACGGTGGCTCTTGCTCAGCACCACCACGCTGTCGGCCAGCAGCGCGGCATCGTCCACCTTGCCCGGCAAGGCAAAACCCTGCGCCGCCAGCAGCGCGGCGGTGTCGCGGCGCCAGGCCTGCCGGCTGCAGATATCGCCCAGCACCGCACCGGCATCCACCGACGCCAGCTGGTCCTTGTCGCCCAGCAGGATCAGCCGCGCATGCGCCGGCAGCGCCGCCACGGTCTGCGCCATCAGGCTCAGGTCCACCATCGATGCCTCGTCCACCACCAGCACGTCCAGCGGCAAGGGGTTGGCCGCATGCTGGCGTGGCCGCGCCGTGCCCGGTACCAGGCCGATCAGCCGGTGCAGCGTCTGCGCCTTGTCCGGCAGCTGCGCACGCACTGCGTCCGCCACCGGCAGCGCATCGCGCGCCGCGCGTACCGATTCGGTCAGCCGCGCCGCCGCCTTGCCGGTCGGCGCCGCCATCGCCATTACCAGCGGCCGTGGCGACAGCGCCGCCAGCGCTGCCAGCAAGCGCACCACGGTGGTGGTCTTGCCGGTGCCGGGGCCGCCGGAGATGGTGAGGAAACGCCGCTGCAAGGCCAGCCGCGCCGCCAACCGCTGCCAGTCCGGCGCGGCCGGCGGGCCGAACAGCGTCGTCAGCAGCGCTTCGATCTGTGCGTCGCTGGCCGGCAGCGGCTGCGGGTCGCGCGCCAGCGTAGCCAGCGCGGTGGCCAGCTGCTCCTCGTCGCGCCACTGGCGGGCAAAGTACAACCGGCCGCCGTCATCGACGATCAGCGGGCTGTAGTCGCCCGGCCTGCCGGCCAGCGGTGTCTGTCGCAGCAGGGCGAAATCGTCGCCGGACAGCCCGGCCAGGCACACGTGGCCGGCCGCCTGCGCATTGACCAGCCGTTGCAGCAGCGGCTGCAGCGCCGGACCGTGCGTGGGGTCGAGGCGGGCGAACAGCCCGGCCAGCTGGGCGGGGAGAAAGCTTTCCGTGGTGATGGCGTTCATGCAGGCCGATAAGTTAGTGCTGATGTGGTGGAAAATGGCGGTAGGGACATCACTTTAGCCGCACACCCGGCAGCGCGGGTTGGCCGCAGAGCGGCGACTCAGTTCTTCTCCCCCAGCCGCGCGGCCAGCGCCTCGCATACCGTGGTCAGCACCTTGATGCGGGCGTAGTACTTGTTGTTGGCCGGCACCAGCGTCCATGGCACGGCACTGGTGCTGGTGCGGTCGATCATGTCGCACACCGCCACCTTGTAGGCGTCCCATTTGTCGCGGTTGCGCCAGTCTTCCTCGGTGATCTTGAAGCGCTTGAAGCCGGTTTCCTCGCGCGACTTGAAGCGGGCCAGCTGCTCGTCGGCACTGATGGCCAGCCAGAACTTGAGCACGATGGCGCCGTTGTCGTGCAGCTGGTGCTCGAAGTCGTTGATCTCGTAGTAGGCGCGCATCCAGTCGGCGGGGCCGGCGAAGCCCTCCACCCGCTCCACCAGCACGCGGCCGTACCAGGAACGGTCGTAGAGGGTGACCTTGCCCTTGCCCGGCACCTGACGCCAGAAGCGCCACAGCCACGGCTGGGCGCGCTCTTCGTCGCTGGGCGCCGCCACCGGCACCACGCGGTAACGGCGGGCATCCAGCGACTGGGTAATGCGGCGGATCGCCCCGCCCTTGCCGGCGGCGTCGTTGCCTTCGAACACCAGCACCATGGCGTGCTCGGCAAACTTCGGGTGCCGCGTCAGCTTGTTGAGGCGGCCCTGCAGCGCCTCCAGTTTGACGCGGTAGTCGTCCTTGCTCATGTCCTGGTCCAGCTGCAGCGACTCCAGCAGCAGCTTGTTGTCCAGCGGCGGGGTAATCGGCGCCACGTCGGAGCGCGGGTGCCAGGCATGGTCCATCTGCAGCCGCTGCTGCAACGCCGACAACAGCGCGCGGCCAACGGTAAGGCTGCGGTAGCTGGCATCTTCGCCATCCACCACCAGCCACGGCGAGTAGGCGGTATTCGTCAGCCGCATCATGTGCTCGGCCGATTTCTTGATGCGGTCGTATTGCTCGTAGTGCTGCCAGTCCACGTCGCGCACGCGCCAGGCGGTGGCCGGGTCTTTTTCCAGGGTCTTGAAGCGTTTCTTCTGCGACTCGCGGGTCAGGTGCAACCAGAACTTGAGCACCAGCACGCCATCGTTGGCCAGCATGCGCTCCAGGCGCAGGATGTCGAACAGCTTCTTGTCATAGGCGTCGCGGCTGCCCCCGCCGACGCGCTCGAACATGGCGTCGGAGTAATAGCTGCCGAAGAACATGCCGATGCGGCCCTTGGCCGGCAGCTCGCGCCAGTAGCGCCACATCCACGGCCGCTCGCGGGCCTCGTCATTGGGCTTGTCGAAGGCGGCGGTGTGGATCAGCCGCGGGTCCAGCCATTCGTTGATCTGGTTCAGCGTCTCGCCGCGACCGGCGCCATCCATGCCGTGAATCAGCAGCAGCACCGGAAACTCGGCGCGCTGTTTCAACTCGTACTGCACGTCCAGCAAGGCCTCGCGCAGTGCAGCCTCCTCGGCCTTGTAGCTGCTCTTGTCGATGACGTGGCCGATCTCGGCGGATTCGAACATGGTGGTTTTCCCGGAAAAGGTTGGCCGCAACCTGGCGGCGCAAGATGACGTTATTGTAGAACGGGATGGATTGTGGCGGCAGACGGCAACAGCAGGCTTGATGCCGGACAAATGGGCCTGCCACGGCGCGCGCAATGGAAAACAGCAGAAAATCAGCAGGATAGCGCGCTTGTGCGCCGCCGGACGCGCCGAAACGCATCATTATGGCGGGCTATATTGAATCAGCAGCTGGACGCGCCGGCACGGTAACCTCGCTATGGCGCAAGCAATGCAATCAGGCTTGTCCCTTCGCTAGCAGCTGCCCCCGTGCGGGCAAGCCAAGGAGATCGCCATGAACCCAACCGGCAACCACGATCCGCAGCAACCGCCGCCCGAACCGCCACCGCAAGCGGACAAGCAGCCGGCCAGCTATGACCGCTTTGTCGCCATGTCGCGCGAGCTGTTCGAAAAAGGCCAGGAAAGAAGTAGCGAAGCCTGGGAGAAATCGATGGAGCTGGCCCGCCAGCAGCTGGCCAAGGCGGGCGAATTCAGCGCCGAGCAGGGTGAGCTGTTCAAAAACTACCTGCGCCGCGATACCGAGCAGATGCTGCGCGACCTGCAGCAGCTGGGTGAAAGCACCCGGGATCACCTCAACCCCAGCCGTCTGGGTGCCGGCATGCTGGCGTCGCTGGCCACGCTGCTGCATGCCGCCGGCAGTGCCATTACCGCGCTGTCGGAAAAAACGGAAGAAATGCTGGAGTACCGCACCGGCGAAATCACCACCGCCGGCACGCTGACCTGCAAGGCCTGTGGCCAGAAAGTACACCTGACCACCACCAGCATGATCCCGCCCTGCCCGTCCTGCCACGCCACCCTGTATCGCAAGAGCTATTGACCATCGCCGCGCCTGACTGCAAGCCATCACCGACTTGCGGCCGGGCGGGCTGTCGCGCGGCAGCTGCGGCCAGCATGTGCCGGCCAGCCCGCCGCCGCCCCACTGCAGCCAACCGCGTGCCAATTACCGTTGCTGCCACCCTCGCCTGTCAGCGCAGCCGAGCGGGGTACATGTGACGTGGCGGTGCCGGGGCAGGTGCCGCCGCGGACGCGGCAGACGCGGCATGGCGGCAGGAAATAATCCAACCACGCCGGCGCCCTGCGGCCAACCTTGCCGCGCCACCGCTCAGGCCGCGGTGGAAAAACGGGCCACTTCGCGCCCCAGTGCCTGCGCCAGCTGCTGCAGCTGCACCGCACTTTGCTGCGCGGCGCCGATTTCGTGGTGGTTCTGCTCCGCCATCTGCACGATCTGCTCCACGCTCTGGGCGATAGCCTCCGCCGCCATGCCCTGCTCGCGGCTGGAATCCGCCACGCTGCGCACACCCTGTGCCGCGCGGCCGGATTCGCTGCTGATCTCCTGCATCAGCACACTGGCCTGCTGCACCAGCTGGCGGCCGTCCTGCACCTGGGCGGCACTGCCCTGCACCTGGCCCACCACCTGGTGGATCTGGCCCTGGATGCCGGACAGCAGCTGCCCCACCTCGGCGGTGGCCTGGGTGGTGCGCTCCGCCAGCTTGCGTACCTCGTCCGCCACCACCGCGAAACCACGGCCCAGCTCGCCGGCGCGTGCCGCCTCGATGGCGGCGTTCAGCGCCAGCAGGTTGGTCTGGTCGGCGATATCGCGGATGGAGTCGACGATGCCGCGGATGTTCTCCGAGTTGTCGGCCAGCGCACGCGTCTGTACCGCCGCCGACTGCAAACCGTCGCTGACACGCTGGATGCTGGCACTGGTTTCCTCCAGCGTGCCCTTGCCCAGCTCGGCACGCTGCTGCAGCGATTCCGACAGCTGCGCCGTCAGCGCGGTGGCGTCCGCCACGTGCTGCACGCTTACCGCCACCTGCTGCACCGACGCCGCCACCGATTGCGCAGCGGCCGACTGGCTGGCCGAGGCCGCCGTCACCCGCTCGGCAGAGCCGGCCACATGCGCCGCGGTCTGCTGCACCTCGCCGGTGAAGCGCTGCACGCCGCCGATGGCCTGCTCCAGGCTGTTCATCAGCTGGTTATAGGAGCTGGCGATGCGCGCCAGTTCGTCCACCCCGCCCAGGTCGCTGCGCGTCTGCAGCGCCAGTTCGCTGGCGGCATGGGTCATCTGCTGCTGCAGGCGGCGCACGCGGCGCTCCATGTAGCGCATGATGGCCACTCCCAGCAGCACCGCCAGCAGCAGCGCCGCGCCGCTGATCAGCAGCATGCGCGTGCGCGCTGCGTCATAGGCCTCGGCGCTGGCCGCGCTCAGCTCGGCGGCACCCGCCACCAGACTGTCCAGCATCTTGTTGGTATCACCGCGCATGGCGTTGTAGTGTTTGACGTAGGCGCCCTTGTACAGCGCGCGCGCCTCGTCCAGGTTGCCGGCCTCCAGTGCCGCCAGCAGCGGCAGCAGTGCCTCGCGCTCCATGCTGTGGAAGGTCTGCAGCAGCGCCTGCGCCCGTTCGCGCGCCGCCGGGTCCACCTGCGCCGCCACCGCATCCTCCAGCGCCTTGCGCATGGCCGGGATGTCCTCCTCGCGCGCATCGTGGATGCGCCCGGCCACGCCCTTGTCGTCGCGCAGCGGGGTTTCCTGCAGCAGCATCACGTCGATGCCCACCCGCATGCGCGGCACCCGCGACGCCACCTCGGCCATCGCCCGCAGCGGCTTGGCTGTGTTTTCGTACATGGCGCCGGTATGGCTGTGTAGCCGGCTGGCGGAAAAAAGCGCCACCGCGATGACCAGCAGCAAGGCGAGGCAAGGCACGCCCAGCAGCAGCCACATCTGGCTCTTCAGGCTCAGTCTGTTAAGCATGTTCTGTCTCCGTATGATGCTTGTGGGCAGCAATGCCCAGGCTAGAGATAACAGAACAGGCTTTCAGCTTGCTTTCAAATGGTGATGAAATTAACAACCATTAACGCAAAATGGGATTGTACCCGGCCACGCCGGGCACACTATCACTCAAGCACGCTAAACAAACCATCCAGCGCCTGCAGCAGCACCTCGCTCGGCGCATCGCACCACACGCCGTTGCCCGTACCGTCCACCCCGCGCAGATACAGATAGCGCACCCCGCCGAGGCGCAGCTGCGGCGCGCGTTGCGCCAGGTAGCGGCGCAGCGCCACGCTGTAGATCAGGTACTGCAGGTAGTAGTGTTCGCGGGCGATGGAGGCGGACAGCGCATCATGTCCATACGCCGCGTAGCCGTCGCCGAGGTGATTGGATTTGTAATCCACCAGCCACAGCGCATCGCCACTGATGAACGCCAGGTCGATGAAGCCTTTCAGGTAGCCCTGCACCCGGTCGAAGGTCAGCGTGGCGGCGGCGGCGCGCAGCGGTTCGGCCAGGCCATTGGCCGGATCGCAGAGGATGCGCTGCAGCCGCGGCAGGCTCAGGCCGTCGGCCGGCAGGGTGAACTCCATTTCCACCCGCCGCTGCGGCGGGGCGATGTCGGCCAGGCGGATACCGGGGGCGATCTCGCTGTTGATGCTGCTGGCCAGCATGGCCAGTGCCGCGTCCTGCCACAGCGGGTCGAAACCGTGCTTCTGCAACGCCTCGGCCACCGCCTGCGGCCAACCTTCGGGGCGGGTAAAGTCCACCCGCTCGAACATATCGTGCAGACAAGTACCGGCGCGGGCGCCGCGCGGAAAGCTGAAACGGTCGCGGGCGAAATCGGCGTCCGGCTGCTGCAACGGGCCGTGGTCGTGGTCCGGCGCCTCGGCCTGCGGTGCGCTGCTGCCGTGCAGATGGCGCGTCAGGTGGGTAAAACTGCTGACCCGCCACGGCGTGTACAGCGAGCGGCTGATGTGCGCCAGCAGCGGCTGGAAGCCATCGTGCTGCGCGGCCGATAGCGTGTTCAGCGCCAGGTTGACCGCACGGCAGTGCACCGCCCCGGGCTGCGCGCCGGCAAAGCGCGCCAGATCGCTGCTGATGGCGGCATCGGACAACTCGCCGCCTTCCAGCTCGGCCAGCCCCGTCGCGTGGCGGCCGTGCAGCAGCCACGACAGCGCCGCGGTCTGCATCTTCTGCACATGGCCCCACACCACGTACTGGCGGTGCTCGGCACGGGTCAGCGCCACGTACAGCAGCCGCAGTTTTTCGGCCAGGATTTCGGCACGCGCGGTTGCCCGCGCCTCGTCGCTGACCAGCGCCTGCGGCGCCAGCCAGGAGTCATCGCCGTCGCGGTAGCGCCAGAAGGTGGTGTCGCGCCGCTCCAGCTGGCCATCCCACAGGAAGGGGCAGAACACCAGCGGGTACTGCAGCCCCTTGGAGGTGTGGATGGTGACGATCTTCACCAGCTCGGCATCGCTTTCCAGCCGCAGCAGCGCTTCCTCGCCGCCCGGCGGGCTGGCGACTTCGCCTTCGAACCACGCCAGCAGCGGCGCGATGCCGGCCACGCGCTCGCTTTCCTGCTGCAACAGCTCGGCCAGATGGCCGAGGTTGGTCAGCCGCCGTTCGCCATCCGGCAGCGGCAGCAGCCGCGCCGCCACCCGTTCGCGCGCCATGAAGCCGCGCCAGGCGGCCATGAAGCCGCGCTGCTGCCACTGTTTGTGATCCTGCAGGTTGGCCGCCAGCCGTGCTTCCCATGCCGCTTCGTCTTCGGTCTGCGCCAGCAGCTGCGCGGCATCCAGCCCCACCAGCTCGGTGGCGCACAGCACCTTGAGCCGGCTCTCCGCCACCGGTTCCGCCCAGGCGCGCAGCAGCGCCAGCAGCTCGCCGGCCTCGGCGCTGGCGAACACGCTTTCCTGCGTCAGCGCCACCGCCTGCACGCCGCGGGCGGCCAGCGCCGCGCGCACCGCATCGCCCTGGCGGTGGGTGGCCACCAGCACCGCGATGTCGCCGCCGGCCAACGGCCGGCTGTGGCCGCCTTTTTCCAGCCGTGCCTTGCCAGCCCGTGCCAGTGCCAGCAGCCGCGCGATCTCGTGTGCGGTGGCCTCGGCGGCGTAAGGCGTGGCCTCACCCTTGGCCACGCCCTTGGGATTATCGCTGCCGGGAAAGGTCAGCAGGTTGAACGCCGCATCGTCGTCATCGACCTGCAGCGTGCTGCCGCCGGCCGGTGCCGCCGCCACCGGGTGGTAGTCGATGCCGGCCAGCAGAAACGGCTGCGGCCGCGCAAATAGCTGGTTCACCGCCGCCACCAGCGGCAGCTGCGAACGGCGGTTGGTGCCCAGCGTGTACTGTTTGTCGGCCGGCGCGTCGTCGCGGGCGTTGAGGTAGGCAAAGATGTCGGCGCCGCGGAAGCTGTAGATCGCCTGCTTCGGGTCGCCCACCATGAACACCGGCCGCCCCTGCTGCACGAAGGCGCGGCGGAAGACGCGGTACTGCAGCGGGTCGGTGTCCTGGAATTCGTCGATCAGCGCGATGGCGAAGTCGCCGGCAATGCGTGCGGCCAACCTTTGGCCGTGTTCGGCATCGTCCAGCGCCGCCGCCAGATCGGTGAGCAGGTCGTCGAAGCCGCGGCTGCGGCTGGCGCGGCGCTGCGCCACCGCATGCTGGTCGATCCAGTGGATCATCTGCAGCTTGAGGCCGGCGAGATGGCGTGCCAGTGCGCCGGCATAGCGCTCCCACGCCACCAGCCAGGCATCCACCCGCTCGAACAGCGGGTGCTGCGGCGCCGCCAGCCCGGTCTTGGCCGCGTCCTTGGTCAGCGCCTTGCCGATGGCGGTCTGACCCAGCTTGGCCAGATCCTTGGCCTGCGCCGACGACAGCTGCGGCAGGCTGGCATCGGCGGCCAGCAGCTGCAGCAGGCGCACATAGCGTTCGCGCTGCGCCGGCTTGTAACTGCTCTGGCTCAGCCCCGGCGCCGCCAGCAGCAAGGCGCAGCCGGCGGCCAGCGCCGGCCCGTCCGCCTGCAACGGCGACCAGGCCGCCGCGGCGGCATCGCGCAGCGCCAGCAGCTCGCCGCTGTCCAGTTGCGGCATACGCAGATAGGGCTTGGACAGATACGGCCGCACCTCCGCCAGCCAGCCTTCCGGGGTATCGCCATTCTCGGCCAGCACTTGCGCCAGCTGCGGCTGCGCCACGATGTGCTGGCGCCAGAAATCGTCGGCCAGCTGCTGCAGGTCGGCCTGGTTGTCGGCTTCCAGCGTGGCGGCAAAGGTCTGGCCGCTGTCGAAGGCGGCATCGGTCAGCACCCGCTGGCAGAAGCCGTGAATGGTGTAGATGGCGGCGGCATCGAAACCGTTGATGGCGCTGCGCAGCCGTTCGCGCGTCAGTGCGGCATCGCCGGCGGCCAAGCGGTCGGCCAGCGCACGCAGGAAGCCGTCGTCGCTCTGCCCGCCATCCAGCACCTGCGCCAGCTCCACCAGCCGCCGCCGCAAGCGCTCGCGCAGCTCGGCGGTGGCGGCCTTGGTGTAGGTAACCACCAGCAGCTTGTCCAGCGTCGGCGGCGGGCTGCCATCCGGCGCGTCTTCCAGCAGCAGCCGGGTGTACAGCGCGGCGATGGTCCAGGTCTTGCCGGTACCAGCCGAGGCTTCGATCAGGTTCACGCCCGATAGCGGGCAGTTGAGGGCGTCGAGGGGGTGCATGGCGTCCTGTCCGCTAGTTGGCATTCAGCCCGAAAGCGCGGCTGCCGAGCTTGGTCTTGTACAGGTTTTCCACCTGGATGACCTCCTTGTCGGTCATGCCGCGCGGCAGGGTGCGCAAAATGGAAAACTGGAAGCGCGCCGCGTGATCCAGATCGGCGGCCAGCAATGCCTTCAACTGCACATTGTCGCCATGACCGTTGGCCGCATAGTTTTTCCAGCGCCCCAGAATGCCCTCCTTGCCGTATGCCGAACCGACGTACTGTTTACCGCTGGCGCTATCCACAATCAGGTATACGCCAGCCACCGCCGCCAGCATCTGGTGCCAGCGGGCATTGGCGACCGGGTTGGCAATGATCTTGCGCAGTTCCGCATAGGTGATGACGAAGTCGAGATAGCCCGGAAACTCGCTGACATAGCCTGCCGGCAGGATCGCCACCACCTCTTTATCCTTGTCGTGTGCCCACTGATGCCAGGCCAATGCCGCCCCGCCCCAGTCGATTACCAGCCGCCCTTCCAGCGCTGCAAAGCGGGGGTCCTTTTGCAAGCGGTAGTGATAGGGCCAGTATTCCTGCTGTGCAGCATAGAGATAACCGTCCGGCCAGCGTGCCTCCGGTTGGTAGTCAACACCCTGCACCTGATACACACCGACAAACTTGGCATGGCTGCCTTCCGTGCCGATGAACGACACAATCTGCTCGCAGTCGGCAAACACCGGTTCGCTTTGCGCGGCCTGATATATCTCCAGCTGGTCGTTGAGATACAGCCGCTCCAGATCGCACTGCTTGTCCTTGTGACGCACAAATTTTATGCGGCCAGAGAAGCTCATCCCCTGCCCGGCCAAAATGGTTTTTACGGTCAGCATCGTGTGTCCTTGCTTGCCTTTCATATTCAGTCTTGCCGCCTGCTCATGCGCCACCAGCGCTGACATCCCACGCACCGACCAGCGGCTTCAACAGCGTCTCCGCCAGCTGCGCGAACAGCGGATCGGACAGCGGCTCCTGGTGGCGGAAGGCCA
>CAMLGD010000086.1 GCA_946479405.1 uncultured Vogesella sp.
CACCACCTGGCCGAAGGATTCGATCACCCGGCCGGCGGCATGGGTGCCTTCATGGCCGTGCAGCAGCACCACGCGGGTGGAGGCCACGTTCAGCGTCAGCCGCAGCAGGGTGGTGGCCAGGATGATGGTGGGGAACACCGAGAAATCCAGCGGCCGCTTCACGTTGACGCTGACCAGGATCACCACGATGGCCAGCACGATGTTGAAGGTGAACAGCGCGTCCAGCACCGCCGGCGACAGCGGCAGGATCACCATCGCCAGCACCGCCAGCAAGAACAGTGGCGTGGCGAACTTGTGGCGCCGCAGGGCGGCGAGCAGTCGGTGGAAGGCAGTCATGGTCAGCGTGGCTCGGTCAGTTCGTGCGGAAGATGGAAATCGCCGGGCAGCTCCGGCTCGCGGCGGCGGCGGCCATTACGGAACGCCTTCAGTTGCAATACATAGGTGAGCACCTGCGCCACCGCCTGGTACAGCGCGGCGGGGATCTGCTGGTTCACCTGGCTGGTGTGGTAGACGGCGCGCGCCAGCGGCGGCAGCTCCAGCACCTCGACCCGGTGCGCGCTGGCCAGCTCGCGGATCACCAGCGCCATCTCGTCCACCCCCTTGGCGATGACAAACGGCGCCTCGGCGCGCTTGTCGTCGTATTTCAGCGCCACCGCGTAGTGGGTCGGGTTGACGATCACCACGTCGGCCTGGGGCACGGCTTTGCGCAGCCCGCGCATGGCGAACTGGCGTTGCAGCTGGCGGATACGGTTTTTCACTTCGGGGCGGCCCTCGTTACTTTTGTGTTCTTCCTTCACCTCCTGCTTGCTCATGCGCTGGCTGCGCTGGAACAGCAGCCACTGCAGCGGCAGGTCCAGCAGCGCGAACAGCACGAACACCATGCCCAGCGCCAGCGCGCCATCCAGCATCAGCCCGGCGCCATGCGCGAGGGCCTCGGACAGCGGCAGCGACTGCAGCCGCAGGTAGTCCATGCGGCTGTCCGCCGCCAGATGCCACAGCAGCAGGCACAGCAGCAGCGCCTTCAGCAGCGAGCTGCCAACCTGCAGCTGCTGCTTGGCGGAAAACATGCGGCCAACGTTGGCCGCAGGGTTGAGCCGCTCCAGCTTCGGTTGCCAGTGCGACATGCTGAACATCCAGCCGCCGGGAAACAGCGAGCCGGCGATGATGGCCAGCGGAATCACCGCCAGCGGCAACAGCATCTTGGCCAGCAGCCACAGCACCGCCGGAAACGCCTCGCTCAGCGCATTGTCCAGCGCCCCCTCGCTGCCACCGTGGGTCATGCCCAACGCAAACAGGCGGCGGAAGTCATCCAGCCAGCCCGGCAACAGCAGCAACAGCAGCTTCAGGCTCAGCACGATGCCGATGGCGGTGGCCACATCGCGCGAGCGCACCACCTGGCCGGCTTCGCGCGCCTTGCGCAGCTTCTGCTGCGACGGCTTTTCGGTCTTGTCGCCGCTGCTGTGTTCAGCCATGCGTCGCCTCCAGGCTACGATCCAGCAGTTCCAGCATGTGCTGGGTGAACTGCAGGTAATGCTCCGGCAGGGTGCGCACCAGCAGCGCCAGCATGAACAGCCCGAACAGCGTCACCACCGAGAAACCCAGCGAGAACAGGTTCAGCGTCGGCGCCACACGGTTGAGAAAGCCCAGACCCAGTTGCACCACCAGGGTGGAAAAAATGATCGGCAGCGCCAGCAGCAGCGCGGCGGAAAACACCCAGCCCACCTGGTAGACCAGCAGCTTGAGCACGGTGAAATCCAGCCCGTGCCCCACCGGCCACACCCGAAAGCTGGCGTACACCACGTTGACCAGCACCAGGTGGCCGTCGATGGCAAAAAACACCAGGGCGCACAGTACGAACAGCAGGCTGGAGATCACGTCGGACGACGAACCGTTGACCGGGTCGTTCATCACCGCCATCGACAGCCCCATCTGCGACGACACCAGGTTGCCCAGCAGCAGCGGCAGCGCGATGGTGAGCTGGAACACCAGGCCGAACACGCTGCCGATGATCACCTGCTCCAGCGCACTGGCGATGCCGTGCAGCGAGAACGGGTCGATGGCCGGTGCCGGCGTGCCCGGCAGCGCCACCACCGCCAGCGTCAGCGCCAGCAGCAGGCGCGTGCGCACCGGCACCATCACATCGCCCACCATCGGCGACATCGACAGCGCCGCCATGAAGCGGCAGAACGGCCACCACACGGCCAGCAACAGCTGCGGCAGCTGGTTGAACAGCGTTTCCATGCCGCGGCTAACCCACCAGCTGCGCGGCGCGGCGGAAAATATCGACGCAGAAATCCATCAGCGTCTCGGCCAGCCAGTGTCCGCTGACGCAGATCACCAGCAGGGTGACCATCAGCCGCGGCAGAAAGCTCAGCGTCTGTTCGTTGATCTGGGTGGCGGCCTGGAACAGGCTCACCAGCAGCCCCACCAGCATGCCCGGCACCACCAGCACCGCCACCAGCAGCATCACCACCTGCAGCGAGTCGGTCACCAGATCGACCGCGAGTTCGGGAGTCAGCATCTCAATACGCCTGAATGCTGGAGACCAGCGTGTTGACGGTAAGCGTCCAGCCGTCCACCAGTACGAACAGCAGCAGCTTCAGCGGCAGCGAGATCACCAGCGGCGACAGCATCATCATGCCCATCGCCATCAGCACCGACGACACCACCAGGTCGATCACCAGAAACGGGATGAACAGCAGGCAGCCGATCTGGAACGCGGTTTTCAGCTCGCTGAGCATGAAGGCGGCCAACTTGACCGGAAAACTGTGCTGCTGCGGCTGGCTGATCTTGCTCTCGCCGGACAGGCGCGCCACCTGCGCCAGCGCCGTCTTGCCGGTCTGCGCCAGCATGAAGCGCGACAGCGGTGCCTCGGCGATCAGCACCGCCTGCTGGAAGCCGATCTGTTCCTGGTCGTAGGGCACGAACGCCTTCTGCCACACCTCCAGCCCCACCGGGCGCATCACCAGAATGGTCAGCACCATCGCCACCCCGGTCAGCACCCGGTTGGGCAGCCCCTGCTGCAGTCCCAGTGCCTGGCGCAGCAGCGACAGCACGATCACGAAACGGGTGAAGCTGGTCATCATCAACAGCAGCACGGGCAACAGCCCGAGCAGCGTCATGATGATCAGGATCTGCGTCTTGACGGTGAAATCCACCGGCGCGCCGGCGGCGGTGCCGGACAGCAAGGGCACCGAGGCCGCCATGGCGGCGCCGGAACACAACAACGCCGTGCCGGCAGGCACGGCGTAACGCCAACTGCGTCGCATCATGGTTGCAGCGTGTCCAGATCCAGTGCTGCCAGCTCCACCACTTTCAGCCCGTAGTTGTCGCCGGCCACCACCACCTCGGCCTGACCGACGGTGGTGCCGTTGACCTTGATCAGCAGCGGTTCGCCGGCCAGCCGGTCCAGCTCCACCACCGAGCCGGGGCCGATGGCCATCAGCTCCAGCAGCGATACCTTGGCGCTGCCCACTTCCAGCGTCAGGGTGACCGGAATCTTGCGCAGCATCTGCAGGTTGTCGCGGCGCGGCGCAGCGTTGGCCGCGGGTTCCGGGGCGGTGTCGGCCGGGGCGGCCAACATGGCGTCGATATCGAAAGCGTCGGTAGGCTCCATGCCTTACTCCACATCTTGAAAAGAGGTTAGCCACAGCTTGCCGTCGTGTTCGGCCACGGCAGCATCGAAAAGGTGGGCGTCGCCGACCTGCACCCGCGCCAGCGGCGGCAGGCGTACCGGCAGGGTGTCGCCCGGACGCAGCGCCAGCAGCTCGCCCAGCGGCAGCTGCAGTTCCAGCAGCTGCGCGTGCAGCCGCAGCTGCAGCTGCCGACCCAGCGGCAAGGTGGTGGTGTCGCTCGGGGAGGGCAGCGCGCGCGGTGCCACGCTGGCCAGCAGCTGGCCCAGCCAGCGCTCGTCCAGCGCCAGCCACAGCATGCCGCTGAGCTGACGGCTGTTCTCGTGCAGGGTGATCTGCAGCAGCTGGCTGCCGGCCGCAGGCGGCTGCAACAGCAGCGGCCCGGCATCGGCGGCCGCGGCCTCCGGCTGGATGCTCTGCTGCAGCAAGGCGGCCAACTCGCGGCCCAGCAGATCCAGCAGCCGTAGTTCGCTTTCGGTTTCCGGGCCGGCATCGGCGCCCGGCGGCAACTCGCCACTGCCGCCGTAGCGGTAGTCCAGCAGCGTCAGCAGCAGCGAACGTTTCAGCGCCACGCTGATCTGCCCGCCAGCGGTGCGGTAGCTGCACCACTGCATGCCCGGCGGTGTCTGTGCCAGCTGCAGGCGCACGCCGCCGACGCTGAAGGCGCAGCCATAACGGCGGTTGAAGCGTTGGGAAAAGTAGCGGCCGAGGGCCTCGCCCAGGCGTGCGGTGAAATCCTGCAACTGGTGAAACGGCCGCCCCAGCGTGCGCGGGTCGAGTACCGGACAACGGCTGGCGTCGTCGGCGGCGAGCAGCTTGCTTCTGGCCCTGCTCAGGGCTTGCGTACGTTTGGTCACTTACTGGCTGCTCATCAAGTCGATTGGGGAATCGGGTGCTGCGCCAGCGCGGGCGCGCACTTTTGCTGCTGTTGTTTTTTTACCCGTCATGACCGTGTTGCAGGCGGTAACCCCACCTGCAACGCGGCTTATTTACTGTTTTTCAATCATTTTTGTCGATGAAGTACCGGCCCGGCACGGTGCTTTTTCTGTGCCGCTGTGTGCAGTTTGTCACAGTAAAAAACCTTGCAAAGGTAAGGACTTAACCACTTTTTGTAACTGTAAGTTAAAGAAACGACTCGTCAGTTGATGGATAAATTTTAATATCGGACGGTTTATCTGTAAAATGTATCCATTCCGTACTGCTTACGTTTTGAGTTTGTGACGGAGTGTGACGGTGCTGATGGCGGTATTACGTAGACGTAATTCGTTTTTTTTGTTGGAAATTCAGGGGCTTCGGCAGTGGTGCCGGAGCCGTATCAGGGGGTGTCATGTTCGAGCAGTCGATCCAGCTCATTCTTGCCGACCGTGCGCGTATCCAGAGCGACATGACCGCGCTGGGTGGCGAGGTTATCCAGCCGGCCAGCGGCGCCCAGCCGGGGGGCGCCAGCTTTGGCGACAGCCTGCGCCAGGCCTTCGTCAATGTGGATGCCAAGGAACACGCCGCCGCCGACCGGCTGGCGGCGGTGGATAGTGGCCGTAGCGATGACCTGGTGGGTGCCATGCTGGCCAGCCAGCAGGCCAGTCTGTCGTTCTCGATGCTGACCCAGGTGCGCAACAAGGTGGTGGGCGCCGTGGACGAGCTGAGCAAGCTGTCGCTGTAAGGTGGGCCGGACGTGATCAATACGCTCAAATCCAGGGTTGGCCGCATGGCTTCGGCGCGCAGCCTGTTGTCGCCATCCGCACTGCGCATGCTGCTGCCGATGCTGCTGCTGGCCGCCGGTATCACCGCGCTGGCGATGATGTACCTGTGGCACGACGATGCCCGCTACAAGCCGGTGTTCGGCGCGCAGGAGCGGGTGCCGGCCGCCGACATGATGGCGGTGCTGGACGCCGAACAAATCCACTACCGCATCCACCCGGCCAGCGGCCAGGTGCTGGTGGCGGAAGACGAGCTGGGCCGCGTGCGCATGCTGCTGGCCGGCAAGGGGGTGGTGGCCAAGCTGCCGGACGGGCTGGAGCTGGTGGACAAGAACGATCCGCTGGGCGTCAGCCAGTTCGTGCAGGACGTGCGCTTCCGCCGCGGGCTGGAAGGCGAGCTGGCGCAGAGCATCATGGCACTGGGGCCGGTGGCCAATGCCCGCGTGCATCTGTCGCTGGCGCGCAGCAGCTCGTTTGTCAGCAGCGACGGCGAGAAAAGCTCGGCCTCGGTGATGCTCAACCTCAAGCCGGGACAACAGTTGAATGCCGAGCAGACGCTGGCGGTGATCAACCTGGTGTCCGGCAGCGTCGCCAGCCTGGAGCCGGCGCGGGTGACGGTGGTGGATCAGGACGGCAACTTCCTGTCTGCCCATGTCGATACCAGCGAAGGCGTGGCCGGTCTGGCCGGCGGCAGCGATGCTGCCTCGCGCTTCCGCAACGACACCCTGCGCAATGTGCGCGAACTGCTGGCGCCGACGCTGGGCGACAACAACTTCAAGGTCAGCGTTACCGCCGACATCGACAACGACCGGGTGGAAGAAACCCGCGAGCAATACGGCGAAGCGCCGAAAGTCACCAACGAGGCGGTGCGCGACGAACAGGACCAGGAGCCGCTGGCGCTGGGCGTGCCCGGCTCGCTGAGCAACCGCCCGGTCACCATCGAGGCCTCCTCGCCGGCCGGCGCGGCGCCGAATGTATCGCGCAAGAACGCCGCCACCCGCCAGTACGCCTACGACCGCACCATCACCCAGGTCAAGCGCAGCCGCGGCTCGCTCAAGCGCCTGAGCGTGGCGGTGGTGCTGAACAACAGTGCCGCGCCGACCCCGGCCACCGGCTGGAGCCCGGTGCAGCTGGCCAATATCGACCGCATCCTGCGCAACGGGCTGGGGCTGGATGCCGCCCGTGGCGACAAGCTGGTGGTGTCGTCGCTGAGCTTCCCGGCGCGCGAGGCAGCGCTGCCGTGGTGGCAGGAGCGCAGCACGGTGGAGAGCGCTGTCGGCTATGGCCTGTACGCGCTGATGCTGCTGCTGGGCTGGCTGCTGCTGGTGCGGCCGCTGTTCAAGCTGCTGCGCGAGTGGCTGGCCACCCGCCAGCAGGAAGTGGAACTCAACGAAATCGCCATGGCGCCGCAGGCGGCGCTGGCCGCACCGCAGGAGAGCGCAGAAGAAGCGCTGGCGGCCAACCCGGTGGCGGCGCTGGCCGCCCCGGCCGCTGTTGCGCTGCCGATGGTGCCGCTGCTGGAAAACTACGATCTGCCGCCGGCCGGTTCCAGTGTCGACGTGCTGGTGGATCACCTGAAGACCCTGGCCGGCAAAGAGCCGGAGCGGGTGGCCGAAGTGGTCAAACAATGGGTGCAGAAACGTGGCTGATACGCTGAATCTCACCGCCAACCCGGGCGAAGAACTGTCGCCGGTGGAGCGCGCCGCCATCGTGCTGTTGAGCATGGGCGAAGAGCCGGCCGCCGCCGTGCTGCGCTGCCTGTCGCGCGACGAGCTGCTGGAAGTCACCCAGGTGATGTCGCGCATGAGCGGCATCAAGGTGGACACCGTGCGCCACAGCCTGCAGCAGTTCTTTGACGAATACCGCGAACAGAGCGGGGTGCATGGCGCCTCGCGTTCCTTCCTGCAGCGCTCGCTGGATCTGGCGCTGGGCAGCGACATCGCCAGCAGCGTGCTCAACAGCATCTACGGCGATGCCATCCGCCCGAAAATGGCGCGGCTGCAGTGGGTGCAGCCGGCATGGTTGGCCGAGCGCATCGCCAACGAACACGTGCGCATGCAGGCGGTGTTCCTCGCCTTCCTGCCGTCGGCGCAGGCCAGCGAGGTGATCGAGGCGCTGCCGGCAACGCAGCGCGACCAGGTGCTGGTCAACATCGCCCGCTTGAAGGAAATCGACCGCGAACTGCTGCAGGAACTGGAGCAGGTGGTGAACCGCTGCCTGGAAAGCCTGGGCATGCAGAGCGCCAGCGTCGAGGGCGTGCGCCAGGCCGCCGAGATCATCAACCGCATGAGCGGCGACCGCGCGCAGATGGTGGAGCTGCTGCGCGCGCACGACCCGGGCGTGGTGTCCGCCATCGAGGACAGCATGTACGACTTCTTCCTGCTGTCGCGTCAGAGCGAGCAGGTGATCCTGCGCATCGTCGAATCGGTGGCGCTGGAGCAGTGGGCGATCGCGCTCAAGGGCGCCGAGCCGGCGATCCGCAACGCCATCGTGCAATCGATGCCGCGGCGCCAGGCGCAGTCGTTCGAAGACAGCATGCGCCGCTCCGGCCCGGTGCCGATCAGCCGTGTGGAGCAGGTGCGGCAGGAAATCATGCAGACCGTGCGCGAGCTGGCCGAAAGCGGCGACATCGACCTGCAGCTGTTCGCCGAGGATGTGGTCGAGTGAGCACCTTCCGTCCGTACCGCTTCCCGCCCCTGTCGCTGCCGTCCGTGGCCGCCGGCTGTGGCAACGATGCCGTGCAGCAACAGGCGCAGCTGGCACAGGGCTTTCAGCAGGGCATGGAAAGCGGCTTTCGCGAGGGCTACGACACCGGTCTGGAGCAGGGCCAGCGCGACGGCTATGCCGCCGGCCACAGCGAGGGCTGGCAGCAGGGCAGTGTCAACGCGCAGCAGCAGGTGAGCAGCCGCTTCGACAGCCTGGCACAGCCGCTGGACGCCATGCTGCAGGCGCTGCAACAACTGCAGGGCGACTATCAGCAGGCGCTGCGCCGCGAGGTGGTGGAGCTGGTGGCCAAGGTGGCGCGCCAGGTGATCCGCTGCGAACTGGCGCTGCAGCCGGTGCAACTGCTGGCGCTGGTGGACGAAACGTTGGCCGCATTGCCGCCGGTGGCGGACGAGCAGGTCAGCGTGTTCCTCAATCCGGAAGAATGCCAGCGCATCCGCGAACTGGCGCCGGAGCGCGCCGCGCGCTGGGCGCTGACGCCGGACAGCCGGCTGGAGCCGGGCGAGTGCCGCGTGCGCGCCGGCAACCATGAAGCCGATGCCGGCTGCCGCCAGCGGCTGGACGCCTGCATCGAGCAGGTGGCCGCACAGCTGGCCGACGCGCCGCTGCCGCCGGAGGCCGCCGCATGATTTCCGCCGCGCTGCGCCAGCTGGAACTGGGCGAGGTGCCGGTGGCGCGTCGCACCGGCCGCCTGACCGGCGCCGCCGGCCTGTTGCTGGAAGCCACCGGCTGCCCGTTCGAAACCGGCCAGCGCTGCCTGATCGAAACCGGCAGCGGCCAGTGGCTGGAAGCGCAGGTGGTGGGCTTTCGCGATGATATTTCCTACCTGATGCCGTTCAAGCCGGCACGCGGCCTGGCTACCGGTGCCCGCGTGCTGCCGGCCGGCGAGCAGGGCAGCCTGCAGATCGGCCCGTCCTGGCTCGGGCGCATCGTCAACGGCCTGGGCGAAGCCATCGACGGCCTGGGCAAGCTCGGCGGCGACGCGCCGCTGGAGGTGCATCCGCCGCGCGTCAACCCGCTGAAGAAACAGCCGGTGCGCGAGGTGCTGGATGTCGGCGTGCGCGCCATCAACGGCGTGCTGACCATCGGCCGCGGCCAACGTGTCGGCCTGTTTGCCGGCAGTGGCGTCGGCAAGAGCGTGCTGCTGGGCATGATTACCCGCCAGACCGCCGCCGACGTGGTGGTGGTGGGGCTGATCGGCGAGCGCGGCCGCGAAGTGCGCGAGTTCGTCGAACACGCGCTGGGACCGCAGGGACTGGCCAAGGCCATCCTGGTGGTGGCGCCGGCCGACGAGTCGCCGCTGATGCGCATGATGGCCACCGAGCTGTGCCATGCCATCGCCGCGCATTTCCGCGACCGCGGCCAACATGTGCTGCTGCTGGTGGATTCGCTGACCCGCTATGCGATGGCGCGGCGCGAAGTGGCGCTGGCGCTGGGCGAGCCGCCGGCCACCCGCGGCTACCCGCCGTCGGTATTCGGCCTGCTGCCGCAGCTGGTGGAAAGCGCCGGCAACGGCGAGGGCGCCGGCAGCATGAGCGCCATCTACACCGTGCTGGCCGAAGGCGACGACCAGCAGGACCCGATTGTCGATACCGCGCGGGCGATTCTCGACGGCCACATCGTGCTCAAGCGTGAGCTGGCCGAGCGCGGCCACTACCCGGCCATCGACATCGCCGCCTCGGTCAGCCGCTGCATGAGCCAGCTGGCCGCCGGCGGCCATCTGCGCGCCGCACGGCAGCTGAAAGACCTGGCCGCGCGCTACGCACAGGTGCGCGAACTGATTCCGCTGGGCGGCTACGTGCCCGGCGCCGACCCGGCTACCGACCGCGCGGTGCAGCTGTACCCGCAGATCGAAGCCTTCCTGCAGCAAGACACCGACGAAGCGGCGCCACTGGCGCACACGCTGGCACAACTGGAGGCACTGGCCGCATGAACCAGCACGCCAACCCCGCCAATCTGCAGAGCCTGGCCCGCCTGGTGGCCTTGCGTCAGGACGAAGTGGCGCAGCTGGGCATCAGCCAGGCGCAGAAGGAAGCGCTGCGCCAGCGCTACCGCAACAACCTGGCGCGCATGGCCGAGCTGTGTGCCGGTAGCGGCAGCAGCGGCCAGCTGGCGCCGGCGCTGGCGCTGAACTGCGCCAACTACAAGCACGACGTGCTGGTTTTGATGGCGCAGCACCAGCAGGAACTGGCGCTGCACGAGGCCGACATGGCGGTAAGCCAGCGCGCGTTGCAGCAGCTGAGCCGGCAGTGCGAAGTGCTGGATCACAGCTACCAGCGTCGCCGCAGCGCCTGGCAGCTGGAGCAGCAGCGCGGCGAGCAGAAGCGGCAGGACGATCTGGCCACCCAGGTGTGGCTGCGGGGGCGCGCATGACGCGGCGGCCGATTTCAGTTTTCTGCCGGTCCGGTCGCCTTGAACGGGTGACAACCACGTTCAATGGCGCACAGGGGAAAGCAAGATGAGCGACGTTTCCAGTATCAATCCGTCACAACTGGCCCAACAGCTGGCCACCGCCTACACCCAGCAGGCGCAAACCCTGCTGGATAGCCAGAGCCAGCGTGCCAGCAGCACCAGCAAGGCACTGCAGTCGCTGCGCAGCGCGCTGCAGGCGTTCCAGAGTGCTATCGGCAGCCTGTCCGGCAAGAGCAGCGTGCTGCAGCAGACGGCGACCTTTTCCAATACCGCGGTGGCCAACGCCAGCACCAATGGCAGCGCACTGCCCGGCAGCTACAGCTTCTTCGTCACCAAGCTGGCCAGCGCCAACCAGCTGGCCTACCAGGGGGTGCCCACCAGCGTGACCGCCAGCAGTGCCGGCACGCTGGGCGTGAGCCTGGCCGATGGTTCCAGTTTCTCGGTGACGCTGGGCAGTGGCGATCTGGATGGCGACGGCAATCTCACTCCCACCGAAATCGCCCGCGCCATCAACCAGGCCGCCGGCAACAGCAGCAAGGTGGCCGCCAGCGTGATGACCGTCAACGGCCAGCCGCAGCTGCTGCTCACCGCCGGCAAGACCGGCGCCGGCAGCCAGATCACGCTGGATACCACGGCGGTGGGCGACAGCAGCCTGCAGAACGCGCTGAACGCCGCGCCGGTGGTGCTGGCTGCGGCACAGGATGCCGACGTGTGGCTGGGCGCCGAGGGCAGCGGCATCCACATCCAGCAGGCCAGCAACACTTACACCGGCATCAGCGGCGTGAGCATCAACTTCACCCAGGCGATGGCCAGCGGCACGGCGCCGGTGACGCTGACGGTGGCCGCCGACAACGGCGGCACCGCCAAGAACGTGCAGAGCTTTGTCGACGCCTACAACACGCTGAAGCAGAAGCTGGACGAGCTGACCGACACCGGCGATGCCGCCAGCGGCAAGGCGGCGTCGGTGTTCGCCAGCGATGCCGGCATCCGCAGCCTGCGCAGCAAGCTGGAAAGCATGCTGCGGCAGAGCTTCAACAGCCAGACGCTGTTCAGCTACGGCGTCAGCGCCGACCGCAACGGCACCTTGTCGCTGAACCAGAGCAAGCTGGAAGCGGCGCTGGCGGCCAACCCCAGCGGGCTGGACCAGCTGCTGGGCGGCAGCAGCGGCCTGTTGGCCGGTAACAAGAGCTATCTCAATGTCTGGCTGGGCTCGGTGGGCGGCCAGCTCAAGCAGCGCCAGGAATCGCTGGACCGGCTGCAGACCGACCTGACCCGGCGCCAGGACCAGCTGAGCCAGCGCTATGACCAGGCGTTCAACCGTTATCTGCTGCAGTTCACCCAACTGCAGAACCTGCAATCCCGCATGAGCGATACCAACGGCATTCTCGCTGGCCTGGGCGCCTGAGCAACACCGTAACAAGGGAGTGGATGTTGGATTACGAAGGCTACCGCAGCTATCACGCTGTCAACCTGGACGCGCAGACCGCCAATGCCTCGCCGGTGCAACTGGTGCTGGTGCTGATGAACGGGCTGCTGGAAGAAATGGCGCGCGCCCGCGCCCATATCGAACACAAGCGTTTCGAGGCCAAGGGCAGCAGCATCAACAAGTGCATCGACATCCTCAACGGCCTGTCCAGCGCACTGGAAATGGAAACCGGCGGCGAAGTGGTGGCCAATCTGGCGCGGCTGTACGACTACTGCGCCTGGCGCCTGAACGAGGCCGGGTTGAAGCTGGACACCGCCATGATCGATGAGGTCACCAAGCTGGTGGCCACCTTGAAAGGCGGTTGGCACCAGGTGGAGGCCGCCAATGGCTGAGGCCGCGCTGTTGCAGGCGCTGGCGCGCCGGCTGGAGCAGGCCGCGCTGCGCCAGGACTGGGAAGCGTTGGCCGCGGCCGATGCCGAGCTGGCGCAGCTGGCGCTGCGCTTGCAGCAACGCCCGCTGAGCAGCGCCGAGCGCAGCCAGCTGCCGCGGCTGCTGGCGGCACACCGCCAGGCACGCCGCAGCTGTGCCAGCGAGACACAGCGCCTGGGCGAGCAGCTGGCTGGCTGGCAGCAGAATCGTGAAGGCTGGGTCGCCTATGCCCTGGCTGCAGAAGAGACGGAGTAAGCCCGCATGCTGAGCAACCTTCCCCCCGCGAGCAGCGAGGCCCGCCAGGCAGCGGGCAGCGACGACAGCGTACCGGCGGCGCAAGCCCTGCCGGCCGCGACCGCGTTTGCCGATCTGCTGCAGGCGGCGCAGCCACCGGCCGATGTTATCGCCCCGGGCGACGACGCCAGCATGACGGAGGCCGCCAGCGACGTGGCGGCTGACAGCGGCAGTGACCACGCGGCCGATAGCGCTGCGGCCAACCTGGCGCTG
>CAMLGD010000087.1 GCA_946479405.1 uncultured Vogesella sp.
GGGCAAGGTACAGGTCCAGGCGCAGAGCGATGCGATGGAGCTGACGGCGGATAAGAATCTGGCCATCAGCAGCCTGCATGCCAGCCAGCTGCTCAACGGTAAGAAAGAGGTGCTGCTCACCTGCGGCGGTGCCTACATCCGCATCAAGGACGGCAAGATCGAACTGCACGCGCCGGGCAAGGTGAGCTTCAAGGGCGGCAGCCACGACTGGAGCGGGCCGACGAAGATGAACGTCCCGGTACCGCTGTTTCCCAAATCAATATGTATCGATTGTTTGTTGCGTAGTGCCAAGGCCGGTTCGGCGTTCAGCAAGGTGCAGTAATGAAACTGATCCATTCATTCGACCTTGAGGCACTACAAGCAAGTATTGCATCAGGGGATACCGAAAGCAGCCACCATTATTTGCTATTGGATGGCGCTTTAAAGCCAAAACTGCTTTCTAGGTTAAACAAAAGCGGGCTGCCGTGGCTAAGCATCTTTACTTTAGACAGAAATGGCCAAGAGGAATTGATGGCGGTCTCTCCATTACTGGTGGAGTGGTCGCCGACAGACTGGACAGAAGTCTGCCAGCTGCTGGCATTTTGTGATGGTCTGCCGATGGTCAGCATATGGCATAGCCCGGAGGCACTGTCACAGTTGGCCGCACGCTTACAACCCTGGTGCGTGGTGGATGCGGATGGTTCTTTTTTTAATCTTCGCTTTCCGGATAGCCGACGCCTGGAGGATCTGGGCCGCATTTTAGGTGACGAGCAGCGTGGGCAATTCTTTGGCCCGGCCAACTGCTGCCTGCTGCCCAACCGCAATGGTAAGGGCTGGTTGGCGCTTGAAATGGCCAAGGTGGCTGGCGAGGCTGCTGAAAAAGTCGCCCTGACAGCCACGCAGACCTGCCAACTGATACGCGCAGCCGAAGCAGACGAGATGCTGTATCAGCTGCATTTCCATTCGCACATTAATCCGCCAGTGCTGGCGGACTGCTATCCAGCGGTAGCAATGGTTTTGCAGCAGGCGGACGAGCAGGGCGTAATGGATAGCCATTTACGGATGACGCGGAGCCTGGATGCCATCCAGTCCGGAAGTTAACCAAGCAATATATGTGAAGGAGTCGCCGTGATCTGCCGTATTGCCGTCTTGATTCTGGGTATGTCGATTTCTTTGTGGGCTCATGCTGATAGCTGGTTGGGTGAATATATATTTTTTCCAAACGAACGCATGTCGCAACTGTATGACGAGCAGGGGAAAGAGTTGACAATGGTGACCGTTATGCCATTGCAAGAGGGCCTGGGCATCAGCATTAGCTTTGCCGGTAATCAAACCGTTCCAGTGAAACTGGAAATAGATGGCAAAGCCTTGCGTGATTGGCTGGGGAGTAGTTTAAAAAATATTCGATCTCAAGCATTGATCGGGGAGCGTATTGCATTAATCCGTATTGCCAAGGGTAGTACGGTTGAATTGGAAAATGGTAGTAGCCATACCATGCGTAGTGATTACCTGTTGTTGATGCCTGGTGTAGACCTTGAGTTGGAGAAAAAACCATCCACGCCATGATGCGCCTTCTCCTCCTTGTACTGCTGGCCGGCTGTAGCAGTCTCGGCGTTGAGCCGCAACTGGGGGCCCCACTGACGGCGGTGAACTACACCGACTGGCCATTCGACTGGGTGGGAGTCGCCAGGGTTACCGAGCCGGAAAAGGCAATGGCGGCAGACCGGGTTACCGCGTTTGGTGCCAGCGGGCAGATGTGCTGCGTGAACCTGCCGACAAAATGGCAGCCAGGGATGGAGCTGGTGGTGCAGACGCAGGATGGCACGCGTGCCAAATCGGCCAAGGAGTGGGGGCAGGAGCATATCCCGATCATCAACCACCGCGTGGCGGTACCGCGTTACGACAGCAGCGATGTTGGAACGGTATGGGTGCAGCTACTGCCGGGTGGCAAGGTGGAGCTGGTGGTCAGCCGTTTCGACCCGACGCATGCGCAGTGGCCGGGCAAGGTGAAAGGGTGGCCAGTACCAACGGTGGAGTACCGGCGGAAGATTTGGGATCGGGATATGAATGAGCTAAAGGCTGTATTAGCCAAACTTAAATCACCATTCATTGAAGTTCCCAATCCAGAGAAAGAGTTTAACGACAGTATTCGAATTTTGGAAAAACGTATTGAAATGATGGGGGAGCGGCCATGAGCACACAGTTGGCCCCCAGATAGAATTGTCTGCAGTTGATCCATGCAAGAAGGATTTGTTTTTTAGTAATTCAGATTTGGATAAATTGATTAAATTAGAGAATAGAGAGTTTCCTCCAATATCCAACCCTGCTGCGAGCTGTATGTTTAATCTGTTTTTTGGTTTTTTCTTTGATGGTACGCGCAATAACTACAACCTGTGCAAGGACAACGAAGGGTATTCAAATGTGGCGCGCCTGTACGACTGTTACCCGGGGCAGGTGGTGCAGGGGGTGGTTGGGGGTGATGAATCGTGGCCGGAGTATCCGCACTTTTAAAGGTGTATGTGCCGGGTGTGGGCTCGCCGTTCGAGCAGGTGGGCGACAACAACGACAGTTTCGTCAGGGGCAATCAAGGTTTCAGGCTGGTATGAACAGCAGGCCAGGGCGAGTGGCAGGCCGACAAGAGGAGAGTGCGATGTGTAAATGGTCAAGTTTGCTCTGGCGCGTGGGGGCCATGGTGTGCGGTGGCGTACTGCTGGCCGGCTGCAGCAGCCTTGGTGCCGGGCAGGAGCTGGGCGCCACGCTGACGGCGGTGAACTACACCGACTGGCCATTCGACTGGGTGGGAGTCGCCAGGGTTACCGAGCCGGAAAAAGCAATGGCGGCAGACCGGGTTACCGCATTTGGTGCCAGCGGGCAGATGTGCTGCGTGAGCCTGCCGACAAAATGGCAGCCAGGGATGGAACTGGTGGTGCAGACGCAGGAAGGCACGCATGCCAAGTCGGCCAAGGAGTGGGGGCAGGAGCATATCCCAATCATCAACCACCGCGTGGCGGTACCGCGTTACGACAGCAGCGATGTCGGGACGGTGTGGGTGCAGCTACTGCCGGGTGGCAAGGTGGAGCTGGTAGTCAGCCGTTTCGACCCGACGCATGCGCAGTGGCCGGGCAAGGTGAAAGGGTGGCCGGTGCCGACGGTGGAGTATCGGAGGAAGACTTGGGATAGGGATATGAAGTTGCTGACTGATGATCTGAGTGATTTTGAAAAAGCAATACAGCGCGGCAACGTGGATGTAGAAAAGTTCAAGAAAGCCATCGAGATAGTCAAGATGCGGATGGCTCGCATGGGGGAAAGGCCATGACTCGTTTTTGTCCGGACATCTCCAACGGGGCGGTAAATCCTTGTAACTTCCGGTCATTTTTCTCCGATGATGAGCGCGTGGATTTGCAGAAATATGAAGCAAGCGAACTTCCCCCTGTAGCCAACCCCGCTGCCAGCTGCACTTTCAACCTGTTCTTCGGTTTTTTCTTTGACGGCACGCGCAATAACTACAACCTGTGCAAGCAGAACGAAGGCTACTCCAATGTCGCGCGTTTATACGACTGCTACCCGGGGCAGGTGGTCCCTGGGGTGATTGGCGGTGAAAAACCATGGCCGGAGTATCCGCACTTCTACAAGGTGTATGTGCCGGGCGTGGGCTCGCCTTTCGAGCAGGTGGACGACGAGAATGATAGTTGGCGAGGAGCCGCTGCTGCCAGATACGGCCATGAACGTATTGCCTGGGGGCTGATGCAGGCGCTGAATAACGTGCATCGCTATTTTCTGGGCGCAGAGTTGTTCCCGAAAGCGAGAATTCTGGAGATAAGCCGCAAGCTGGTGCTGACCGGCTGGCATCTGAAGAAGGAGCGCTGGCTAAGCCAGCGGGAAATCGAACAGGGGCAGCAGAGTAGCTACGATGTGTTGCGTGGGGCGCTGGGCGAACTGCACAAGGCTTTGCAGCCTTTTATGTGCCCACAGGGGGGAGAGCCTGCCAACAAGGCTAAGGGCAAGGTTGGCCGCATCCATGTGTCGGTATTCGGCTTTTCGCGTGGCGCTACCAAGGCGCGCAGTTTTCTGAATTGGTTGCGCAAACTGTGCCAGCTGGATGCCGAACTGCAGGGGTGCAGCAGCGAGTTCACGCTGGCCGGCTTCCCGGTGGCGTTCGATTTTCTCGGTCTGTTCGATACGGTGGCCTCGGTGGGGCTGGCATCGTCGTCGCTGCTGTTTGATGGCCACGCGGCGTGGGCGGATGCCGAGGTGTCGCTACGGGTGCCGCCCGGCGTGAAGTGTGTGCACTTGGTGGCCGGGCATGAGATAAGGCGCTCGTTCCCGCTGGACTCCATCCAGGTGGGCGGCAGCCTGGGGAGCGGTTGCGAGGAGATCATGTTCCCCGGTGTGCATTCCGATGTGGGTGGCGGCTATTTGCCAAAAGAGCAGGGGCGGGGAGCAGACCCGAAGGGGGCTGACATATTGTCGCGCCTCCCGCTGGGCGTGATGTACCGCAAGGCGCGGCTGGCCGGGGTACCGCTCAAGGCGGAAAAGCTCGATCCGGCGATCCAGTACCGGATGGAAGCCGATCCACAGGTGATTGACCGTTTCAATGCTTACCTGAAGACATTGCCTGCAGAGCCCGGCGAGTTCAAGGCCCTGATGATGGCGATGTATCTACCTTATCTGGCCTGGCGGCTGGGCTGGGCTGATTGCAAGACCCGGGACAGCTTGCGGGCGCGTTTTGACAACCTGGGTGGCATCAGTACGGCGGACATGAATGATTTATTGGGGGGCAACCTCAAGTTCATTGAGCATCTGGACTATTACCGGCGCTGGGCAAATGAAGAAATGGTGCGGGTAGGACGGGATCAGATGCGCCGCTACAACCCGCCTACCCTGGACGGTGACATGCTGCGTAACTGGGCGACGCTGAAAAAGGAATTGCCCTGTCTGCGTGACAACCAGAAGTCCTATGCACTGCCGGAGGCCGCAAGCAAGCTGTTCCAGTACCTGGTGCATGACTCCTACGCCTGGTTCCGTCTTACTGGCAAGGAAGAGTCGGAAATGCTTGCCTATCTGGAGAGGAAGTCACAGCTGCCTGCGGACAGCCTGAGCAAGACAGAACAGGAGTGGGTTGCGCGCTACAAGGAAACCAAGGCGGCTGGCCGGGCAGAAGTGCCCGAGATCACGACAGATGGGCAGGAGTGGTTTTTTGTCGGTGGCGGGTATTTGCATCTGCGCCGCGTCTATGCGGGCGCAGACGATGTACGTCTGGCCAAAAATGCGCCGCAAGGCGAAGACAGTACGGTTGCAGCCTAGATTTGCAGATTGATATCCCATGCTCGAATCCCTCCTCCTATTACGAACGTGAACTCGGCTATCTGCGCGAGCTGTCGGGCGAGTTAGCCCGCCGTTACCCCAAGATCACCGGCCGGCTGCAGCTGGAAGGCGACCAGTGCGAAGACTCGCATACCGAGCGGCTGATCGAGGCGTTTGCCTTCCTGACGGCACGGGTGCACAAGAAGTTGGATGACGACTACCCGGAGGTGGCCACCAGCTTTCTGGAAGTGATGTACCCGCACTACCTGCAGCCGATGCCGGCGGCCACCGTGGTGCAGTTCGAGTGCGATGCGCAGCGGCCGGAAATCGGCAAGCGCTACCGCCGCGGGCCGCATACGCAGATTAGTTTTTGAGATACTCGTGAAGGAAATAAAAATGAATAGATGGTTGGTTTGCTTATGTTGCGCCTTGAATATGCTCATTATAAAGCCGGCAATTGCAGAGGGCGTGACGCTCAGTCAACTCGCGGGCAGGTATGTATTGTCTGACAGCAGTTGGGTACCAAGTAGTTTGAATTTGTCTCCATCTGGTAAGTTTGCGTGGTATATGCAGAGTTATGGTGAGCATTGGGTAAGTGGTTCCTGGAGTGTGAAAGAAGGAAATATTTTTTTGCGAGCGGATGAACATAAGGGAAAGGCTATTTATCAAAAAATAGCCGCTGACCGTGCGCCGGCAACACCCCGACAGAGTGGCGGGCATACTCTTGCTGCGTATGTCGTAGGTGTTGGCCGTAGAGGGATGGAGAATAGCGAAGTTCTTTTTGAGAACGACAAGGGGCAGCGGCAGCCATCGCAAAAAACCAAGCTGCCTGGTTTTTTTGTGGCAGAGCTGCCTGACAATTGGGGTGTATGGCGTCGTATTGGATTGCGCCAGGGAGGAACCGTGCAGGCCTGGCAGTGGTTTACGGTCAGTGATTTGGATCGGGCTATCAATATGATGAGTTTCAGGTTGGTAAATGCAAACTTAGTAGCCCCGGTTTTCCGTGAATCCAAGTTGACTCTAGTGGGGGGCGGCAAGTTGAAGATGTCGCAGCCAGCACTGGATTTGCCGATTTCTGAATATGAAACTCTGGAATATCGCAGAGAGAGTAAGGCGCTGAGTGGCCAGCAGCTTGTTGGGCGCTATAAGGCAGTAGATTTTTCCTATGAGCCAGAGTTGGTGTTGAATGAGGATCATACAGCCAAGTGGTCAACCTTGAGTAGGGATAAATATCTTCTGGAGGGGAATTGGCGTGTCGATAATGGTTTCTTGCGAATGACGAATCACATGCCGAGTGAAGTTCCTGTTTACCATGTAATGACAAAAGAAGAGCTTAATATTGTAAAGCAGGCACTGCCTGACGAGTTGATAGCGATTGTCGGTATTCCCAGGGTGGGCGGGGCGGATGGTATAGAGGCCAAGTTTGAAGTGAATGGGAAGGTTGTAGGCAGTGCAGTGAGCAATAGAACCGGTGATGCCATCGTGAAATGGAAAGGCAATCCCGCCAAGTGGTCACGGGTGGCGGTGCGACGTGCAAAGAGTCGCGATCCTTGGGTTTGGTTGGAGGTGCCCATCGAGCGGCGGCAGGATCGAATCGTGGGTATTGCCATTAATGACAGGGGGCTGACTAAGCCGATGGTGCCAGAACTGATTTTTGGGCAGGCAGAAGATGGCACATTGATATCTCGCGAACCACTAATGATGAAAGTGATTCGCTATGAAAAAGTGGTTAATTGAAAATAATAATATGATTTAGTGCGGCGGCTGTGGCGCATACGGATAAGAAATTAGTAACTGTGTATTTGGTTGAAAATTGATAAGACATTATTTGCTGGGCGATTAGATGCTTGAATCCCTCCTCCCGTATTACGAACGCGAGCTCGGCCATTTGCGCGAGCTCTCCGGCGAGTTCGCCCGCCGTTACCCCAAGATCGCCGGCCGCTTGCAGCTGGAAGGCGACCAGTGCGAAGACCCGCATACCGAGCGGCTGATCGAGGCGTTTGCCTTCCTGACGGCGCGGGTGCACAAGAAGCTGGATGACGACTACCCGGAGGTGGCCACCAGCTTTCTGGAAGTGATGTACCCGCACTACCTGCAGCCGATGCCGGCGGCCACCGTGGTGCAGTTCGAGTGCGATGCGCAGCGGCCGGAGATCGGTAAGCGCTACCGTGTCGAGCGTGGGCAGGCGGTGCAGGCGCCATCGATTCAGGGTGTGAGCTGCAAGTTCCGCACGGTATATCCGGTCGATCTCCATCCTTTGCAATTGCAGGAGGCGAAGCTGGAGCTGACCAGCGGCTCACCCTATTTGCGCAGTCTGGCGCCGGATGCGGCGGCGGTGTTGACCTTGCGCCTGCAGACCCAGGGCGGGGTGGGGGTGGATGCCATCGATCTGCAGTCGCTGCGTTTCTTTCTGGATGGCGAGCCGGCGCTGATGCATCTGCTGTACGAGATGCTGTTGTCCAACGTGCTGCGGGTGCAGGCCGGCGATGGAAGCGAGGACCCGGCGCGCACGCGTGTCCTGAACGCGGATTGCCTGCAGCCGGTGGGCTTCGGCCGCGACGAGGGGATGCTGGAGTACGACGAGCGCTCGTTCATGGGCTACCGGCTGCTGTCGGAGTATTTCTGCTATCCGGACAAGTTCCTGTTTGTCGACCTGTTGGGACTGGCCCCAGTGGCGGCTCGGCTGAGCGGTGATACCTTGTTGCTGCGTCTGCACCTGCGCGATTACCCGGACACCGAACGCCATCATCGGTTGCAAAGCCAGTTGCAGCCTTCTCATCTGAAGCTGGGCTGCACGCCGCTGATCAACCTGTTTGTGCAGCCGGGCGAGCCGATCCGTGTCACGCATCAGAAGGCCAACTACCCGGTGCTGGCCGATGCGCGCAAGCAGCAGGCCTACGAGGTGGTGCAGATTCGTCGCGTGGTGCGTGTGGAGAAGTCCGGCGAGGGCGACAGCAGCGAGGAGGTGCCGCCGTTCTACGCCACGCGCCACGGCAGCGGGCAGGTGCCGCGTTTTTACTGGCATGCCAGCCGCGAGCCGTCGGTGCGGCAGGGCGATCGGGGCACCGACATGGCGCTGCACCTGGTGGATTTGCAGTTCGACGCGGTGCGCCCGGCCGGCGAGGTGCTGAGCCTGGATTTGCTGTGCAGCAACCGCGATCTGCCGGAGCAGATTCCCTTCGGCGGCAGCCAGGCCACCCAGCGTACGGATTTCCAATTGCCAGGACATTCGGTGGTGAAGCGGGTACGCCTATTGCGCAAGCCCGGCGCCAGCCAGCGAAGTCCGCTCGGGCGGGCGGTGCAATGGCGGCTGATTTCGCATCTGTCGCTCAATTACATGTCCATCGTCGATTCCGGACGCGAGGCGCTGCAGGAAATGTTGGCGCTGTACAACCTGGGCGATGCGGCGGCCAATGTGCGGCAGATCCAGGGCATTGTCGGTATCCGCAGCGAGCCGGCGGTGCAGCGCGTCAATGGCCGGCATTTCTCCGGTTTTGTGCGCGGTACCGAGATCACTCTGACGCTGGATGCTGATTACTACGTTGGCGGCAGCGTGTACCTGTTCGCTTCCCTGCTGGAGCGGTTCTTTGCGTTGTACTGCGCGCCAAACAGCTTTACCCACCTGCGTGTCAGGACGGTGCAGCGTGACGAGGAGGTGGCGGCATGGCCAGCCCGAGCCGGCGAAGCCCTCGTGATCTGAAGCTGGCGCTGGCCAGGGATGCCAGCCAGTTCGGCTTTTTCCAGGCGGTGCGCCTCCTGGGCTTGTGCGAGGGTTCGCGCCGCCAGCGGCGCACGCTGCCGGCTCAACTGCGCTTCCGCACCCTTGCGTCGCTGTCGTTTCCGGCCAGCGAGCTGGTGCAGTACCAGCCTGCGACGGAGGAGGGCACGGCGCCCGCCGAGATGACAGTCAGCTTCATGGGGCTGACCGGGCCCAGCGGGGTGTTGCCGACAGCGTATACCGAACTCTTGCTGGAGCGGCGGCAGCAGTATCGTGACACCACGCTGCATGCCTTTTTCGACCTGTTCAGCCACCGCGCCATCGCCTTGTTCTACGCTGCCTGGCGCAAGTACCGCTTCTGGCTGGCTGAAGAGGCCGGTGAGCAGGATGGCTTCAGCCGCAATTTGCTGGATCTGGCCGGGGTGGGCTTGAGCCGGCTGCGTGGACAGGCGGCGCAGGACGGCCTGCTGGATGAGCGGCTGTTCATTTATTACGCCGGCCTGTTGAGCCAGAAGCCGCTGTCGGCCCTGACGCTGCAGACCTTGGTGGAGGGGCTGTTCGGCACCCGTGCCCAGTTGCAGCAGTTCGCCGGGCAGTGGCTGGAGGTGCCGTTGGCCGAGCAAAGCCAACTAGGTGGCCAGTCCTGCGAGTTGGGGGTGTCGCTGTTCGCCGGCGAGCGGCAGTGGGATAGGCAGACCAAGCTGCAACTGCGCCTGGGGAGCTTGCGGCGAGCGCAATTCGAGGCCTTGCTGCCGGGGGGCGACGGGGCCCGAGCCCTGCAGGCACTGATGCAGTTTGCCGTGGGGCACCAACTGGCGGTGGATGTCTGCCTGGTGCTCGACAAGCGCGATGTGCCGCCAGCACGGCTGGATGCCGATTCACCGTTGCGGCTGGGGGCCAGTAGTTGGCTGGGGCTACAGGCGGCCGATCCGGACGATGTGTGCTATGCGCTGTTGCACTGAGCTTTGCCGGGCATGACGCCGGGTGTGCCCCGACCTTATTCACTTTATCTGATGGAAACACTATGTCGGTATCCCTGAAATCCCTGATCGAGCGTCTGACGCCGCTGGCGCGGCAGAGCGTGGAGCAGGCCGCCAGCCGTGCCTTGTCCCGCACCCATTACGAGATCGAGATCGAGCACGTGCTGTTGACCCAGCTCGACCAGGATATGAATGCTGTCCGTGCCGCCCTGCAGGCGGCCGGCATCGATCTGGCCGATTTGCAACGTGGGCTGGAGGGTGCTCTGGATGGCTTCCGTACCGGCAATACCCGCAACCCGGTGCTGTCGGCCTGGTTGCCCAAGTGGCTGGAGAAAGCCTGGCTGCTGGCCAGCGCGGAGTTTGGGCAGGAGAGCGTGTCCACGCTGGATCTGCTGTTGGCGCTGTTGCGTGACGAATCGCTGCGTCCGGCGGTGCAAAGCGGCTGCCCTGCCTTATTGCGCATCGAGGCGGGCCGTTTGCAATCGGCGTATGCCGCGCTGCGCCAGCATGGCGGGGAGGGCGGTGGGACGATGGCGGTCACCGAGCCCGATCAGCCGGTGGAGGTGCCGGTCGGCAAGGTTCGCGGCAGCGCGGCACTCGACAAATACACCATCGACCTGACCGCCCAGGCGCGCGCCGGCAAGATCGATCCGGTGCTGGGGCGCGATGGCGAGATCCGCCAGATGATCGACATCCTGATGCGCCGCCGGCAGAACAACCCCATCCTGACCGGCGAGCCGGGCGTGGGTAAGACCGCGGTGGTGGAAGGGCTGGCGCGCAAGATCGTGCACGGAGAGGTGCCGCCGGTATTGGCCGGTGTCTGCCTGCGCACGCTGGACCTGGGGCTGTTGCAGGCCGGTGCCAGTGTGAAGGGGGAGTTCGAAAACCGTCTGCGTCAGGTGATCGACGAGGTGAAGGCGAGCCCGGTGTCCATCATCCTGTTCATCGACGAGGCGCACACGCTGATCGGTGCCGGCGGCGCGGCCGGTCAGAACGACGCAGCCAACCTGCTCAAGCCGGCGCTGGCGCGTGGCGAGCTGCGCACCATCGCGGCAACGACCTGGGCAGAGTACAAAAAGTATTTCGAGAAGGATGCCGCATTGGCGCGCCGCTTCCAGGTGGTGAAGGTGGAGGAGCCGGCGCCCGAGGTGGCGGTGCAGATGGTGCGCGGGTTGACGCACGCCATGGCCGAGCATCATCAGGTGGAAATCCTCAACGAGGCGGTTGCCGCCGCCGTGCATCTGTCGAGTCGCTACATCACCGGCCGCCAGTTGCCGGACAAGGCCATCAGTGTGCTGGATACCGCCTGCGCCCGTGTAGCGCTGTCGCGCGCCGGCAAGCCGGGGCCGATCGAGGACGTGGCGGTACTGATCGCCAATGCCGAGCGCGAGATTGCCGCCTTGCAGCGCGAGGAGGGGCATGCAGAGCGCATTGCCGAGCTGGAGGCCCGGCGCGGTGAGTTGCAGGCCGACCTGGAGCGCCTGCATACCGCGTGGGAGGCGCAGCAGCAACTGGTAGCCGAGATCGACGAACTGAAACAGCAGCAGGGCGAGGCCAAGCCGGCCAAGGGCAAGAAGGTCAGCCAGCTGCTGGCCAAGCGTCAGGCCTTGCGCGAGCTGCACAAGCAGCAGCCGCTGGCCTTCGAGTGCGTCGACGAGAGTGTGATCGCCGATGTGATCGCTGGCTGGACTGGTATTCCGTTGGGGCGCATGGTCAGCAACGAGCTGGCTCAGGTGCAGCAGCTGGCGCGGCTGTTGGGCGAGCGGGTAATCGGTCAGGATCATGCGCTCGAGCAGATCGCCGAGCGGGTGCAGATTGCCAAGGCCGGCCTGGAGGATCCTGGCAAACCCAAAGGGGTGTTCCTGCTGGTGGGGCCGTCCGGCGTCGGCAAGACCGAGACCGCGTTGGCGCTGGCCGAGGCCTTGTACGGCGGCGAGCGCAATCTCATCACCATCAATATGTCGGAATACCAGGAGGCGCACAGCGTGTCCGGTCTCAAGGGCTCGCCACCGGGCTACGTCGGCTACGGCGAGGGTGGGGTGCTGACCGAGGCGGTGCGCCGCAAGCCGTATTCGGTAGTGTTGCTGGACGAAGTGGAGAAGGCGCATCCGGACGTGATGGAGTTGTTTTTCCAGGTGTTCGACAAGGGGGTGTTGGAAGACAGCGAAGGGCGTGAGGTGGACTTCAAGAACACCATCATCCTGCTGACTTCCAATGCTGGCACCGAACTGGTGATGCGCGCCTGCGAGCATGGCGTGACGGTCGAAGGCGAGACGCGCGAGCCGACGCCGGACGATCTGGTGGAAATCCTGCGGCCTACCCTGCAGCAGGTGTTCAAACCGGCCTTCCTGGGACGCCTGGCCATTGTGCCGTACTTCCCGATCGGCGACGAGGTGCTGCACGCCATCGTGCGCCTGAAGCTGGACAAGATCCGCCAGCGCATCGCGGACAATCATGGCGCCAAGGTGGAATTCCCGGACGAGCTGGCGGGCGTCATGGCGGCGCGTTGCTTGGACGTGGACAGCGGTGCGCGCAACGCCGACGCCATCCTCACGCGCACGCTGCTGGCACAGATTTCGAGCGACCTGCTCGCCCGCATGGCCAGCGGCAAACCGGT
>CAMLGD010000088.1 GCA_946479405.1 uncultured Vogesella sp.
AACCGGGCTACGTCGACAAGGCCCCGGCGCATCTGGTGGAGCGCGACAAGGCGCAGCTGGCAGAGCTGAACGACAAGCTGGAGAAAATCAAGGTGCAGCTGGCGAAGCTGGCTTGAACCTGACTTTCGCTGATAAGGCTGCCGCTTGCGGCAGCCTTATTTTTATCTGCCTGTCTGCTGTAAATCTTAGGCTAGGTGCCATTTCCCGCGTATCACACGAAAGCAACAATATGAACCGCAAGACACTGTTTGCCCTGATCGCCGTGCTTTGCGCCGGTTCCGCTATGGCCGCCGAGCAAGGCTGGTATGCCGGCGTGGCCGCGGGTCAGGCACAAACGCACTTTACCGGCCAGAGCCAGCTTTTCTACGATGCCGGCAGCAAGATTTATGATTACTCCGCCGCGCAGAAGCTTTACGCCGGTTATGCCTTCAACCAGAACGTGCATGCCGAGCTGAGCGTCTTCAATCTGGGGCATTCGCGCTTCTCGGGCACCTCGAGCGCTGCGCCGGCGCAGGATCGTTTCGGCGCCAAAGGCCTGTCGCTGGCGGCGGTGCTGGAACAGCCGCTGAACGACAAGCTGGCGCTGTTCGGCAAGCTTGGCGCTGCAGCGGTTACCACTAACTACTCCTGCGTCGTCAACTGCGCGGGGCTGGAAAACAACGATCACCATGGCATCTACGCCAGCTACGGTGTCGGCGCACGCTACGCACTGACGTCGGCGCTGTCCGCCCGTATCGAGTTCGAGCGCTTCGATGGCATGAAGTACGAAACCGGTGGCGGCAGCGCGCGTGCGCACTTCCGCAGCGATACCGACTTGCTGTCGTTGGGTGTGCAGTACGGCTTCTGATCGCCGCTAGGCGGGGCGGGTGACTGGTCCGCTATCTACGCGACAGCGCTGAAAAAGGTTGGCCGCAAGCCTGTATGGGCGTTGCGGCCAACCTTTTTCGTTATCGGGCGTAGTCCGCGTGCCTCGCTATACCAGTTGCCGGGCATGCCACTGCTGCAGATCGGCCGGAATGCCCAAGTCTTGCGGGCTGCCGAACGGCGGCCATGATGTTTCGCCAGCGGCGAGTGCCGCGGCGGCGGCTTCCGGGCTGGGGAAGGCGCCCAGTGCTTCGCCCTCATGCATGATGTGGTAGCTGCCATCGAGCGGCACGATCTCGAAGGGGCCATAGCGGGTGTCGTAGGTCCAGCATTTCATGATGATGCCCTCCTCATCCTTGATGGTAGTCGTTGCGGCGTGCTTTATCGCATCGCTATCGCTGGGTGGGTACCACGCGGCTTGAGGCTCAAGGGCTGTAGCACGCCGGGTGGCAGGCAACGGGCGTGCCGCTAACGTTGAGCAGCGCAGTCGTGCCAGCCCTGCTTTATGGCAGGTAAATGTCATTGGCATATGCTTTAGGCCTATAATTTGGGCTCTGTTGTTATCGATGCACACGCCATGATCCTGAAAGAAAAAACCTTCACCGAAGCCCGCGACTGGAAGCAGGCCGCTGGGGACGCCGCCGAAAAAGAGATGGCGTTTTATTTGCGGCGCTATTTTGGCGATGACGCGGAGGTGTTCATCCTCAACGATATCCGGCTGGAGATGGATGGCGATGCGGCGCAGATGGACCATGTGCTGATTCACCCGGCTGGGCTGACCATCGTGGAAAGCAAGAGTGTGGCCGGCAAGCTGCAGATGAAGGCCGATGGAGAGTGGCTGCGCTGGTTCGACGACCGTTCCAGTGGCATGGCATCGCCGATTGTGCAGGCCCGGCTGCAGGCCGAGTTTCTTCGCAAATTTTTGCGTCGGATGGCCAAACAACCACAGGTGATTGATGCGCTGGCTATTGACTTCATGATTGCCATTTCCAGCCGTGGTCAGTTCATCCCGCCCAAGGGCGAAACAGTGGCGGAGGTATGCAAGGCTGATCTGGTGGGGGAGCGCATTCGCGCCAAAGTGGCGGGGGCGATGGCTTTCCCGGCACCGTATCGCAAGATACTGGGCGAGTATATGGCCAAGATGCACACGCCACGACAGGAGACGCAGTCGACTCCCTCTCTGACGCCAAGCACTGCGGTGCCGGCCAAGGAGCCAGCGCGCGAGTATGCTGCCACGGTAGTGGAGGTGGTACTGGCCGAACCGGCGGTGCCGCTACGGCAGCAGGAGAAGACGCCGGGCTATCGCAATTTCGAGTTCATTGGTGACAAGTTGCGCAAGGTTGGCTTCCTCGACAAATTGTTGTCGTCCGAAGGTCCGCAAAAGCAGTATTTCACTTGCTGTAAGGGGTGTAGTTCACAGCTACTGGAGTTTCGCTATGGCAAGTTCGGCTACTACCTGAAGTGTCGTGATTGTGGCGACAACACCAACATCAAGCTGGATTGTCGTCTGTGCCGGCGTCAGACCAAGCTGCGCAAGGAAGGGGATTTTTTGCTTGTGGAGTGTGCCGCGTGCCAGCTGTCCGAGTTGCTGCATCGCAACGATAGACCGTTGCCGGATCTGGACTGATACCGGGTTCGCACTACACCACGGCGACAGCTCGCGGCACGGGTATTAGCCGGCCAGCGCGGGCGTGGCGCTGGTAACGGGAAAACAAAAATGCGGCCAACGTTGGCCGCATTTTTCCATGGGGCGAGCGTGTACTTAATGCGGAATGATGATGGGCGGCATTTCTGTCGCATGTTTTTTCATGTGTTTGGCGGCCCGTTTTTCCTTGGCCGTGTGCATGGCCGGCTTCTTGGCCTCCTTGGTGCTATGTCTGGATTTACTCATGGCGATGCTCCTTGACGCAGGCAGCCGCGGCGTCGCGTCGCAGCTTACCGCCAGTATAGATCGTGGTTGGCGAGATGGCGGCGGGCATGCTGTCGCTGTATTGCCGTCGCGGTGGAGGACTGATCGTGACTGTCGCTGCGGTGCAGGCGCAGTTGCCGACGGTGGCGGCATGGTTATGAGGCTAGGCGGTTGGGCTGGCGGCGGCGGGGCAGGAGCGTGCTGCGGATATGCTACGTGCTGAGGGGCTGCTGTGTGGGGGGCGGTTAGATGGAAAACCGCCGCCACAGGGATGCGACGGCGGTTTTCCAGTTGCCGGCGGGCTTACTTCACGCCGCCATTACCGATAATGCCGCCGATGGCAGCACCACCTACGGTACCTGCGGTGCTGCCGTTGGTCAGTACCGAGCCGGCGATGCCGCCGACAGCCGCACCGATGGCTGCATTTTGCTGGCGTTGGGTCATGCCGGCACAGCCGGACAGCGAGGCAATCGCCAGTAGTACGAGGGTACTGCGGGTCAGGGTGCTTTTCATTGGGGGTCTCCTTCTAACGGCTGGTGTCAGGCAACCAGTGCACAGGTTTGCATCCGGTTATGACCGGGCGTGTTTTCGGCGAGTTCCGGTGACGCCGGGAGGTGTGGTGAGATTAGCTTTTTGGCATTGTTTGCTGCAAGGGGGTGATGCCAATGGCGATAAGGTTGGCCGCAGGGGGTGTAGGTGTGCCGGCGCGTGGGATTGGGTGGTAACTGCTGGCAGTTTTTGCCCATGACGGCCAACTTTTCCTATAAAGCGTTGTCTAGCGCCTGTCGCCGCGCCGCGCCGCGCCGCGCCGCGCCGCGCTGGCGATACTGCTGGCCTGCGTGCTGCGGCCAACCTGTTCCCTTGCTGCAGAGGAGTTGTCGATGAAGCCGCAATCCCGTCAGCCTGCCTTGTCGCAGGAGGTGATCAATCTGTATGACCAATACACGCATCAGCCGTTGTCGCGCCGGGATTTTGTCGAGCGTCTGGCACGGCTGATGGGTGGGGTGGCCGCCGCCTATGCGGTGCTGCCGCTGCTGGAAAACAATTACGCGCAGGCCGAGGTGGTCGCCGCCGGCGACAGTCGGCTCAAGGCAGAGGATGTCCAGTTTGGCAGCCGTGCCGGGGTGCCGCTGAGCGGCTATCTGGTGCGCCCGACGGCGGGCGGCAGCTTGCCGGCGGTGGTGTTGATCCACGAAAACCGTGGGCTCAATCCGCATATCCGCGATGTGGCGCGGCGGCTGGCATTGGCCGGCTACTGGGTGCTGGCGCCGGATTATCTGTCGCCACTGGGTGGCACGCCGGCCGACGAGGATCAGGCGCGGGAGCTGTTTGCCAAGCTGGATGCGGCGATGACTGCGGATGTCTCGCTGGTGGCCTTGCGCTACCTGCAGGCGAAGGGCAACGGCAAGGTGGGGGCGGTGGGCTTTTGCTGGGGTGGTGGTCAGGTCGGGCAGATGGCGGTGCAGTTGCCGGATTTGCGTGCGGGGGTGATCTACTATGGCAGCCATCCGGCTGCGGCCGAGGTTGGCCGCATCCAGGCGCCGCTGTTGCTGCATCATGCCGGGCTGGATGATCGCATCAATGCCGGTATTCCGGCGTTTGAGACCGCGATGAAGGCCGCCGGCAAGCCGTACACCCTGTATCTGTATCCGGGGGTGAATCACGCCTTCAACAACGATACCAACGCGGCACGCTATAACCTGGATGCGGCCAACCTGGCCTGGCAGCGCACGCTGGATTTTCTGCAGCGGCAATTAGGCTGAGCCGCCAGACGACCACGGCGCCGGTAGCCATCGCCACCGGCGCCGTGTCGTTTGTGGCTTCGGCCTAGTTGTTGCCCTTGCCGTTGCCGCCCTTGTTGCCGCCGCCATTGCCGCCCTTGTTGCCACCTTTATTGCCCGGATTGTCATCCGTGGCGGTATCGGTTGGGGTGGCTTTCTTGGCCGGTACCGCCGGACTGACGCCCGGGATGGCTGGTGCGGTGCCGGAACGGGTGGTGACGCGCTGGCCATCAATGGTGAGATTGGCGCGCACGCGGTTCAGGTCGCCCTGTGTGATGCCCGGCAGGCCCAGCAGCTGCTTGCTGCTGGTAAAGGTGGTCGGGGTGCCGCTTGGCGGGTGGGTGGCATCGTAGATGGTTTGCGCATCGGTCAGGCTGAAGCCGGCGTCCACCAGTTCCGCCACAGTGGCGGTGTTCAGCTCCAGCGCCATGGCTTGCCCGGTCAGGGCTAGCAGGGCCAGAGTCAGTAGGGATTTACGCATGGTGTACTCCTGTTGCGGGGGTACTGCAGTATAGCCTGCCGGGAAAACCGGCTTAGTCGTCGCCGCCCTTGCCGCCACCGTCATGGCCGCCGTGATCGTGGCCGCCTCTATCATGCCCATCGTTGCCGTCCCGGTCGTTGTCGTCTGCGGCGTCGTGCTGCCCATCCTTGCCCTTGTCATCGTTGAGATCATGATTGGGGCCGTCGGCACTATCATCGACAACCGTGGTGCTGCCATCCGGATTGGTAGTCGTGTCCGCTGCCAGTACCGGCAGCGCGGGCAGGATCATCAGTGGCAGCAACCAGAGCAGTTTTTTCATGGGGTTCTCCTTGGCATGGCCGCTATGGCGTTGCGATGTTGGCCGGGCGGGTTAGGGGTACGCACTACATTTTTATAGATAGTCCCCATGGCTTAACCATCGCTTAATGTGCGCCGATTCGCTGCCGTTACCGCTTGGCGCTGTGGCAGAGCCGTCAGCCGCGCCGGGCGGCATCCAGCGTGGCAAACAGCTGGTGGATGCCCTGTTGCCAGCCGGGCAGCTGCAGGCCAAATGCCTGTTGCAGCTTGTGGCAATCCAGCACCGAGTACGCCGGGCGCAACGCCAGTTGCGGGTAGTCGGCGCTGGGTATCGGCTGCAGCCCGTCGCCGGGCAGGCTGATAGGCCAACCCGCTTCGCGGGCAAGGCCGATCACGTACTCGGCGTACTGGTACCAGCTGGTGCAGCCCTGGGTGGCGACATGGTAGGTGCCGTATGGTTGTTCGTTGCTTAGCAGCGTGCGCGCCAGCAGCTGGGCGCTGACATCGGCCAGCAGGCTGGCCGGAGTGGGGGTGCCAAACTGGTCGTTCACCACTCGCAGCTGATCCTTGCTGGCCGCCAGTCGCAGCATGGTTTTGGCGAAGTTGTTGCCATGCACGCCGGCCACCCAGCTGCTGCGCAGGATGAAGTGGCGGCCGCCGGCGGCGCGCACCGCTTGTTCCCCTTGCCATTTGCTGTGGCCGTAGACCGACAGCGGTTTGGCGGTGTCGTCTTCGCGCCAGGCGGTCTCGCCGCTGCCATCGAACACATAGTCGGTGGAGTAGTGCAGCAGCAGCGCATCGTTGGCCGCCGCCCACTCTGCCATGGCGCCCGGTGCGGCGGCGTTGATGGCATGAGCCAGATCGGCCTCGCTTTCCGCCTTGTCCACGGCGGTGTAGGCAGCAGCGTTGACGATCACCTCCGGGCGCTCCGCGTCCAGCCAGGCCAGCACCGCCTGGCGGCTGGCAAGGTTCAGCTGCCGGCGGCCCGGGCAGCGCAGCTCGCCAAACAGGCACAGCGCACGTTGCAGCTCGAAACCCAGCTGGCCGCTGGTGCCGGTTATCAGGATGCGGGGCATGGCGCTTCTTTCTTGGTAATAAAGGGGTGGGCGGGCGGTTTTTGCATGCATGGCGGGTGCATGGCTGGCTGCCGCAGGGCACAATCCGCACATTTTACGGTGCGGAGGGGTGCGATGCCTGTTTCACGTTACTGGCTGCCGGCCTGGTTATGGTGGGTGCTATCGGTGTGGTTGCTGCTGCTCAAGCCGGCGGGGCCGCCATCCGGCATCCCGTATTTCGACAAGATAGGTCATTTCTGTCTGTTTTTATTGGGCGGTGTGCTGCTGGCCTGGCCACGGTTGCGGCAGGGCGTGCGTGGCGCAGCGCTGTGGCGGCCAAGCCTGCTGCTGTGCCTGGCATGGGCCGTTGGTTCCGAGTTGGCGCAAGGCTGGCTGACGGCCACGCGCTCGGCCGAGCTGGGCGATGCCCTCGCCGATATGCTTGGCGCCGTGGTAGGCATCATGTTGGCCGCATGCGCCATCGCCTGGCGGCAGCGGCAGGTGTAAACTGGGCGCCGTTTCGATTGCAGGTGTCTCGCATGCACCAGAGTCTTGTAGACCGTCGCCAGCAGCTGCTGGCCGCCATTGGCGATGCTGTCGCCATTCTGCCCACCGCGCCAGAAGCGGTGCGCAATGCCGATGCCCACTACCCCTATCGTGCCGACAGCCATTTCCTGTATCTGACCGGCTTTGCCGAGCCGGAGGCCGTGCTGGTGCTGGATGGCCGCCGCGGCAAGGCCATCCTGTTCTGCCGGGCCAAGAACCCGGATATGGAAATCTGGGAAGGCTTCCGCCACGGTCCGGACGCAGCTGCCGAAGCGTTTGCCTTTGACGAGGCCTACGCCATCGACGAGCTGGATCAGCGCCTGCCCGATTTGCTGGCCGATGTGCCGGCGCTGTACTGGCCGCTGGGCCGGACTGCCGTCTGGGATGCGCGGGTGGCTGGCTGGCTGGAGGCGGTGCGCGCCCGAGCCCGCTTCGGCGTGGATGCGCCGGCGCAGTTTGGCGATCTGCTGCCGCTGGTCGACGAGATGCGCCTGCTCAAGGACGAGCGCGAGCAGGCGATACTGCTGCGTGCCGGCCAGGTATCGGCCGAGGCGCATGTGCGCGCCATGCAGACCACCCGGCCGGGCAAGTACGAGTACGAAATCGAGGCCGAGCTGCTGTATCACTTCGTGCGCAACGGTGCGCGTCAGCCGGCCTATGAGAGCATCGTCGCCGGCGGCGGCAATGCCTGCACGCTGCACTATGCGGCCAACAATGCACGCCTGAACGACGGCGAGCTGCTGCTGATCGACGCCGGCTGCGAGTTCATGGGCTACGCCGGCGATATCACCCGCACCTTCCCGGTGAATGGCCGCTTCAGCCAGCCGCAGCGCGACCTGTACGAGGTGGTGCTGGCGGCGCAGCTGGCGGCCATCGCCGCGGTGCGGCCGGGCGCCACGCTGGACGTACCGGCCGACGCCGCACTGCGTGTGCTGGTGCAGGGCATGCTGGATTACCAGCTGCTGCAGGGCAGCGTGGACGGTGTGATCGAATCCGGCGACTACCGCCGCTTCTACATGCACGGCATCGGCCACTTCCTGGGGCTGGACGTGCATGACGTCGGCCTGCGTCGCCCCGGCGGTCAGTGGCGGCAATTCCAGCCCGGCATGTGCACCACCATCGAGCCGGGGCTGTATGTCCGCCCGGACGATCGCGTGCCGGCGGCATTCCACAATATTGGCATCCGTATCGAAGACAATGTGCTGGTCACCGCCACTGGCCATCACGTGTACACCGATGCGGCCCCCAAACGCATAGACGACATTGAGGCGCTGATGCAGGCCAGCTAGTTGGCCGCAGCGTAAGCAAGCATGCAAGCAAACATTCTTCATTCCGATATCGTGATCGTGGGCGGTGGCCCGGTAGGGGCGCTGGCCGCCTTGCGCCTGAAGCAGGCCGGTCGCGATGTGTTGTTGATCGAGGCGCGCGCCAAGGATGCCCCGCTGCGCGATGCCCGCGCGTTGGCGCTGTCGTGGTACAGCCGCGAGCAGCTGGCCGCGGTGGGCGCCTGGCCGGATAGCCTGCCGGCTACCGATATCGACACCGTGCACGTGTCGCAGCAGGCCGCCTGGGGCCGCACGGTGATCAGCCGTGATGACCTGACGTTGCCGCACCTGGGTGCAGTGGTGGACTACCCGGCGCTAGCCGCCAGTCTGGGCGATGCGCTGCAGCAGCAGGGCGTGGCGGTGTGCTGGCAGCACAAGGTGACCGCAGTGCAGTCGCTGGCACGCTACGCCAGCCTGACGGTGGAGGATGCCGCCGGTCAGCGCCGCCAACTCACCGCACGGCTGGTGGTGCTGGCCGAAGGCGGCGCGCTGGCGGAAACCCTGCCAGGTATCCAGCGTCATGTGCACGATTATCAGCAGAGCGCACTGCTGGCCGAAGTGACGGCCAGCCTGCCGCACGGCAACGTCGCCTACGAGCGCTTTGCCGATGACGGCCCGTTTGCGCTGTTGCCGCACGGCGAACGCATGATGCTGGTGTGGACGCGCACGCCGGCCGAGGCGCAACGGCTGCACGATGCAGACGAGGCCGCGGTGCTGGCCGAACTGCAGCAGGCGTTCGGCGAGCGCCTGGGTAGCTTCACTGCCATCGGCGAGCGTGCGGTGTTTCCGCTGCTGCTGCGCCAGCTCAACAGCGTGGTGTCCGGCCGGGTGGTGATGATCGGCAATGCCGCGCAGACCATGCACCCGGTGGCGGCGCAGGGCTTCAACTTGGGGCTGCGCGATGCGGTTGGCCTGACCGAGCTGCTTGCCGCCGCGGCCGATCCGGGCGATGCCGCCGTGCTGCGCCGCTATGCCGCCCAGCGCCGCATGGACAGCCACGCGGTGGTGGGCTTTACCCATGGCTTGATCCGGTTGTTCGATGGTGCACATCCGCTGCTGAAGACGCTGCGCGGTGCCGGCATGAACATGCTGGACAGCCTGCCGCCGCTGCGCAAGCGCTTTGCCGGTCATCTGGTGTTTGGTGTGTAAACTGCCGTAAACAGAGCGCGTGCGGCCAACGTTGGCCGCCAAAGTTGCCATTAGGGAATCATGAGCACTTCATTTGATGTCGTAATCGTCGGTGGCGGCCTGGTCGGTGCGGCGCTGGCGCTGGCGCTGGACAAGCAGGGCCGCCGCGTGGCGCTGGTGGAAAGCCAGCAGGCGCGCTTTGACGGCTTGCAGCAAGGCTGGGATGCGCGCGTGTACGCGATCAGCCCGGCCAATCGCCGCTTTATCGAGAGCCTGGGGGTGTGGCCGGACATGAGCCGCATCGGCACCATCGCCGGCATGGATGTGCGCGGTGATCAGGGCGGGTGCATTGCTTTCTCCGCTGCCGATGCCGGTGCCGAGGCACTGGCGTGGATTACAGAAAACCGCTGGCTGCTGGCCGCGTTGTGGCAGCAATTGCAAACCGCCAGCGGCGTCGAACTGGTGGAAGGCGTGCGGCCAACCGGTCTCCGGCATTCGCCTAAATCCGCGGAATTGCAGTTGGAAGACGGCCGCGTGCTGCAGGCCCGGCTGCTGGTCGGCGCCGATGGTGCTAACTCCTGGGTGCGGCAGCAAAGCGGCATTTCCGCCGAGGTGAAGCCGTATGGTCAGAGTGGCGTGGTGGCCAACTTCGCCACCGAGCTGCCGCATGGCAATATTGCGCGGCAATGGTTCCTGGGCGATGGCATCCTGGCCTGGCTGCCGTTGCCGGACAATCGCATCTCCATCGTGTGGTCCACGCCGCAGCCGGAACCGCTGCTGGCACTGTCGGCGGAACGTTTTGCCGCCGTGGTGGCCGAAGCCGGTGGGCATGCGCTGGGCAAGCTGGAAGTGCTGACGCCGGCGGCGGCTTTCCCGTTGCGGTTGCTGACGCCGCAGCACGTGATTGCCGAGCGCGTGGCGCTGGTGGGCGATGCCGCGCACACCGTGCATCCGCTGGCCGGGCAGGGCGTCAACCTGGGCTTTCAGGACGCTGCCCGCTTGGCCGCTATCATCGCCGAGGGCAAGGATCCGGGCGAATGGCTGGCACTGCGCCGTTACGAGCGCGGCCGTAAAGAGGCGGTACGCACCATGCAACTGACCTGCGACACGCTGTTTGGCCTGTTCCACGCCAAGCAGCTGCCGGGCATTGCCTGGCTGCGCAATACCGGCCTGAACCTGACGAATCGTCTGCCGCTGATCAAGCGGCAGCTGGCCCGCCACGCGGTGGGCTTTTAACTGAAAAAGGATTGCAATGAAGCTCCGTCTTCCCCAGTTGGCCATCATTCCGCTCTGCCTGTCGCTACTTGCTTGCACCGCGTCTGCGGCCGATGAAACGCCGGATTCGGTGCGCGCCAACTTCAAGAGCAAGTTCCCGCAGCATGACATCACCAGCGTGCAGCCGGCGCCGGTAGCGGGGCTGTACGAAATCGTGGTGAAGATGAAGCGTGGCGCGCGCGAGGAATACACCATCGTCTATGCCGATGCCAAGGTGGAGCATCTGCTGACTGGCGACCTGATCGATACCAAGACCCGCCAGAGCCTTACCGAAGGCCGGTTGGAAGAGTTGAATCAGGTGAAATTCGACTTCAACGCCCTGCCGCTGGACAAGGCGATCAAGGAAGTGCGCGGTAAGGGCGAGCGCAAGCTGGCGGTGTTCTCCGATCCGGATTGCCCGTTCTGCAAGCGCCTAGAGCAGGATGCGTTGTCCAAGCTGGATAACGTCACCATCTACACTTTCCTGTACCCGCTGGCACAGCTGCACCCGGATGCGCCGCGCAAGGCCGCGCAGATCTGGTGCAGCAAGGATCGCGCCGCAACCTGGACCGCGGTGATGCGTAACGGTGCCCAGCTGCCGGCTGGCAATGCCAACTGCAGCACCCCGCTGGCCGAGTTGGCCGCATTGGGCGAAAAACTGGGGGTAGCCGGTACCCCGGCACTGTTCCTCCCCAATGGGCGGATGATCTCCGGTGCCGTGCCGGTGGAAACCATCGAAGCCGCATTCAAGGCCAAGTAAGCGCGGCATGCCCGCCTGGTTGGTAAACTCCCGGCCGCTGCTGGCCAGTGCCTTGCTGGCACTGGCCGTGCATGCGGCCTTGCTGTTGCTGCCGCTGGCGCCAGCCGGGCAGAGCGGAGGCGCGCGCGCACTGGCGGTAACGCTGGCCAGTGCCGAGCCTGCACCGCCGGTATCGCCAGCGGAGGTGCCCGAGCTGCCAGTGACCGTGCCGACATCCTTCGAGGAGGCGTCTGCACCGCCAGCCACGGTACCTGTCGAGGTCGCCGTTGCGGCCTCGCAGCCGGAAGCGGAGGTGCCGCTGCTGATGGCGCCAGCTTCTGCGGCTACCGGTGCGCTGCCGGGGCTGGCGCTGGATCCGTATTACTCGGCCAGCGAGCTGGACGTGCTGGCGGCGCCCATCGGCCAGCTGCTGCTGGATTACCCGGCAGGCAGCCCCGAGCAGCTGCAATTGTTGTTGTACATCAGCAGTGACGGCGGGGTGGATCGGGTGGAGGTAACATCCGGCAATGGCGATAGTGACTATGCGCGCTTTGCGGTGGCGACCTTTCGACAGGCGCATTTCATGCCGGCCAAGAAGGGGGGCGTGGCGGTACGCAGCCGCAAGCGCATTCAGATAGCGTTGCAGCCGCATTAAACGATCGTTTCATGGTAAATTTGGCCGGCCGGGGCAACCGGCGGGCTAATACAACATCAACCAGGAGCGAGGTATCGTTCCGCAGTGCAAAGGATAAACATATGTCCGACCTGAATACCCTGTTTGAACAGGCGCAAAAAGACGTCACCACCCTGGCCGAGCGCCCGGACAACCAGACCCTGCTGCAGCTGTACGCGCTGTTCAAGCAGGCCACCGATGGCGATGTGCAGGGCGAACG
>CAMLGD010000089.1 GCA_946479405.1 uncultured Vogesella sp.
GTCTTGGAGGGCGGCACACCTCATGAATTACCATAAAGGCAGCATTTGCAGATATTGCGGACGATTGACTGACTACGCGCCGCCATTTGATTGGCCTGCCATAAGGGAAACGACAATCGATGCTCGCTATGAATTCTGACTCAAGCATGTTCTGAACTATTTTCCAATTTATGAAAATACATTTGAACGACTGCTTATCGATGACATTACCAACTGACCGCTTCTGGCCGATAGCAGTCATCCTAGCACATGGGCATGTTATACCACTGTAGTTGATCTGGAAGAGAGAGTGTGATTATTTGGCAGAAAATCTTCTACAAAACGGTTTGGGTTCCTTAAAAAATAAGGCTCTCAGCGGTGTTTTTCAGGTGTGTTTGTAGAAGTTGAATAACGTTAAGTTACTGTTTATGTTGGATTTGCCGCAAGACTTGTAATCAGGGGGTCGCGAGTTCGATTCCTGCCGCCGGCACCAAATACCAAACAGGGCCTTGTCTTTGACAAGGCCCTGTTTGCATTGGCACGCCGCCTGCCGGGTTACGCTAGGTGGGCGGCGCCACAAAAAAACAGGGCAAACCGTGAGGTTTGCCCTGTTGCACGTTGGCCGCAAGCGCGATCAGGCCAGGTCGAAGCGGTCCAGATTCATTACCTTGTTCCAGGCGGCGACAAAGTCGGTGACGAACTTCTGCTGCGCATCGCTGCTGGCATATACCTCCGCCAGTGCGCGCAGCTGCGAGTTGGAGCCGAACAGCAGGTCGACCACGGTGGCCGTCCATTTCAGCTCGCCGCTGTGGCGGTCACGCCCTTCCAGCACGCCGGCAGTGGCGGACTTCTGCCACTTGGTGCCCATGTCGAGCAAGTTGACGAAGAAGTCGTTGCTCAGGGTTTCCGGGCGCTGGGTCAGCACGCCATGCTGACTCTGGCCGCTATTGGCATTCAGCACGCGCAGGCCGCCGACCAGTACGGTCATCTCCGGCGCGCTCAGCGTCAGCAACTGCGCCTTGTCGATCAGCAGTTCGCCGACGACGCCTTCCAGCTCCGGCGCGGCGTAGTTACGGAAGCCGTCGGCTTTCGGCTCCAGCACCTGGAAGGACTCCACGTCGGTCTGATCAGCGCTGGCGTCCATGCGGCCCGGGGTAAAGGGCACGCTGACAGTCAGCCCGGCCTTGCTGGCGGCGGCCTCAATAGCGGCGCCACCGGCCAGCACGATCAGGTCGGCCAGCGAGACTTGCTTGCCGCCGGCGGCACTGGCGTTGAAATCCTGCTGGACGGCGGCCAACGTTTGCAGTACCTGCGCCAGTTGTGCCGGCTGGTTTACCGCCCAGTCCTTTTGCGGGGCCAGACGAATGCGTGCGCCGTTGGCGCCGCCGCGCTTGTCGCTGCCGCGGAAGGTGGCGGCCGAGGCCCAGGCGGTGTTAACCAGCTGGGCAATGCTCAGGCCGGAAGCCAATACCTTGCTTTTCAGCGCCGCAATGTCTTGCGCGTCGACCAGCGGGTGGTCCACGGCCGGGACCGGGTCTTGCCAGATCAATTGTTCCGCCGGCACCAGTTTGCCGAGGTAGCGGGCGCGCGGGCCCATGTCGCGGTGGGTGAGCTTGAACCAGGCGCGGGCGAAGGCATCGGCGAAGGCCTGCGGGTCCTGGTGGAAGCGGCGGGCAATCGGCTCGTAGACCGGGTCGAAGCGCAGCGACAGGTCGGCGGTAGTCATCATCGGCGGGTGTTTTTTGCCCGGATCGTGCGCATCCGGAATCATGTGCTCCGGCTTCACATCCTTGGCCACCCACTGTTTGGCGCCGGCCGGGCTGCGGGTCAGTTCCCATTCGTAGCCGAACAGCATGTCGAAGTAGCCGTTGTCCCAGGTGGTGGGGTTGGGTTTCCACGCGCCTTCGATGCCGCTGGTGGTGGTGTGCACGCCTTTGCCGCTGCCAAACTGGTTGATCCAGCCCAGGCCCATGGCCTCGATCGGTGCCGCTTCCGGTTCCGGGCCGACCAGGGCCGGATCGCCGGCGCCGTGCGCCTTGCCGAAGGTGTGGCCGCCGGCCACCAGTGCCACGGTTTCTTCGTCGTTCATTGCCATGCGGGCGAAGGTTTCGCGTACGTCGCGGCCGGAAGCCACCGGGTCCGGGTTGCCGTCCGGGCCTTCCGGGTTCACGTAGATCAGCCCCATCTGCACGGCGGCCAACGGGTTATCCAGTTGGCGATCACCGGAATAGCGGCTGTTCGGCTGGTCGCTGGTGGCCAGCCAGGTTTTTTCCATGCCCCAGTAGATGTCTTCTTCCGGCGCCCAGATGTCCGCGCGGCCGCCGCCGAAGCCGAAGGTCTTGAAGCCCATCGATTCCAGCGCCACGTTGCCGGCCAGGATGAACAGGTCCGCCCACGACAGTTTGCGGCCGTATTTCTGTTTGATCGGCCACAGCAGGCGGCGCGCCTTGTCCAGGTTGCCGTTGTCCGGCCAGCTGTTCAGCGGGGCAAAGCGCTGGTTGCCGGTGCCGGCACCACCACGGCCATCGGCAATGCGGTAGGTGCCGGCGGCGTGCCAGGCCATGCGGATCATCAGGCCGCCGTAGTGGCCCCAGTCGGCCGGCCACCAGTCTTGCGACGTGGTCATCAATGCATGCAGATCCTGCACCACTGCATCCAGATCCAGAGTCTTGAATTCGGCGGCGTAGTCGAACCCCGTACCCATTGGGTCGGATTCGGCGCCGTGCTGGTGCAGGATGCTCAGCTTGAGCTGGTTCGGCCACCAGTCGGCATTGGATTGGCTGCCGGCGATGCTCTGTGGGGCGGCGCTACCGGCAAACGGGCATTTGGCTGCTGTGGACATGAGGGTCTCCTGTTGTGGTCTGTGCCTGCGTGGCGGCACCGGGCCGGCGTGCAGGCGATGGATGGCGAACTGATTCGGTGTCCTGGCCGGCATCTGCTGCGGCCAGGTGTGTCGCGTGGCGGTGCTTACTGCATCCAGACCAGATTGGCCCAGATGTCATCGAGCATGACGCGGCTTGGCAGGAAGCGTTGCATGGCGAGTCCTCCGTGAGTGATGTCTGCAGTATGGTATTGGCTTATAAATTTGTTAAATTGATTGTTGTTAATTGATTGTTTGTGTTTGGCTATGGCTGCTTCCCGTGATAGTCCATGACGGCGGCAAAGGCAAAATCCGGTGCGCTACCGCGCATGCGGCCAACTTTGAGCATCCCGACGCAGGCGCTATACTCGCGGCTCGATCACCGGGGGTGCCTGCCAGGCGGCGGGCTGAGACATACCCCAGAACCTGATCTGGGTCATACCAGCGGAGGGAGCGTGATGCGCGGCCCGGCCGCGTCCCGCTTCTTCTTTTGGGTGCCGTTGCCAAAAGAGGATGTCTGCAATGTTCAAGAAAACCGTTCTGCTGCTGGCGCTGGCCGGCGCTTCCCTGACTACCCTGGCCGGCGAGCTGCGTGTGCTGACGCACAGCTCGTTCAGCCTGCCCAAGGACAAACTGGCCGAGTTCGAGAAACAGGCCGGCGTGAAGCTGTCCATCATCAAGGCCGGTGATGCCGGCGAGATGCTCAACAAGCTGATCCTGACCCGCGCCAACCCGATCGCCGACGTGGTCTACGGCATCGACAACACGCTGCTCGGCAAGGCGCAGCAGGCCGGTGTGCTGGAGCCGACCGCGAGCCCGGCCGGCGCCGCGGTGAAGCAGACGCTGCCGGGGATGGTGAGCGTCGACTACGGTTACGTCACGCTGAACTACGACAAGGCCTGGTTCGCCAGGCAGAAGCTGGCGCTGCCCACCTCGCTCGACGAGCTGACGCGCCCGGCCTACAAGAACCTGGTGGTGGTGGAGAACCCGGCGACGTCGAGCCCGGGGCTGGCCTTCCTGCTCGCCACCGTCAAGGGCCTGGGCGAGGAGCCGGCCTTCGCCTGGTGGGGCAAGCTGCGCGACAACGGCGTCAAGGTGGCCAAGGGCTGGAGCGAAGCCTATTACACCGATTTCAGCAAGAACGGCGGCAGCCGCCCGATCGTGGTGAGCTACGCCACCAGCCCGGCGGCGGAGGTGTTCTACAGCAAGGAAAAACTCAGCGAAGCACCGACCGCCAACCTGCTGCTGCAAGGCGGCGTGTTCCAGCAGATCGAAGGCGTGGCCATGGTCAAAGGTGGCAAGGAGCCGCAGGCGGCGCAGGCGTTTGTCGACTTCCTGCGTGGCAACGCGGCACAGCAGGCGCTGCCAACCGAGATGTGGATGTACCCGGCAGTGGCCGGCGTCAGCCTGGACCCGGTGTTCAAGCATGCGCAGCAGCCGCAGGCCGCCAGCAACCCCAAGCTGGACGCCATGCAGCACAAGACCGCCGGCTGGGTCAGCCGCTGGACCCGTGTGGTACTGAAGTCCGGTAACTGAGCCCGATACCATGTCTGCGGCCAACCTTGCGCCCGAGCGTAGTACCTGCGCCGACATCCTCAGCCCGCGCCTGATCCTGCGGCATCTGGATGCCGAGGTGCTGCGCCTGGGCTGCAATGGCCGCCATGCCGAGGCGGGCGCCCGGCTGGGGGCCGTATTGCCGGCCGACTGGCTGGGCGAGCGGGCGCTGATGGCGCTGCGGCTGGCCGACATGCTGGCTGACCACGCCTACGCGCCGTGGTCGCTGCGCGCCATGCTGTGCCGTCACAGCGGCCGCATGCTGGGGCATATCGGCTTTCACAGCCTGCCGGCGCCGGATTATCTGTGCCCGCTGGCGCCGGGCGCGGTGGAGCTGGGCTACACCGTGTTTGCCGCGCACCGCCGGCAGGGCTACGCCAGCGAGGCGCTGGCCGCCATGCTGCACTGGGCGCGGCGTGAGCATGGCCAGCAGCGCTTTGTGCTGTCGATCGCGCCGGATAACGGCGCGTCGCTGGCGCTGGCGCGGCGCTTCGGCTTTGCCGAGGTTGGCCGCTGGTTCGACCCGCAGGACGGTGACGAACAGGTGTACCTGCTGGAGTTCGGCGCATGAGCTGGCCGCTGCGCGGCAGCCTGGCCTTGCTGCCGCTGTTGTTCCTCGCCGCCATGGTGGCGGCACCGCTGACGCGGCTGCTGTGGGAGGGCGGTAGCGCCTTCAACCCGGCCTTGCTGCAGGACGATTACCTGCAGTGGCGGCTGGGCTGGTCGCTGTTGCAGGCATTAATCAGCTGCCTGCTGTGCCTGCTGATCGGCCTGCCGCTGGCCTGGATACTGGCGCGTTACGATTTTCCCGGCCGCGGCCTGCTGCTGCGCTTGCTGCTGTTGCCGTTCGTGATGCCGACGCTGGTCGCCGGCCTTGGCGTACTGGCGCTGTTCGGCCCGCACGGCGTGCTTGGCATCAATCTGCAGGACACGCCGTGGCTGCTGCTGTACGGCAATCTGTTCTACAACCTGCCATTGCTGGTGCGGGCCGGGGTGGATGGGCTGTCGCAGGTGCCGGCCAGCCGCCTGCTGGTGGCGCGCACGCTGGGTGCCACGCCGTGGCGCACCTTCTGGCGGGTGGAATGGCCGGTGGTGCGGCCGTGGCTGGCATCGGCGCTGTGCCTGATCTTTCTGTACTGCTTTGCCGGTTTCGGCCTGGCGCTGCTGCTGGGCGGCCAGCGCTACGCTACGGTGGAGGTGGAAATCTATTCGCTGGTGGCGTACGAGCTGAACCTGGCCGATGCCGGTGCGCTGGCCTTGCTGGCGCTGGCAGTGGGCGCGCTGGCGGCCGGCGGCTACGCGTTGATCGAGCGCCGGCTGGTAAAGGACAGCCGCCCCGGCCCCACGCTGTGCCAGCGGCCGCAAGGTTGGCCGCAATGGCTGCAGCTGGGCGTGGGCTTGCTGTTGCTGGCGTTGTTTGCCGCCGCGCCCTTGCTGGCGATTGCATGGCGCGCGCTGCAGGCAGATGCCGCCAACTGGCCGCTGCTGTGGGATGACGAAGTGCTGGCCGCCATCGGCAACACGCTGCAGTTTTCCGGCGCTGCGGTGCTGCTGGCGCTGGCGCTGGGACTGGCGCACGGCATTGCCGCCGCCCGCTGGTGGTGGCTGCGCGCACTGAGTTTTCTGCCGTTCATGGTGTCGCCGGTGATGCTGGCGTTCGGCCTGCTGCTGCTGTATCCGCAATACGGTGCCAGCCTGTGGCTGCTGGTGGCGGCCTACGCCTTGCTGGCGTATCCGTTTGTGGCCAAGGCGGTGGCCGGGGCGCTGGCCAGCCTGTCGCCCACCTTGCCGGCGGCGGCGCGCACCCTGGGTGCCACGCGCTGGCGCGCCTTCTACCGCGTCAGCCTGCCGCTGATCCGCCCGGCGCTGCGCCGCGGACTGGCGTTTGCCGCCGCCACCGCGGTGGGCGAGTTCGCGGTGACGCTGTTCCTGTCGCGGCCGGAATGGACCACGCTGACCACGCTGATCTACCAGCGGCTGGGGCGCCCCGGTGCGGCCAACCTGGAGCAGGCGATGCTGCTGACCTGCCTGCTGCTGGCATTTGCGTTGCTGGCATTTTTGATCATCGAATGGCCGGAGAAAAATCGTGCTGCAGATTGACGGGCTGAACCTGGCCTTTCGCCAACGCCGGGTACTGGATGCGGTATCGCTGCAGGTGGCCGCCGGCGAAACGCTGGCGCTGCTGGGGCCATCCGGCGCCGGCAAATCCAGCCTGCTGGCGGTACTGGCCGGTTTGCAGCGGCCGCAGGGTGGCAGTGTGCGGCTGAATGGCCACGACTTGCTGACGCTGCCGCCGGAGCAGCGGCAGCTGGCGATGATGTTCCAGGACCACGCGTTGTTCCCGCATCTGGATGCTGCGGCCAACGTTGCCTTTGGCCTGATCGAGCGCGGCACGCCGCGGCGCGCCGCGCGGCAGCAGGCGGAGGCGATGCTGGCGGCGGTGGGGCTGGCCGGCCGTGGGCGCGCCGCCTGCCACACCCTGTCCGGCGGCGAGCGGCAGCGGGTGGCGCTGGCGCGGGCGCTGGTGTGCCGGCCGCAACTGCTGCTGCTGGACGAACCGTTCTCCAGTCTGGATACCGATCTCAAGCAGCAGCTGCTGGCCGACGTGGCGCAGCACCTGGCCGGCTTGCAGGTGCCGGCGCTGCTGGTGACGCATGACCGCCACGAGGCCTTCAGCCTGGCGCAGCGGGTGGCCATCCTGCAGCACGGCCGCATCGTGCAGCAGGGCATGCCGGCCGAGATTCTGGCGCGGCCGGCCAGTAGCTGGGTGGCGCGCTTTGTCGGCTTTCATAATGTGTTCGAACAGTACGCGATCCCGCCGCAGGCCTTTGTACTGGGCGCCGCGCAACCGCAACGTGCCATTCTGGCTGTGGCGCCGCAGGCCGATGGCTGGCAGGTGACGGTGGCTGGTGACGGCGCGCCGTGGCAGCTGTTGCTCAGCGCCCGCGAGCTGGCCGGCGGCCCGCCGCCGCGGCCCGGTGCCCATCTGGCAGTCGGGCTTCGGCCGGAAGAGCTACTGCGCTGGCCGCTTGAGGCGGGTACAATGCCCGCCCATCAAGACCAACTAGGCTGACATCATGAAACCGCATATCGTTGCCACCCTGACCGAAGCACGCAGTGCGCTGGATGCGCTACTGTCCAACCCGCAAGCACTGGCCGCCATCGATGCGGCCGGCGATGTGCTGGTGACGGCGTATCAGCATGGCAAGCGGGTGTTCAGTTGCGGCAATGGCGGCTCGATGTGCGATGCCATGCACTTTGCCGAGGAGCTGTCCGGTCGCTACCGCAATGACCGCCGCGCGCTGCCGGCATCCAGTATCAGCGATCCCAGCCACATCAGCTGCGTCGGCAACGACTACGGCTACGACGCCATCTTCTCGCGTTATCTGGAAGCGCACGCCGGCGCCGGTGACGTGCTGCTGGCGATCAGCACCAGCGGTAGCAGCAAGAACGTGCTGGCGGCGGTGAAGGCAGCCAAGGAGATGGGGGTAGTGGTGGTGGCGCTGACCGGCCGTCCCGGCTCGGTGATCGGCCAGCTGGCGGATATCGACGTCTGCACTCCGGGCGGCCAGTACGCCGACCGGGTGCAGGAGTTGCACATCAAGGTGATCCACATCCTGATCGAGTCGGTGGAGCGCGCGCTGTTCCCGCAGAACTACGCCTGACCGCCATAATATTTATTACAAACAGCCCGCCAAGTGCGGGCTGTGTTGTTTTTTATTGCATGTTTTCGGCGGTGAATTACTGCCGCCGATTGGCGATGTGACAGCGCTGTGGCAGTGATTTTTGCTATTTTCTGCCCTGTGGACGGCTTAACGACAATGGTATGGAAAGCCTGGCCGCAACGGACGGCATAGTATTGTCCCAGGCACTATTGGCGGGGCTGACGCCGCGGGCAGGCGTAATTTGTTTGTGATATTTATTGCATTGACATGTGTGGTGGCGTGGTCAATTAATTAGTGAAATTTAATGCAGTTTTCATTATTTAATTCCACCACGCACGGAGCACCCCACATGATCCGCCCACTTACCATCGGCCAGCGTCTTGGCCTGTTACTGGTGTTGTTGTTGCTGATCGCCGCCGCCCTCGGCGGCTTCGGCATGTATGTACAGAACAAGATCCTTGCCGATTATTCCAGCACCTATTTCGACCGCGTGGTGCCGCTGCAGCAGCTGAAGCAGGTGGCGGACGGCTACGCGGTCAGCATTGTCGATGCCGCGCACAAACTGCGTGCCGGCGCCATAAGCCGCGACAGCTTCCTGCAGAACCTGGCCAGCGCGCGCAGCAGCATAGACCAGCAATGGCAGGCTTATCGCAGCACCTTGCTGACCGCGGAAGAACAAAAACTGGTGGCCGAGACCGAGCAGGCGATGCAGCTGGCCAATGCCGGTGTCGGCCAGCTGCAGCAGCTGGCGCAGGCGGACGACCGCGCCGGCCTGCAGCAATTCAACGACAGCAGGCTGTACCCGGCGCTGGACCCGGTATCCGGCCGCATCGCTGCGCTGATCGCACTGCAGCTGCGGGTGGCGGCGGAGCAATATGCCACCGCCGAGGCGGCGGCGCAGCGCAGCGCGCAACTGTCGATAATGCTGATGACGCTGGGCCTGCTGCTGGGCGCCGGCATGGGCTGGTACATCATCCGTCAACTGCTGCGGCAGCTGGGCGGTGAGCCGGCTGCCGTGGTGCAACTGGCGCAGCGCATTGCCGCCGGCGATCTGGGGCAATCGCTGCCGGTGCGCCGCGGCGATGACAGCAGCGTGGTGGCGTCGATGGCGGCGATGCAGGGCGCGCTGTGCCGGCTGGTGCAGAACCTGGAACAGGTGATTGCCAGGCTGTCGGTCAACGCCACCGAGTTGGCCGCATCCTCCGAACAGGTGGCGGTGTCCGCCGAAGAGCAGACCCGCTCGGCGGCGGCGATGTCCGCCTCGGTCGAGCAGCTGTCGGTCAGCATTGCCTCGGTCAGTGACAATACCCAGGACGTGGCGCGCGATGCCGACAGTGCCGGCAAGCTGGCGGGAGAGGGCGAGCTGATCATCGCCGGCACGCTGCAGACTATCCAGCAGGTGAGCCTGCAGGTACGGGAATCGCAGCAGCAGGCCAATCTGCTGGGCAGCAAGTCGCAGCAGATTTCCAGCGTAGTGGAAGTGATTCGCGATGTGGCCGAGCAGACCAATCTGCTGGCCTTGAACGCCGCCATCGAGGCGGCAAGGGCTGGCGAGGCCGGACGCGGCTTTGCCGTGGTGGCGGACGAGGTGCGCAAGCTGTCGGAGCGCACCGCGCAGTCCACCAGCCAGATCAGCGGCATCATTGCCGAGATGCTGAGCAGCAGCCAGCAGGTGGTCGGCGGTATTCACCAGACCGTGACGCAGATGGCAACCGGGCTGGAGCAGACGCAGCAGGCGCGTGCGGCGATGGCCGGCATCAGTGGCAACGTTGGCCGCATCAATCAGGCGATACAGGCGGTGTCGGTGGCGCTGGCACAACAGCAGGCGGCCGGCGGCAGCATTGCCGGCAATGTGGAGCAGGTGGCGCAGATGACCGAGGAAACCAGCACCGCCGCGACGCAGACGGCGGTATCCGCCGGGCAGCTGGAACAGATGGCGCACGAGCTAAAGGCGGCGATCGCGTTCTTTAGCTTGCCGTCAGCCACGGCGCATCCCGCCACCGGCAGCCAGCCGTTAGGCCGCGCGCTGCCACAGGTGCAGCCGGCCTGAGCCGGCGCTTGCCAGGACCACGGGCCCGCTGGGCCCGTTTTTCATGCGCTGGCGACAGCGACTTCCTGACACACATCCACCCATTGCCCGTCCACGATACGCGCCAGTTCCGCCGGGCTGATACGCACCGCGGTGTGCACGTCGCCGGCCGCCGGCAGCACTTCCGCGTACACCCGCAGCGAGCTGTCTACGTATACCGGCAGCGGCTGCGCCAGCCCGAACGGGCATACACCGCCTACCGGGTGGCCGGTCAGCTGCTGTACTTCCTCAGCCGGCAGCATTCGCCCCTTGCCGAAGGCGTCCTTGAACTTGCGGTTGTCGATGCGGGCATCGCCGCGCGCCACCAGCAGTACCACGCGGCCATCAGCCAGGCGGAAGGCCAGGGTCTTGGCGATGCGGCCCGGCTCCACGCCGTGTGCCTCGGCCGCCAGCGCCACGGTGGCGGTGCTGGTGTCCAGTTCGATGATGGGTATGTCCAGTTGGCGTTCTGCAAAAAACGCCCGTACCGATTGCAAGCTCATGCCGGCCTCGTCTGTGGGAATCAGCCGTTGATTATCAACAAGCCGGGCGCGGCTGAAAACCGTGGCGTGCAAGCCTGCTCGCCGCGTTGGCCGTTTCATGACGTTGCCGATTTGTTTTGCATGATTGCCTCAATGCTGCACTGCAACGGTTAATGTCCTTGCAACTCAAGTAGTTACCGTCAAGCTTGTTTTTGTAGTCTGTGGCTTACATTTCCCAAAAATGTGTCAAACATACCCAAAAAGCGACATTGAGACACCGGGGCTTCACGCTTAGAGTCATGACTCCAGTAGCAGAATGGTCTTGCCGCTTCCTTGCATTACATCAAGAAAAGGCCATCGGACGGGAATGCAGCGTTGCAGCGAGCAGGCACGGCAGGGTGATGACACCGTGGCGTAGTGCCGCCGGATGCAATGCGGACACACAACATCTAGGAGAACAAATGGTGAACAACGGGACCAGGATGGGTGCAGGCCGTCTGCCTGCCGTGGCCATGACCTTATTGCTGGCATGGCCGCTGGCCAGTGCGCATGCGCAAGGCGAGGCAGAAGTCAGCAAGGGTCAGCGATTTTACGAGAAAGTCTGTGCCAAGTGTCACGAAGCGGGCATCGGCCCGGTGCTGCTGGGACGCGGCCTGCCGGAAGCGGTGTTCAAGTTGATTCCGCGCAGCGGCCTGCGCGCGATGCCGGCCTTCCGCGTCAGCGATATCGATGACGACACGCTGCAGAGCCTGGCGACCTACCTCGCCAACTCCAAGCCGAAACCGTAAGGAGAGCGCATATGACTACTGATCGTCGCACCTTGCTCAAAGGGCTGGCCGCCGTCGGCCTGGCCTTCACTGGTGGCTCGCTGGCCCATGCCGCGACGGGGCTGCCGGATGCCGCAACGTTGGCCGCAGGCGGCCAGATGCCGCTGACCGCCGTCGTATCCGGCAGCGCCGTGGACAGCCAGTTTCTGGCCGGTGTCACTGCCGCCGCCCAGCAGCACGGCATGCAGCAACAGCCGGCTCTGAGCCTCAATGGCCTGGACGGCTCCTTGCTGACCCACATTCAAGCGCTGGCGCAGGATGCGCAGCCGGCGATGCTGGTTGGCCTGGTGGATGACGCCACCGCCACCGTGCTGCTGGATCTGGTGCGCAGCGCCGGCGGCCGCGTGCTGTCGCAACAGCATCAGCGTCTGGGCAGCGATGCTGCCGCGGTGCAGTTGGCTGCGTCGCTGGGCCGCGAGCTGGTGAGTAGCCCGGCGGCTGTGCCGGCGGCAACCGCCGGTAATGGCGCCCTGTGTGTTTCCTTTTGCTGCGTGATCTGAACGGAGTTTTCCCATGGCTAGTAAATACCTCGCCCTGCCAAAGGGTGTCAGCGAAGCCCGTTTCGACGCGGCAATCAAGAAATTCAGTACCGCGCTGGGCAAGGACAATGTCCTGACCTCGGCCGAGCATCTGCAACCGTACACCAAGGTGATGATGGCGGTGGATGCCGCCAAGCACACCCCGTCGGCCGTAGTGATGGCCACCAGCGTGGAAGAAGTGCAGGCGGTGGTGAAGATCTGCAACGAGTACAAGATTCCGGTGTGGTCGATCTC
>CAMLGD010000090.1 GCA_946479405.1 uncultured Vogesella sp.
TCGCCGGCGCCCACGCTTTGGCCGACGCGGATGGTGGCGGCGGTGCCGATGCTCTGCGGGATCATGTAGATCACGCTGGAGAAGTTGATCACCGTCTGGTGGGTGGCTACCACGGTGGTGCCCAGCTTGGCGACCAGTAGCGCGATGAAGGAGAACAGGCTTACTTCTACGAAGAACGACAGCCCGATGGGCAACCCCAGCTTGAGGAAGGCGGGGAAACGCTGCCACTGCGGCGCCACCAGTCCCTGGCACAAGCCATAGGGGCGGAACGCCCGGTGATGCTTGATGTACAGGAACAGGGCGCTGGCGTTGAAGATGAACACCATGCCGGTGGCCCAGCCGCAGCCGGCACCACCCAGCGCCGGCAGGCCGAACAGGCCGTGGATCAACGCGTAGTTGAGTGGAATGTTCAGCAGCAGCCCAGCCACACTCACCACCATCAGCGGACGGGTGTGACCCAGGCTGGAGGCAAAGGCACCCAGCGCACGGTGCAGGATCGCCGCCGGCATGCCCATGGCGGCGCCATCGATGAACAACATGGCCTTGTCTTCCACGCTGGTGGGCAGTTCCAGCCATAGTCGCAGCAGTGGTTGCACCGCCAGCATCAGCAGTGCGCCAAAAATGCCCAGCAGCAGGCCGAACCACAGCCCCTGGCGTGCGGTGTCGCCCAACGCGGTGGTTTCGCCCTGGCCGTGTTGCTGCGCCAGGATCGGGTTCAGCGCAGCGGCCACGCCAATTAGCGTGACATACACGGTAACGAACACGCTGGCGCCCAGTGACACAGCCGCCAGATCGTCGGTGCTGACGCGGCCGGCCATCACGGTATCGACAAAGCCGGTGGCCACCTGTGCGATCTGCGCCACCATCATCGGCAGCGCCAGCTGGATCAGCAGCAGGGTCTCGTGGCGCAGAGTGCGCCACGGGCTACGGTTCAATTCAAACAGCATGGAAAATACCGGCAGGCAAAAAGAGCGCCATTATAAGCGCGCTTTGCCACTGGCATGCCCTGCTTGGCCGCAGCGTGTAATGCCGTGTCGCTTCAGTCGAAACGGGCGGGCGGGTCGCAGCGCAGATGGCAGCTGATGATCAGGTCGTTGCCAAAGCGGGCGTTGATGTTCAGCGCTTCGGTCAGCGTCAGATCGTCGATGTGCAGGGTGCCCTGCTGCAGGAAAATATCCAGATGGCGCTCGGTGGCGTAGGCGGCCAGTTCGGTCAGGCGGGGCTTGTGCGCACTGCCCAGCGCACGGGCGGTGAGCTTGCCGCGTAGCGCCGGGGTGGCGATTTGCGGTGCGGTGTTGAAGTCGGTGTAGCGGTCTTCTTGGCAGTCGTACATGGCAGTCTCCGTAGCGTGGTGCGCGCCCGGTAATAGCCGAGCGACGCTTTAGCAGAATTTCGATGGCGCCCTGCAAGTTGTCGATTAACTCGGCGCATGAACCTATTTGCCCGCTTCTGGCTGCTGCAATGCAAAAACCCGCTGTGACCAGTAAAGGGCAACAGCGGGTTAGGCGGTGCGCTCTTAGCTGGTATTTATCAGGCGCCCGCAAGCAGCAAAAATCGGCGCAAGCCCGAAAATTAGAGCACAGCGTGTACGCTGTCAAGCATGACTATGGCACGATGCTGGAGACTGAGGCCGGTATCGGGCTATAATCCGGCGCTCAAGTCCATCACGGCATGCGCCGCGCAGCTACCACCTCCAGATACCATTCCCATGATCCGCAAACTGTTCAGTCGCGTTTTCGACTTGTCGGGCAACCGTGCCGCCGCCAACAAAACCAAACCACGAGTACTGTCGCTGGCACAACACGGCGTGCGCCGCGACGGCCTGAGTAGCGCCGCGCTGCGCGTGGTGTCGCGCCTGCAGGAAGGCGGGCACGCGGCCTATGTGGTGGGGGGCGCGGTGCGCGACCTGCTGCTGGGCGTCACGCCCAAGGATTTCGACATCGCCACCAGTGCCACGCCGGAAGAGGTTCATCACCTGTTCCGCCGCTCGCGCATCATCGGCCGCCGCTTCCGCATCGTGCACGTGATGATGGGGCCGGAGACCATCGAGGTCACTACCTTCCGTGGCGGTGAAGTGGGCAAGACCAGCGATAGCGGTCGCATCATGGCGGACAACACCTACGGCAGTCAGTCCGAGGATGCGCAGCGCCGTGACTTTACCGTCAACGCGCTGTTCTACAACCCGACCGATGAAACCATTATCGATTACCACCACGGCGTGAAGGACCTGCACGCCCGCAAGCTGGTAATGATCGGTCAGCCGGCGCGCCGTTACCAGGAAGACCCGGTGCGCATGCTGCGCGCGGTGCGCCTGGCGGCCAAGCTGGGCTTCGATATCGACGAGCACACCCGCAAGCCGATCGCCTCGCACGCCATGCTGCTGAAAAACGAGCCGCCGGCGCGGCTGTTTGACGAGTTGCTCAAGCTGCTGCATTCCGGCCATGCCTATGCCTGTCTGCAGAAACTGCGTGGTGAAGGCCTGTCGCGCGGTATCTTCCCGCTGCTGGATGCGGTACTGGACGAAGACGGCGGCGAGGCCTTCCTCAAGCTGGCGCTGGCCAATACCGACGAGCGCGTGCGCGCCGACAAGCCGGTATCGGTGGGCTTCATGTTGGCCGCATTGCTGTGGGCGCAGGTCAACAACCGCTGGCAGGCCCACATCGCCCGCGGTGAAAAATCGTTGCCGGCGCTGATGCTGGCGATGGCCGAGGTGGAAACGCTGCAGGACAACGACTTCGCCATCCCGCGTCGTTTCTCCGCCACCATGCGCGAGATCTGGTCGCTGCAACCGCGCTTTGAAAGCCGCGGCGGCGCGCGTCCGTTCCGCTTCCTGGAGCAGCCGCGTTTCCGTGCCGCGTTCGATTTCTACAGCCTGCGTGCCGAAGTAGGCGAAGTGCCCAAGGACATGGTGCTGTGGTGGGCGGAGTTCCAGGATGCCGACCATGCTGAGCGCCAGGCGCTGATCGCCGAAGCCGCGGCGGCTGCCAAGGAGCCGGGCGAGGGCGGCGATGCGCAGCGCAAGAAGCGCCGCCGTCGTCGCAAGCCGGCCCGCCCGGGCGAGGGGAGCGACGCGTGAAGCGGGCAGTGATTGCGCTGGGTAGCAATCTGGAAAACCCGGCGGCACAGATCGAGGCGGCGTTGGCCGCCATTTCTGCTTTACCGGGGGTGCATTTGCTGCGCCGCTCGGCGTGTTATCGCACCGCGCCGGTGGGTTTTGCCGATCAGCCGGACTTCATCAATGCGGTGTGCGAGGTGGCAAGCGAGCTGGCACCTGCTGAATTGTTGGCCGCCTTGCTGCGGCTGGAGCAGGATTTTGGCCGCGTGCGCACCTTCCGCAATGCGCCGCGGGTGCTGGATCTGGACCTGTTGTTGGTGGAGGGGGTCAGCCAGCAGGATGATTTCCTGACCCTGCCGCACCCGCGCATGCACGAACGCGCCTTCGTGATGCTGCCGCTGGCGCAGATGGCGCCCGAATGGCAGATCGGCACGCACGGCACGGCGGCTGACATTGCGGCCAACCTTGATGCCAGCGGTGTCACCCGGCTGGATTGAGCTTTCTTGCAGGAGAACATCTGATGTCGCACTTGCGTTACGTGGTGGTGGAAGGGCCGATCGGCGCCGGTAAATCGCAGCTGGCCCGCCGGCTGGCCGAGCACTGGTCGGTACGGCTGCTGGCCGAAGCGCCGGAGCAGAATCCATTCCTGGAGCGCTTCTACCGTCAGCCACCCTACCATGCACTGGCCACACAGCTGTCGTTCCTGATGCAACGCGCCGACGCCGCACACGGCATGCTGCATGGTGACTTGCTGGCGGCGCCGCTGGTGTCGGATTTCCTGTTCGACAAGGACGAGCTGTTTGCCAGCAAGACGCTGGATGCCGACGAGCTGGCCATCTACCGCCGCATTGTGCAGCGTTTCCTGCCGGAATACCCGGTGCCGGATCTGGTGATCTACCTGCAGGCCTCGGCCAGCACCGTGGCCGACAGGTTGGCCGCACGCGCCGCCAATTCGGCGCTACCGCCGATGCCGGAAGGTTATGTGCAGCGTATGCACGAAGCGTACAGCGCCTTTTTTCACGGCTATGAGGCGGCACCGCTGCTGATCGTGAATACCGACAACCTCGATCTGGTTGAAGGCACAGAAGATTTCGAGCTATTGTTGCGCTGCATCACCGAGATGCGTGGTCAGCGCAGTTACTTCAACAAGGGGCTCTGAACCCGGTGCGCGACCGCAGCCACAAGCGGCGTTTCGCCACTGGAAGCAACGAGGACATACAAAAATATGAAAGTCACCGTCAATACGCTGCAGCAGATGGCAGCGGAAGGTCAGAAAATCGCCATGCTGACCTGTTACGACGCCAGCTTCGCCAGCCTGCTGGATGAGGCGGGTGTAGACATCCTGCTGATCGGCGATTCGCTGGGCATGGTGATGCAGGGGGAAGAGTCGACCCTGCCGGTGTCGATGCCGGAAATGGAATACCACACTCGCTGTGTGGCACGTGGCGCCAAGCGTGCGCTGGTGCTGGCCGACATGCCGTTCGGCAGCTACCAGGAAAACCCGGCGCAGGCGTTTGCCAACGCCGCCCGCCTGATGCAGGCCGGTGCGCACATGGTGAAGATCGAAGGCGGCGCCTTCATGGCCGATACCGTGCGCTTCCTGGTGGAGCGTGGCGTGCCGGTATGCGCGCACATCGGGCTGACGCCGCAGTTCGTCAACGCTTTTGGTGGTTACAAGGTGCAGGGGCGCAGCGAATCCGATGCCGAGCGCATCCTGGCTGACGCCCGGGCGCTGGCCGATGCCGGCGCCAGCCTGGTGTTGATGGAGTGCGTGCCAGCAGTGCTGGCCAAGGCCGTTACCGAGGCAGTGGCAGTGCCCACCATCGGCATTGGCGGCGGGCTGGATGTTTCCGGCCAGGTGCTGGTGATCTACGACGTGCTGGGCGTATACCCGGGCAAGAAAGCCCGTTTCGTGAAGAATTTCATGGCTGAGGCGCACAGCATCCAGGGTGCCGTTACTGCCTATGTTGCCGCGGTGAAGGGCAAGACCTTCCCGGCCCCCGAACACTGTTTCTGAGGTTTGCATGCAAGTCATCCGTAGCATTGCCGAACTCCGCACCTGGCGCCGCAGCGCCGGCCGTGTCGCCTTTGTGCCGACCATGGGCAACCTGCATGCCGGCCATCTGGCGCTGGTGACCGAGGCGCGCGCACGTGCCGACAAGGTGGTGGTCAGTATCTTCGTCAACCGCCTGCAATTCGGCCAGGGTGAAGATTTCGACGCCTACCCGCGCACCTTCGATGCCGACTGTGCCAAGCTGGAGGCTGCCGGGGTGGACGTGCTGTTCTTCCCGGACGAGCGCGAGCTGTACCCGCGCATCAAGCAGGATTTCAACGTCGAGCCGCCGCACATCCAGAATGAGCTGTGTGGCGCCTTCCGTCCCGGCCACTTCCGTGGTGTCGCCACAGTGGTGTCCAAGCTGTTTAACATCGTGCAGCCGGACGTGGCCTGCTTCGGCAAGAAGGATTTCCAGCAGCTGCACGTGATCCGTGCCATGGTGGACGACCTGAACATGCCGATCGACATCGTGCCGGTGGATACCGGTCGTGCCGACGACGGCCTGGCGCTGTCGTCGCGCAATGGTTATTTGAGCGCCGAAGATCGCGCCGAGGCGCCACGGCTGTACCGCAACCTGGCGGCGATTCGCGACGCGCTGCAGGCCGGCGACAGTAACTACGCGGCGCTGGAAAAGACCGCTTGCGACGATCTGGCAGCACATGGCTGGCGCGTGGACTACGTGGAGATTCGCCAGGCCGACAGCCTGGAAATCGCCCATGTTGGCGAGCCGCGGCTGGTGGTGTTGGCCGCAGCGCGCCTGGGCAAGACCCGCCTGATCGACAATATCGAAGTAACGCGCTGAAGCAGCGCCCGAGGACTAGCCCTATGCAGCGTTCGATGCTGAAATCCAAGCTCCACCGTGTTACCACCACCCACGCCGAACTGCATTACATCGGCTCCTGCGCTATCGACGAAAACCTGCTGGAAGCCGCCGATATCAAGGAATACGAAGAAGTGCAGATCTGGAACGTGACCAATGGCGAGCGTTTTGCCACTTACGCCATCCGTGCCGAACGCGGCTCCGGCGTGATCTCGGTGAATGGCTCGGCCGCACGCCGTGCCGCGCCCGGCGACCTGCTGATCATCGCCTCGTTCGCCGCCTACGAAGACAGCGAGCTGGCGAACCATTCGCCCAAGCTGGTGTTTGTCGACGAGCGCAATGTGATCACCGAGTTGGCTGCTGTTACTCCGGTGCAGCCGGCCTGAGCCAGCCTCCTGATGCGGAAAAAGCCCGACAGTGTCGGGCTTTTTTCTTTTCTGCTCAGGGTGTTGCAGTGGTACGCAGGGATGCAGCAGGCTGGTAATCGTGGCGTATGCAGCTATAGTTTTTTAACCAGCTGATTTCACCGGGAAGACACCAATGCAAGGAAGATGCCTGTGCGGTGCCGTGCGCTATCGTCTGCGCGGAGAGCCCTACCACGTCACGCATTGCCACTGCCTGTCCTGCCGGCTGGCAAGTGGGGCACCGTTCGTGACCTGGTTTACCATCCGGGCCTTGGAGCTGGAATGGCGTGGTGAGGTCAGACATTATCAGTCATCCATGGGCGTGCAGCGCGGTTTCTGCCCGCGCTGCGGTACCACGCTGAGCTACCGCCACGAGTCTGCACCGGACGAAATCGACCTGACTGCTGCCACGCTGGAGAATCCATCCCTGCTGACTCCGGAAGATCACACCTGGGTGGACAACATGCTGGACTGGGTTCGCATGCTGCCGCTGTTGCCACGGCACCGGCGCCACCGGCAACTAAACCGTAGCGCCTAGTGCGGGTTATAGCAGCGGGTTGGCCGCCACTAGCACGCCGTCTTCATCGGCGTACAGCCACTGGCCCGGCATGAAGTCCACGCCACCGAAATTGATGTTCAGGTCACGGCTGCCTTCGTTGCGCTTCACCGACTTCTTCGGGTTGGTCGCCAGTGCGCGTACCCCCAGCGGCAGCGCATTGATGGCCACCGAGTCGCGGATGCAACCATGGATCACCACGCCTTCCCACTGGTTTTTCACCGCCAGCTCGGCGATCTGGTCGCCCAGCAATGCACAGCGCAGCGAGCCGCCACCATCCACCACCAATACCTTGCCTTTGCCCGGCTCACCCAACACTTCGCGCACCAGCGTGTTGTCCTCGAACAGCTTCAGGGTGACGATCTGGCCGTAAAAGCGCGGACGGGCCCCATAGCTTTGCAGCATCGGTGCCAGCACGGCGACGCGGTCTTCGTTGGCATCGTACAGATCGGTGGTCAGGAAGGTCATGTTTGCTCCTTTGCATTGCTCTCTATGGATTTGAAAGACGAAAAAAAACCGCCCCGGAGGGCGGTCGGTATTAGTTGATGCGCAAGGGTACGAATAGCGTACTGTCCTGACGCCGCACCAACAAGGCGATATTACCGTTGGCCGCAGACAGCGCACGTTCGAAAGAGCGGATGTTGGTGATCTCGGTCTGGTTCAGGCCGATGATCACGTCGCCGTTGGTGAGCCCTGCCTGGGCGGCGGCGCCCTGGGCTTTCTGGATCACCAGTCCGCCGCGAATGCCCAGTGTTTCCTTGTCGTCTGCGGTGAGCTCGGCCAGTGTCAGGCCCAGCTTGCCGAACTGGTAGCTTTGCGGCTGCGACGGGGCGGCGGGCTCGCTGGCTTGCGCGGCCTGCTCGGCGGCCAGCTCTGCCAGGGTGGCCTCCACATTCTGCTCGTTACCCTTGCGCCAGACGCCCAGCTTGATGCGGGTACCCGGCGGCTGATCGCCGACCATGCGCGGCAGGTCGCGCGAGTTTTCCACCGTCTGGCCGTTCAGGCGCAGGATGATGTCGCCAATCTGGATGCCGGAGCGGCTGGCCGGCCCATTCGGCTCCACGCGTACCACCAGCGCACCGCGCGGGCGGTCCAGCCCGAACGATTGCGCCAGTTCCTGGGTTACTTCCTGGATATGCACGCCCAGTTGGCCACGGCTGACCTTGCCGCTGTTCTTCAGCTGCTCGGCCACTTTCATCGCCAGGTCGATAGGAATGGCGAAGGAAATACCCATGAAGCCACCTGAGCGGCTGTAGATCTGGGAGTTGATGCCGACTACTTCACCGCGCAGGTTGAACAGCGGGCCGCCGGAGTTACCGGGGTTGATTGCCACGTCGGTCTGGATGAATGGTACGTAGCTTTCATCCGGCAGGCTGCGGCCCTTGGCCGATACGATGCCGGCGGTGACGGTGTTTTCAAAGCCGAACGGTGCGCCAATGGCGGCGACCCATTCACCCACTTTCAGGGCTTCCGGCGCGCCGATTTTCACGATCGGCAGGTTGGCCGCATCGATCTTCAGTACTGCCACGTCGGTGCGTTTGTCCAGGCCCACCAGCTTGGCGCGCAGTTCGCGCTTGTCGGTGAGCATGACCTTGATCAGGTTGCCGCCGGCCACCACGTGGGCGTTGGTCAGGATATAGCCGTCAGCGGACAGGATGAAACCGGAGCCGAACGACACGCTCTCGGAGGGTTCCTGCTGCTGGTTGGGGTTGGGCATGTAGCGGCGGAAGAACTCGTAGAACGGGTCGTCTTCCGGAATCGGGAACGGCAGATCGCTGCTGGGGGTGGACTGGCGCGTCGATTCGGCACGAACCGCCTGGATGTTGACCACAGCCGGGCCTTCGCGCTCTACCAGCTGCGTAAAGTCCGGCAACAGCATGGCTACGCTGCCGTCCGCCTTGGCCGGCACCGCAACGGGTGCGCCCTTGTCATCCTTGAACAGGGCTTCGATCTTGCCGCAGCCCCCCAGGGCCAGCAGCAGCGCGCTGGCGATGGCCACGCGTGTATAGCTATTCACCTGAAACATCCTTTTTTACAGAAGTAGACCCCGCCATGCCGAGCGGCGACTATCGCGGGTGACGCACGTACCCGGTACGTGGCGACAAAGTCGCAAAAATCAACAGGCAGGGGTCCATCATAGCGGTTTTGCCGGATATTCGCAGAGGTCGACTATCACGCAGCGCTGGCATTCCGGCTTGCGCGCTTTGCACACATAACGTCCGTGCAGGATAAGCCAATGGTGGGCATCGAGTTTGTATTCTGTGGGTACGAAACGTAACAGTTTGTCCTCTACCTCGCGCACGTCCTTGCCCGGGGCGATGCGAGTACGGTTGGCGACCCGGAAAATGTGGGTGTCTACTGCAATGGTAGGCTGTCCGAAGGCAGTATTCAGCACCACGTTGGCCGTTTTGCGGCCAACTCCAGGCAAGGCCTCCAGCGCCTCGCGCGTTTGCGGTACTTCGCCGCCGTGTTGTTCCAGCAGGATACGGCAGGTGGCCACGGTGTTCTTGGCCTTGGTGCGATACAGGCCGATGGTCTTGATGTAGTCGGCCACGCCTTCTTCACCCAGCGTCAGCATCTTGTCTGGCGTGGGGGCAACCCGGAACAGCACGCGGGTGGCCTTGTTGACGCCAACGTCGGTGGCCTGCGCCGATAGCAGCACGGCGATCAGCAGCTGGAACGGCGTGTCATATTCCAGCTCGGTGGTGGGGTGCGGATTCTGCGCCTTCAGGCGCTCGAAGATTTGCAGGCGTTTGCTGGCGTTCATGGCTGGCGGGCGGGCAGGGTGACAGGGTTGGCCGCAGCGGCGGCGATACGGCGCTGGCGCGCATCCAGCATGTTCTTGCCGGCAATCAGCAGACCCAGCCCCAGAAAGGCACCGGGCGGCAGCAGGGCCAGCAGAAACTGGTAATTAGCCGGCGCCAGCTGCAGCACCATGGCGTGGCCGGCCTCGCCGAACAGTTTGTCGGCACCAGCCAGCAGTGTGCCTTTGCCGAGCAGTTCGCGCAGGCCACCCAGCACCACCAGCACGCCGGTCAGCCCCAGGCCCATCATCAGACCGTCCAGCGCCGCGTCTGCTACGCCGTTGCGGGCGGCAAACGCTTCGGCGCGCGCCATCACGATACAGTTGGTGGTGATCAGCGGAATGAAAATGCCCAGCACCAGGTACAGCTCGTGCAGCCAAGCATTCATCGCCAGATCCACGCAGCTCACCAGTGCGGCGATGATCATGATGAAAATGGGGTTGCGGATCTCGTGTGGCACCAGCTTGCGCACGCTGGCCACAGCCGTGCCGGACAGCGCGGTAACCAGCGTGGTGGCCAGCCCCAATGCCAGCGCGTTGACCACGTTATTGCTGATCGCCAGCACCGGGCACAGGCCCAGCAGCTGTACCAGCCCCGGGTTCTGCTGCCACAGGCCATTGCGGCTGATGTCTTGCCAGTTACTCATGGGGTTCCTTGCAGCAGGGCACTGCGATGGTCGCGGAAGTAATCTGCCACGCGGCCAACCGCAGCAGCCACGGCGCGGGCGGAGATGGTAGCGCCGCTGACATAGTCGATGTCGCCGCCGTCCTTGCGCACCTGCCAGCTGCGTTGGGTGTCGCTGTCGCGGCCGACAAACTGCCGTGCCCAGCTGCTGACCGACAGGTCGATGTAATCGCCCAGTCCCGGCGTTTCTTTATGATTGACCACGCGCACGCCCTGCAGCTTGCCATCGGCAGCAATGCCGACCAGCAGCTCGATGCGGCCGCCGTAGCCGTTGGCTGCTGCGGCCTCAAACACCACGCCGCTGGGCTGGCCAGCCTTGCTGGCGCGGTAAACGTTGGCCGCAGCGCGGCCGTTCAGCAGCCAGGCCGCCGCCTCTGGCAGCGGCTGGCGGCTGGCGGCCAGATTGTTGTCGAACAAATCTGCCGGCAGCGCCTGTGCCAGCAGTGCGGCGCGGGCCGCATTCTGATTGGCCTCTACCCGGGCGCGGGTCGCCAGCCAGGTGCCAGCCAGCAGCAGGGTGATGACGGCGGCGAAACTGGCCAGAATCAGCGCGCTGCGGCGCGCCTGCTGCGGGGCGCTACGCACGGCGTTCTCCCTTGCGGCCGAACACTTTTGGCTGGGTGTACTGGTCGATGAACGGTACGGCGATGTTCATGATCAGCACCGCAAACGCCACCGCATCCGGAAAGCCGCCGAACACGCGGATCAGCACCGTCAGCACCCCAACCAGCAGGCCGAAGATCAACCGTCCGCGCGGGGTGGTGGAACCGGATACCGGATCGGTGACGATGAACACCGCCGCCAGCAGCGTGGCGCCGTTGAGCAGATGAAACAGCGGGCTGGCGAACTGTGCCGGTGCGGCCAACCACAGCGTGCAGGCCATACCGATCACACCGGTCAGCATCGCCAGCGGCGTCTGCCATGGGATCAGCTTCTGCTGCCACAGCCACAGGCCACCGATGAGCCAACCCAGCGCGATCCACTCGCCACCGGCATTACCGAACTGGCCGAAGCGGGGTGCGGCCAGCAGCCGGGGCACATCCTGTCTGCCCTGCAGCAGCCCGGTCTTGAGCAGATCCAGCGGTGTGGCGCTGGACACCGCATCCAGCGCGGCACCGGGTGGCAGGGTATGGCTGAAAATCCACTGCAGCTGCGCCATGGCATCCAGTGGCGCCAACGGGCTGCCCCAGGCCGCCATCTGCGCCGGGAAGGAAATGATGGCCACCGCAAAGCCGACCATGGCCGGATTGAACGGGTTGTTTCCCAGTCCGCCGTACAGCTGCTTGGCTACCACGATGGCAAACAGCGTGGCCACTACGATCAGCCACCAGGCGCCCAGTGGCGGCATCGCCAGTGCCAGCAGCCAGGCGGTGACGACTGCCGACAGGTCTTTCAGGAACGGCGCCAGCGGCACGCCGCGCAGGCGCAACATGACGGCCTCGGCCGCTACGGCAGTAACGGTGGCGAGGCCGAGTTGCAGCAGTACGCCGATGCCGTTGTAGTACACGGACAGGGCAATGCCCGGCAGCAGGGCGGCCAACACCTTGAGCATCACCGTGGACACGGCGGCCGGTCTGGCTATGTGGGTGGCGTGTCGGGTCATGTCGGGTCTTGTTGATCTTGTTGTGCCGCTGCCTTGCGTGCCGCGGAGCGTTCCATCGCCGCCTTGATGGCTGCCTGCTTGGTGTCATCCATGCCGCTGGCGAGCGGTGGGTTGGCAGCAACGCTGTTGGCGGCCGTGTCGTTATTTGCTGGCTGTGCCGCGGTTTTGCGT
>CAMLGD010000091.1 GCA_946479405.1 uncultured Vogesella sp.
GGCCAACCTGCGGCAGCTGCCCGTGCCAGCCCAGCACGCCGACGGCCAGCATGCTCCCCAGCACCACCAGCATCGGCATGCTGCGCATCAGCAGCAGCAACGGCGCGATGCGCAGGCCATGCGGCAGCCCGCGCCGCGCCCACCACAGCAGCAGCAAGGCGGGCACACCCAGTAACAGCGCGTGGGAAGAAAAATGCGGTACCTGTTGCCACAGGGTGGCGAGAATGACCGGCAGACTGGCACCGCCACTGTGCAAGCCGGCCAGCGGCGCCAGCTGCGACAGCACGATCAATAATGCCGACGCCGCGGTGAAGCCGGCCAGCACCGGTTCCGACAGCACATCGGCCAGAAAACCCAGCCGGAACAAACCGAACAGCAGCAGCATGGCGCCGGACAGCAAGGCCAGCCACACCGCCGCCAGCAGGTAGTCCGCCGGCGTGGCCAGTCCCAGCTTGCCCAGCGTGGCGGCCACCAGCAGCGAGGTCACCGCCATCGGCCCCACCGACTGTGCGTGGCTGCGCCCCAACAGCGCGTACAGCGGCAACGGCAACAGGCTGGCATAGAGGCCGACTTGCGGCGGCAGCCCGGCCACCAGCGCATAGGCCAGCCCCTGCGGTACCAGCAGCAGTGTCACCAGCAGCCCGGCGCTGACATCGCCCGCCAGCCACTGCCGGCGGTAATGCCGCAACCAGGGCGGCAGGTAGTCGATCATGCCGTCTGCTGGCTGTCGGCCGCCGCCGCCGACAGCGGCTGCGGTTCGCAATACAGCTGGTACAGCGTATCCAGAATGGCCAGCGCCTGTTCACTGGCCACGCTGTAGTAGATCCACTTGCCTTCGCGCCGCGTATTCACCAGCGCCTCGTTGCGCAACACCCCCAGCTGCTGCGACAGCGTGGGCTGGCGGATACCGGTCAACCGCTCCAGCTCGGACACGGTTTTCTCGCCCTGCACCAGCTGGCACAGCAGCAGCAGCCGGTCCTCGTTGGCCAGGCTCTTGAGCAAGGCCGCCGCGCGGGCAGCGTTGTCATGCAGTACAGTCAAATCCATGGCGATCCCCACTCTGTCATCCATTACCGTGTGGCGCTGTGCCAGCAGTACACACATTATATTTTGATATATAGTGAAACGGGTAGTTTTTGTCAGCCACCAGGAGCGGCCATGCAAGCACAAATCGCACCCTTCTTCGACCCGGTCACCGGCACCTACAGCTATGTGGTGTACGACCACCCCGGCGGCCACGCCGCCATCATCGACCCGGTGCTGGATTACGACCCCAAGTCCGGCCGCACCTCGCAGCGCAACGCCCAGCAGCTGGTCGACTTCATCCAGGCGCAAGGCTTGCACCTGCTGTGGATTCTGGAAACCCACGCCCACGCCGACCACCTGTCCGCCGCCGCCTGGCTCAAAACCCGGCTGGGCGGACGCACCGGCATCGGTTGCCATATCGATAGCGTGCAGCGCGTGTTCAAGCCGATTTTCCAGCTGGAGGACGATTTTGCCACCGACGGCCGGCAATTTGACCAGCTTTTGGCCGATGGAGACAGCCTGCCGCTGGGCGAGTTGACACTGCAGGTGCTGGCGCTGCCCGGCCACACCCCGGCCGACATCGGCTACCGCATTGGCGATGACATTTTCATCGGCGATACATTATTCCAGCCGGACGTCGGCAGCGCACGCTGCGATTTTCCCGGTGGCGACGCCGCCACACTGTATCGCTCGGTTCAGCACCTGCTGTCGCTGCCGGATCACACCCGGCTCTGGCTGTGCCACGACTACCCGCCGGCCGAGCGCACTGCCAGCCCCTGCAGCACGGTGGCCCAGCAGAAAGCGGCCAACGTGCACCTGCGCAGCGGCGTCAGCGAGGCCGACTTCATTGCCCTGCGCCAGGCGCGCGATGCCACCCTGGGCGCACCGGTGCTGCTGATCCCGGCGATACAGGTCAACATTCGTGCCGGCAACATGCCGCCAATGGCGGCGAACGGGCATGCATATTTAAAGATCCCGCTGAACCTGCTGTAGACTGCGGTGCTCGATCACACCATGGGCGGAGCCTGGCCGCCCACCCGCATGGCGCCACCCCTACTGCGCGCGGCCCCGCCGCGGCTGGTGCATGAACGCGGCATTCCCGCCTTCGGCATGTACCGCGGCATCGTGCCGGAGCTGTCCTGGCACGCGCTGCAGCTACCGCTGCTGCGCCGCCTGACACGCCAGCTGCACCACAAGCGCTGGCAATACGCTGCCTTCGCCCACGCCGACTACTTTATCGGCGTGGCAGTGGTGGATGTCGGCTGGGCCGGCAGCGCCTTCGCCTATCTGTTCGACCGCCGCCGCGGTGCGCTGCTGGCCAGCTTTGACGCCTCCGGCCTGCCGCTGCTGTCCACCCGGCTGGAAGACCGCGCCTTCGGTGATGCCACCTTCCGCCGCGGTCGCGAGTGCATCGCCTTTCGCCATGCCGACAAGCGGCTGGAACTCACCATCAATACCCGCGAACTAAAGCTGGCGGCACATATCGCGCTACCGGCGGCCGACAGCGTGCTGGCCGCCATTGCCCCCGCCAACTGGCAGGCGCACGCCACCCACAAAAGCGGCGCGCTGCACTGCAGCGGCTTTGCCGAATGCGGCGGCGAGCGCTGGCTGCTGGATGGTTGCCACGCCAGCCTGGACGCCTCCAACGGCCTGCTGGCGCGCGATACGCGCTGGCAATGGGCCAGCGCTCATGCCGGATCACTGGGCTTCAACCTGCAGGCCGGTTATATGGGCGATGCGGAAAATGCCATCTGGCTGGACGGCGTGCCGTGGCGGGTCGGCGCCGCGCAGTTCGATTTCGATGCGGCCAACCCTTTGGCGCCGTGGCAGATCCGCAGCAGCGATGGCGCGGTGGCACTGCAATTCACCCCCGAAGGCGCCCGTCACGGCGACAAGAATCTGCTGCTGGCCAGCAGCCGTTACATCCAGCCGGTGGGGCGTTTCGACGGCCGGCTGATCCACCCACAGACCGGCGTCGCCTATCCGGTCTGCGCGCTGGCCGGCGTCACCGAGGACCACCACTCCCGCTGGTGAGCACCGCCACAGCCTGCTGGCGGCGGCTGCATGTCGGCACTGATACATACTGCCAACAAAGCGCTCGCACTAATGCGGCACTATGGCAACGAGCGCCGTCGGAGTACGGTTGGCCGCAACGAAGCGAGAGCGCATGGAACTACGCAAACTGAAGCAACTGATCCAGCTGGTGCAGCATTCCGGCGTCACCGAACTGGACATCAGCATCGGCGGAGAACAGGTCCGCATCCGCCGCGGCAACAGCGCCACCCTGGCACCCGCCCTTTACCCCGCCCCGGCCGCCGCCATCTGTGCCCCGCAACTGGCTGCCATCCCGCCTGCGGCCGCCGCGGCCACTGTCAGCGACCAGCACACCCAGTGCGCACCGATGCCCGGCACCTGCTACCTGGCGCCAGCGCCCGGCGCCGCGCCATTTGTGCGTACCGGACAACAGGTGCAGGCCGGCGACACGCTGTGCATCATCGAAGCAATGAAGCTGATGAATGCCATCGAGGCCGAGCGCAGCGGCACGCTGCGCGCCATCCTGGTGGCCGACGGCGACAATGTGCAAACCGGCACGCCGCTGTTCCGCATCGACTAGCACCGCCAGCGGCAGCACGGCGATGGTACAGTGGCAGCGACCATCCGCCGGCAAGGAAACCCCGTGACACACGCCGCAGTTCACTGCCACCTGCTGGGCGAGCGCGCCGTGGTGCTGAGCTCGCCGCCCCCCGCCACCCTCGCCTGCCAGCGCCGTATCTGGTGGCTGGCAGACGCGCTGCGCACGCACGGCGGCTTTGTCGACATCGTACCGGCCATGAACAACCTCACCGTAGTGCTGGACCCGGCACGCCACGATGCAGAGGCGGTGCTGGATCTGCTGATGACGCTGTGGCAGCAGGCCGGCAGCCGCACCCCGCCACAGCGGCGGCTGGATATTCCTGTGCGCTATGGCGGTGAATACGGCCCGGACCTGGCGGTGGTGGCGGCACACTGCGGGCTAACGGAACAAGAGGTCATCGCCCGCCACAGCGCTGCGCGCTACACCGTATTCTTTCTTGGCTTCCAGCCCGGCTTTGCCTACCTGGGCGGGTTGCCGCCGGCACTGGCCACCCCGCGCCGGGCCGAGCCACGGCTGGCGGTGCCGGCCGGCAGTGTCGGCATCGGCGGCAGGCAGACCGGCATCTACCCGGCCAGCAGCCCCGGCGGCTGGCAGCTGATCGGCCACACCACACTATCCCTGTTCGACCCGCAACGTGAGCCGCCCTCGCTGCTGCTGCCGGGCGACCGCGTACGCTTCGTGGCGCAGGAGGGCACCGATGCTTGAGATCATTCGCCCCGGCATCCAGACCACGGTGCAGGACCTGGGCCGTCACGGTCTGCGCCACCTCGGCATCGCGCAGAATGGCGCGCTGGATGCGCCGGCGCTGCTGCTGGGCAACCGTCTGCTGGGCAATGCGGCCAACCTGGCCGCGCTGGAGATCACGCTGGGGCCGGTGGAGATCCGCTTTGGCCGCGACGGCTGCTTCGCGCTGACCGGTGCCGACTTCACCGCCACTCTGGACGGCGAACCGGCCTGGTGTGGCTGGCGTCACCCCTGCCGTGCCGGCCAGCTGCTGCGGCTGAACGGCAGCCGCCACGGCATGCGCGCCTACCTGTGCGTGGACGGTGGCATCGATGTACCGCTGGTGCTGGGCGCCCGTGCCACCGATCTCAAGGCCGGCTACGGCGGCCACCACGGCCGCGCGCTGCAGGCCGGCGACCAGCTGCCGCAAGGTGCCCCCACCCGGCCGCTTGCGCGGCTGGGCGTACAGCAGCGCCCGTGGCAACCACTGCTGCGCGCCATCCCTGGTCCGGAATATCATGAATTCGACACCAGCAGCCGGCAGGCACTGTGGCAGCAGCCATGGACGGTCAGCCCGCACAGCAACCGCATGGGCTACCGGCTGCAGGGCACGGCACTGCAGCGCGACCACGGCGGCGAGCTGCTGTCTCACGCGGTACTGCCCGGCGTGGTGCAGGTGCCGCCCAGCGGCCAGCCCATCGTGCTGCTGGCCGATGCACAGACCACCGGCGGCTACCCGCGCATCGCCAGCGTGATCGATGCCGACCTGTGGCTGCTGGCACAGGCACGCCCCGGCAGCCGGCTCCACTTCGTGGAGTGCGATCTGGCCGCTGCCCGCGCCGCACGGGAACACTGGCTGCGCGACTGGCGCCGCTTCGAACTGGCCGCCTGGGGCAGCGGCCAACTACCCACTCTTTAAGCGGGACACAGCAATGCAGATAGACCTGAATGCCGATGTCGGCGAAGGCTGCGGCGACGACGCCGCCATCCTGGCCTGCGTCAGCTCCGCCAATATTGCCTGCGGCTGGCACGCCGGCGACGCCGCCACCATGCGCGCAGCGGTACGCGCCGCGCTGGCACATGGTGTGGCCATCGGCGCCCACCCCAGCTTCCCGGATCGGGAAAACTTCGGCCGTAGCGCCATGCAGCGCACCGCGGCGCAAGTGCATGCCGATGTGCAGGCCCAGTTGGACGCACTGGCGGCCATCGTGCAGGAGGAAGGCGGCCGGCTGCGGCACGTCAAACCGCATGGCGCGCTATACAACCAGGCGGCGCGCGATGCGTCGCTGGCCGACGCCATCGCCGCCGCGGTGCGCGACTTCGACCCGGCGCTGAAGCTGATGGGGCTGGCCGGCAGCGAGCTGATCCGCGCGGCCGAACGCCACGGCCTGGCGGCCATCGAAGAAGTGTTCGCCGATCGTGGCTACCTGGCCGACGGCAGCCTGGCGCCGCGTGGCAGCCCCGGCGCGGTGATCGAGGATGCCAACACCGCGCTGGCGCAGACGCTGCAACTGGTAGAGCACGGCAGCGTGCGCAGCCTGGACGGCCAGCTCATCGCGCTGCGCGCCGACAGCGTGTGCCTGCACGGCGACGGCGCCCACGCGCTGGCCTTCGCCCGCCTGCTGCGCCAGCAGTTGCAGGCACGCGGCATCGCCATCCACCCGGCCTGACAGCCACTGGTCAGCCGCACACTGCGGCCAACCTTGCAACGGAAACAGCCTATGCCCCCCATTCTGCGCCCTGCCCGCCCGGCCGATGCCGCCGCCCTCGCCACCCTGGCCACCGAGCTGGGCTACCCGACCGACAGCGCCACCCTGACGGCACGGCTGAGCGTGCTGCTGGCGGCGCCGGAACAGCACCTGGTCTGCGTGGTCGAAGCGGAAGGACGTGTCTGCGGCTGGATTCACGGCTATCTGCGGCCGCTGCTGGAGTCCGACAGCTGCGTGGAAGTGGGCGGCTTGGTGGTGGCTGCCGACTGCCGCGGCCAGGGTCTGGGCGCGCGACTGCTGGCCGCTTGCGAAGCCTGGGCCGCCGCCCGCGGCGTGGCCGAAGTCAGCGTACGCTGCGCCGAGCAGCGCCACGCGGCGCACCGTTTCTACCGGCGCGCAGGCTACAACCATATCAAGACCCAGCTGACCTTTCGCAAGGCAGTGGCGAAATCCTCATAGCGCGCGGGGTTGGCGCGCGCCGTGGTCGTGGTAGCATGGCGCCCGACCAAAATCGAGTAAACGCACCAATCCCTGCCGCCACCCGCTACCCGCGGGCAGGCAATTGAACAGGAGTACACCATGGGCCTGCTAAACAGCCTGCTGGATCACAACCGTGCCTTTGTCGAGGCGCGCGAGTACGAACAATTCGAAACCGATAAATTTCCGGACAAGAACCTGGCGGTGCTGGCGTGCATGGATGCGCGCCTGGTGGAGCTGCTGCCCAAGGCCATGGGCCTGAAAAACGGTGACGCCAAACTGATCAAGAACGCCGGCGCACTGGTCACCCACCAGTGGGGTTCGGTGATGCGCAGCCTGCTGGTGGCCGTGTATGAACTGCGTGCCGAGGAAATCTGCGTGGTGGCACACCACGACTGCGGCATGCGCGCCATCGACCCGAACAGCATCCTGGCCAACGCCCAGGAGCGCGGCGTGTCCGCCGAGACCATCGCCACCCTGCGCGGCGCCGGCATCGATCTGGACGGCTGGCTGAAAGGCTTCGACAACGTACAGGACAGCGTGCGCCATACCGTGGCCACCATCCGCAGCCACCCGCTGATGCCGAAGGACATTCCGGTGCACGGTCTGGTGATCCATCCTGCCACCGGCAAGCTGGATCTGCTCATCGACGGCAACCTGCCGCAGGCCTGATGCCCAGCGGCAAGCAGCAGCAACCGACAGCGGCAGCTCCTGCGCACAGCGGGGCTGCCGCTGTTGCCATGCGCCGCGTCGGCATGTTCGGCGGCACCTTCGACCCGATCCATGCCGCGCATCTGCGCATGGCGGAGGCGTTCTTCAGCCAGTGCCAGCTGGATGAACTGCGGCTGATCCCGGCCGGCAACCCCTATCACCGTGACCACGGGCCGCAGGCCAGCGCCGCCCAGCGACTGGCCATGGTGCAGCTGGCCATTGCCGGTCGCACCGGCTGGCTGGCTGACGACCGCGAAGTGCACCGCGCGCGCGCGGCCTACACCGTGGAAACGCTGGAAGAACTGCGCACCGAGTTGGGGCCGGACTGCCAGCTGTGGCTGCTGATCGGCGGCGACTCGCTGCATCAGCTGCCCGGCTGGCAGCGCTGGCAGCACATCCTGCAGCTGGCCAATATCGCGGTGGCGGTGCGCCCCGGTTTCGATGCGGCCAACCTGCCCGTCGTACTGCAGCCGTACTGGCGGCAAGTGCCTGATTTTTCAAACAGCGCGGCTTCCGGTACAATCCGCGCCCTGACCTTGCCCCCCGTCCCCCTTTCCGCCACCTTACTGCGCCACAAGCTGGCCGGCGGCGAGGACTGCAGCGGGCTGATCGCACCCGCGGTGATGCAGTACATCACCCGCCATCAGCTATACCGGAGTACGGCAAGGTAAGGGGCGTAATGCACGTCCCGCCGCGCGGGCACCCGCCCGTGCTGCCAATCGCCGCTGTCCCGCGGCACCCCGATCTTTTACGGAACCTCTGGCCGCAGCCACCGCTGCCCTGCCGCCATGTCCCGCAACGCATTGCAAGGAAAAACATGGAAGTTCAAGACATCGCCAAACTGGCCGTTGAAGCCCTGGAAGACGTTAAGGGCAAGGATATCGTCGAGCTCGACACCACCAACCTGACTTCGCTGTTCGCGCGTCTGGTGGTCTGCACCGGCGACTCCAACCGCCAGGTGAAGGCACTGGCCAACAACGTGGCCGTGACCCTGAAAGAGGCCGGCGTAGAGCTGGTTGGCACCGAAGGCCACGAAAGCGGCGAATGGGTGCTGGTGGATGCCGGCGACGTGGTGGTACACGTGATGCTGCCGGCCGTGCGCGACTACTACGACATCGAAGCGCTGTGGGGCGGCCAGAAACCGTCCTTCAACCCGGTGGGCCGTCCGTGGAACGCTGCCGTTTAAGCTAGCCGCATGACCCGAAGTTGGCCGCATCGTCGCAAGGCGCTGCGGCCAACCTTGTTTTGGGAACCCGACATGAAAATCACGCTACTGGCGGTGGGCAGCAAGATGCCACGCTGGGTGGACGAGGCCTTCGGCGACTACGCCAAGCGCTTCGGCCGCGACATCAGTTTCGAGCTGAAAGAGATCAAACCGGAAAAACGCGGCGGCGGCGTCACCGCCGAGAAGGGCATCGCCGCCGAACACGAGCGCATCGTGGCGGCCATTCCACCGCGCAGCAAGCTGGTAATCCTGGACGAGCGCGGCAAGAACTGGACCTCGATGCAGCTGTCCGCGGCAATGAAGGAGTGGATGGCTGGCGGCGACGACATCACCATCGTCATCGGCGGTGCCGACGGGCTGTCGCAGGAGCTGAAGCAGCGCGCCGACATCATGCTGCAGCTGTCGGCGATGACCCTGCCGCACGGCATGGTGCGGGTGCTGCTGGCCGAGCAGCTGTATCGCGCCTACTCCATCCTCAACAATCACCCCTACCACCGCGAATAAACGTCGCCGGCAAGCAACAAGTGCTTGTTTTTTCGGCCGGATTCGCCGCGGGCTGTCACAAGCTGTTTAATGGTGCAGCCCGCACCAGTGCTCACTTTCCCCAGCATGCCGCCACTGTTTCTGCCATGCTGCCGGCGTTATTTGTAAGCATCTGTTACTGGAAATTTCGCGTTTGTCTTATTAATATGCAGACATCGGTCCGCGCGGCCACCAGGTTCTTTATTGTCATCATGATCACACGCTCACTACTGGCCGGGCTGCTGGCCGCCATGCTGCTCCCGGCCGTCCATGCCGCGGACAGCCCATCGCTTGGCAGCGATTACGATGTCCGCGCCGATGCCATCGCCCCCGGTCTGGGCGCCACCCTGAGCTACGACGTGCCGCCGGCACCGTTGCAGCCGCAGGTCATCGCCCCCAGCCAGTCGATGCCGCAAGTGAACGCGCCGGGCTACAACCGGCAGATGGCCGCGCTGTTCAACAAGCTGATCAACCGCATCGCGCAGGAACAGAAGCTTGATCCACAGCTGCTGCACTCCATCATTACCGTCGAATCCGGCTACAACCCGGGGGCCATCTCGCCCAAGGGCGCCATCGGCCTGATGCAATTGATGCCGGATACCGCTACCCGCTTTGGCGCCAGCAACCCGGTCGACCCGGTGGAAAACATCCGTGCCGGCGCCCGCTATGTGCGTTTTCTGCTCGCCCTGTTCAACCGCGACATGCCGCTGGTGCTGGCCGCCTACAATGCCGGCGAAGGCGCGGTGAGCAAGTACCGCAATACCATTCCGCCGTACCCGGAAACCCGCGAATACGTGGCCAAGGTGCTGGCATCGTACGAGCGCCGTACCGGCCAGAGCCTGTTGCCGGTGCAATACCAGCAGCAGCGCGTGAAGCTGGTGATTCCGGCGGATACTTCGCTGTAAGCCTTTGCCGCCGCACATGAAAAAAGCCCGGAGCGATCCGGGCTTTTTGCTGCGACCAACTCAGCGTGCGGCCAACCTGGCCGCCAACCGTTTCAGGCTGTGCCACGCCTCGCCCGGCTCCACGCCCTTGATCTGGCGGTCGATGCGCGCGCATTCCGCCAGCGCCGCCATCAACTGCTTGCCGCCGATGCGCTTCAGGGCCGGTTCCGCCACCCGCTGCTTGTCGCCCCACAGCCGCAGCTCGCCTGCCATCTCGCGCACGGTGCGGCCTTCCTGCAGGCCGCGCCCCAGCTTGATCAGCATGCGCACGTCCTCGGTAAACGACCACAACACCAGCACCGGCGCCTCGCCTTCCGCCTCCAGCCCGTCCAGCATGCGCGTGGCACGCGCCACGTCACCGGACAACCAGCTTTCCGACAGGTGGAACACATCGAAACGCGCCACGTTGGCCACCGCCGCGCGCAGCTGCTCCAGCGTCAGCTCGCCCGGCGGATGCAACAGCGCCAGCTTGTCGATTTCCTGCTTGGCAGCCAGCAGGTTGCCCTCCACCCGGTCGGCAAAGAAGGTGGCCGCTTCGTGGCTCAGCGTCTGGCCCTGCAGCTTCAGCCGCCGCGCGATCCACGCCGGCAGCTCGCTGCGGCCAACCGGCCGCGCCTCTACCAGTACCGCGACCTTTTCCAGCGCGGTAAACCATTTGCTCTTCTGCTGCGTCTTGTCCAGCTTGGGCAGCTGGATCAGGGTGATGGTGTCGTCCGGCAGCCTGGCCGCCAGCTGCTGCAGCGCCTCGCCGCCCTCGGTGCCGGGCTTGCCGCCGGGAATGCGGATTTCCAGCAGCTTGAGCGAGGCAAACAGCGACACGCTGCTCATGGCATCCGTCAGCTGCGACCAGTCGAAGTTGCCGCCTTCCACCGTCAGCACCTCGCGCTCCAGGTAGCCGGCGGTGCGTGCGGCAGCACGGATACTGTCGGCCGCCTCCAGCGCCAGCAGTGCTTCCTCGCCGTACACCAGGTACAGCGGCACCGGCGCGGCGCGCGCCAGCTGCTCCTTCAGCGCCTCAGGGCTGTTTGCCGGCATCGACCTTGGCCTTGCTTGCCGCCGGCAGGTAGCCCAGACGGCGCACCAGCTGTTCGGCGGCTTCCTTGCGCATGTCGGCGCGCAGCAATGTCTCTTCGCGTTCCTTGCCCAGTGTCACCGAGTCGCTGTAGCTCATGGTGCGGCGCAGGGTCACCGTCAGCGGCAGCGGCACTTCGTCCTGCAGCCGCTGGATGGTGGCGGACACACTGTAGATCAGCATGTATTCGTTGACGTCGCCGGCCAGACTCACACCCAGCACGTCCTTGCGATCTTCTTCCGCGACGATGTTCAGCACCGCGTCGGCGTTGCCCTGAATACCCTCGAAGCGGATGCGGCCATCACGGCGCAATGCCGTCTGCAGCGCGGCATCCAGCGAACCGGCCTTGGCAACACGCAGCGAGGTGAAGCTTAACGGCGCGCTCTGCGACAGCGGCGTGGACAGGCCGCGCAGCTGGAAACCGCAGGCGGACAGGGTGCCGATGCAAGCCAGCAGGGCGATGTTGCGCAGCATTCGTTTCATTGCATCTCTTCCAGATGACAGCGGCGCGGGTCTGCCCGCGCCGCCGGAAAACCGTCGCGGCGCCAGGCGCCGCGCGACGTGTTACACCACGATGTTGACCAGACGGCCCGGCACCACGATGACTTTCTTGGCCGGCTTGCCTTCCATGAACTTCACCACGTTGTCGTGCGCCAGCGCCGCCACCTCGATGGCATCCTTGGCGGCGTCGGCGGCCACGGTGATGCTGCCACGCAGCTTGCCGTTGACCTGGATCATCAGCTCCAGCTCGCTCTTCACCAGCGCGGCTTCGTCTACCTGCGGCCACGGTGCATTCAGCAGCTCGCTACCCGGCTGCAGTTCGCTCCAGATCGCATCGGTGATGTGCGGCACGATCGGCGACAGCAGCAC
>CAMLGD010000092.1 GCA_946479405.1 uncultured Vogesella sp.
GATCTGCATCTGGCGGCCGACTTCCGCCTCGGGAGCGGACAGCGGCAAAGCCCCCGCTGCCAGACCGGCGGCTTCGCGGGTAAGCGCTTCAAGCTGCTGCATGAGCGCCCTCCTTCAGTGCGGCCACGGCGGCACTGCTGCCATCGCACAACGTGATGCGCTGGGCACCAAGCGCCTGCAGTCGCTGGGCAATGCGCGGGTGCAGGGTAAAGAAACGCTGTGCCGTCAAGGTGCTCACGCCGGCGTTGCCGGCGGCGGCAAACAGCGCCTCGGCCGCCTCGCTGGAGGCCACCAGCAGGCCAGCCAGTTGCCCGCTGTGTTGTAGCTGGCGGAACAATGTCCAGTCCAGCGGCTGCGGCTGGCGGTGGTAAATGTCGGCGTAGCTGACCATCGCGCCGCGGCTGGCAAGGGTCTCCCCCAGTTGCGCACGGCCGTCTGCTCCGCGCACGATCAACCACCGCTGCCCCGTCAGCTGCTGTAGTGCCGGGTGCGCCAGCAGCGCCGCGCTATCGTTGCCCTGTGCCGGCGCGATGACGTCACGCTGGCTGCTTGCGGCCAACTTGCCGGCACTGCCGGCGCCGACGCAGGCCAGTCGCGTTTGCGGCGGCAGGCTGGCGGCAATGGCCGGCCAGCCAAGATCGATGGCGGACGGACTGACGAAGATCACCCCGTCGCTGTGCGCCGCCTGTTGTGGCAAGGCGGCCAGCGCTGCGCTGTCCGCCACCGTGTCCAGTGCGCAGAATGGCAGGCTGTGGATGCCCAGTGCCGCCAGTTCGGCCTGCTGCCGTATGGCTTGCGCCAGGGGCCGGACCAGCAGCAGCGTGCCGGGCATGTTACTTGCCGGCCTGTTCGGCGATGACGGCCTCGATCAGCGGACCGGCATCCTGCTCCAGCAGCTGCTTGGCGACTGCGCGGCCCAGTGCATCGGCGTAATCGCGCGGGGCGCTGGCGCTGGCGGTGAGCATCACCGAGCCGTCCGGATGGGCGACGAAGCCGCCGAGGGTGATTACGTCGTCGGTGATGGTGGCAAAGCCGCCGATGGGAATCTGGCAGCTACCGCCCAGTACGCGCGACAGCGAACGCTCGGCGGTGACGCAGGCGGCGGTGTCGGCGTGGTTCAGCGGTGCCAGCAGGGTCATCAGATCGTTGCGGTCGGCACGGATCTCGATGCCCAGCGCGCCCTGGCCCACCGCCGGCAGGCTTTCCGACGGTGCCAGCTCGCAGCGGATGCGCTCGGCCAGCTCCAGGCGTTTGAGGCCGGCAGCTGCCAGGATGATGGCGTCGAACTCGCCGTCGTCCAGCTTGCGCAGCCGGGTCTGCACATTGCCGCGCAGCGGCTTGATGGTCAGGTGCGGGAAGCGGGCGCGAATCTGCGATTCGCGGCGCAGGCTGGAGGTGCCCACTACCGCGCCGGCCGGCAGCTCGTGCAGGCTGCTGTAGTTGTTGGATACGAAGGCGTCGCGCGGGTCTTCGCGCTCGCAGATGGCGGCCAGCGCGAAGCCTGCCGGCAGGTTCATCGGCACGTCCTTGATGGAGTGCACCGCGATGTCGGCGCGGCCATCCTGCAGCGCCTGTTCCAGCTCCTTCACGAACAGGCCCTTGCCGCCGATCTTGGACAGGGTCTTATCCAGGATCTGGTCGCCCTGGGTGGTCATGCCCAGAATCTCCACCTGCAGCTGCGGGTACAGGGTTTCGAGGCGGGCCTTGATGTGTTCGGCCTGCCACATGGCGAGTTTGCTTTCGCGACTGGCGATGACGAGCTTGTTCATGACGGGCGGTCCTGCAGGTAAAAAGGGATGGCCGCGATTCTAGCATGGCCGCCCGGCGCCACCTTGACGCAGGGCAGTGTGTGTAGCTGCAACAGTACGTGTAGTTTAACTACACGAAGGCGGATTTTTGCGGCAGGATGGACAACGCCATCACTGCAGCCAGGACAGCAGCAGCGGCATGGTCAGCATGGCCGCCAGCGTGGAGCTGGTGACCACCGCCGCCGCCAGCTTGCCGTCGCCCTGCATGCGTACCGCCAGGATGTAGGCCGAGGTGGCGGTGGGCAGCATGCTCATCACCAGCAGCGCCTGGCGATACAGGCCGCTGATGCCCAGTAGCTGGGCCGCCGCCAGCGCGATCAGCGGGGCAGCCAGCAGCTTGATGCCGTTCCAGTACAACAGCGGCGCGGCAAAGCGGCGCAGTGCCTCGAAACGCAGGCCGGCACCGACGGTGATCAGCCCCAGCGGCAGCGCGGCATCGGCCAGGTGGCTGAGAGCGGCAAACAGCGGCGCGGGAACGGCCAGGCCGGAAAGGTTGGCCGCCAGCCCGCTGGCAATGCCCCAGATGATGGGGTTGCGGATCAGCTCATGGCCCATGCCACGCCCGCTGCTGTGTGCCAGCTGCCAGACGGCAAACAGGTTGACGACGGGCACCATGGCGCCGCACAGCAGCGCGATGGTGGCGATGCCGGGCTCGCCCGCCAGCGCGCCCATTACCGCAAACGCCACATAACTGTTAAAACGGTAGGCGCCCTGGTTGCCGGCGGCAAACGATGCTTGCGGCAACTTGAACAACGGTTTGGCGGCGCTGCCCAGCAGGAAGGCGGCGACGGTAAACAGCAGGCCGGCGGCCAACATTGGCACGCTGGCGGCAATATCCAGCGTTGCGCGCGCCAGGGCGCGAAACAGCAACGGTGGGAACAGGATGAAATAGATGAAGCGTTCCGCTTCGGCCAGAAAAGCGGCAGAGATGAAGCCGCTGCGCCGCAGTGCGAAGCCGCACAGGATCAGCAGAAAGTCCGGTAACAACACGAGGGCTGGATGCATGGCGCTGATTCTGCAGGGATTTGATGACAATGACTATCAGGGAAAACAGAGCATGACAGATCTGGACAAGGACTTGCCGCTGCGCGAAGACCTCGCGCGCCTTAACCGCTTGCTGGAGGCGCTGCTGCGCGAACAGGCCGGCGACGACGTGGTGGACGAAATCCGCGCCATTCCGGCCGGCGCGCTGCAGCACGACCGCCGTACCGACGAGCTGGTGCAGCGGCTGACCCCGGCGGCGACCAGTGCGCTGGTGCGCGCCTGCGGCCTGTATTCGCAGCTGTTCAATATTGCCGAAGACTTGCACCACGCCCGCCGCCGCCGCGCGCACCAGCGTGCCGGCAGTGCGCCGCAGCGCGGCAGCCTGTCGCGCGCCTTGTCCACCATCCACGAAGCCGGTGTACCGTTCGCGCAGCTCAACGCCGCGCTGCAGGACGCCAGCGTCAGCGCCGTGCTCACTGCCCACCCGACCGAGGTGCAGCGCCAGAGCGTGCTGGACGGCCACCGCGCGGTACGCAAGTTCCTGCAACAGCTGTCTTCCGTCGAGATCACGCCGGAAGAAGAGCAGGAAGTGGAAGCCAAGCTCACCCGCGTGATCCACGCGCTGTGGCAGACCACCGAAATCCGCCCGTTCAAAATGACGGTGGCCGACGAGATCGAAAACGGCGTCGCCTACCACCCGCTGTCGTTCTTCCAGTCCATCCCGGCGTTGTACGACCGCCTGGGCAAGCAGATCCGCGAGCTGTGGGGCGAGCAGGCCGATATCCCGTCCTTCCTGCGCGTGGGCAGCTGGATCGGCGGCGACCGTGACGGCAACCCCAACGTCGACGCCGGCGTGCTGCGCCATGCCATCACGCGTCAGGCCGAGGTGGCGTTCAAGCATTACTTCTACGAATTGGCGGGTTTGTATCGCGAACTGTCGCTATCGCAGCGCCACGTGCAGGTTTCCGTCGGGGTGAAGTGCCTGGCGGCCGCATCGCCGGATACCGCCATCAGCCGCAAGGAAGAACCGTACCGCCTGGCGCTGGCCGCCATCGAAGGCCGGCTGTCGGCCACTGCGGCCAACCTTGGGTTGCCGCTGCGCGGCCGCTGGACCGCCGGCAACCCGTACCACAGCGCCGTTGAGCTGCAGGGCGAGCTGCAGACGCTGATCGACTCGCTGGTCGAGCACGGCAGCGGTTTGCTGGTGGATGGCCGCCTGGGCAAGCTGCAGCGCGCGGTGGACGTGTTCGGCTTCTACCTGATGCCGCTGGACCTGCGCCAGCATGCCGAGAAACACGCCGGCGTGGTCAGCGAGCTGTTCGCCCACGCCAACCTGGAACAATACGACGCGCTGGACGAGGCCGCCCGGGTGCGCGTGCTGCTGCGCGAGCTGGCCACGCCGCGCCTGCTGTACTCGCCCTTCCTCAGCTACAGCGCCGACAGCGAAAAAGAGCTGGCCATCTTCCGCGAGGCGGCGCTGGTGCAGCGCCAGTTTGGCGATGGCGCCATCGCGCAGTGCATCATCTCCAACTGCGCCAGCGTGTCCGACATCCTGGCGCTGGCACTGCTGTGCAAGGAATGCGGCCTGCTGCGGCTGGATGGCGGCGTGCCGGCCATCAGCCTGAACCTGGTGCCGCTGTTCGAAACCATCGCCGACCTGGACGCCTCCGCCGCCATCATGCAGCAGCTGTTCGCGCTGCCGTGGTACCAGCAGCTGCTGAAGAGCCGCGGCGGCGTGCAGGAGGTGATGCTGGGTTATTCCGACAGCAACAAGGACGGCGGCTACGTCACCAGCCAGTGGCAGCTGTACCAGGCCGAGCAGCGCCTGGTGCGCGTGTTCGACGGCGCCGGTATCAAGATGCGCCTGTTCCACGGCCGTGGCGGTTCGGTCGGCCGCGGCGGCGGCCCGTCCTACGAGGCGATCATGGCGCAGCCGGCCGGCACCGTGGTTGGCCGCATCCGCATCACCGAGCAGGGCGAGGTGATCACCGCCAAGTTCGCCGACCCGGACAACGCCACCCGCAACCTGGAGGCGCTGGTGGCGGCGACGCTGGAATCCACCCTGGCGCACGGCGACAGCCGCATCACCGACGAATCGGCGGTGGCCGAGCTGTCCGGCCATGCGTTCAAGACCTACCGCGCGCTGGTGGAATCCGACGGCTTCATGCAGTACTTCATGGAAGCCACCCCGATCGGCGCCATTGCCAAGCTCAACATCGGCAGCCGCCCGGCGTCGCGCAAGACGCTGGCCAGCATCAAGGACCTGCGCGCCATTCCGTGGGTGTTCTCGTGGTCGCAGTCGCGGGTGATGCTGCCGGGCTGGTACGGTTTTGGCAGTGCGGTGCGTGCCTTCCTGGATGCCCACGGCGAGGAAGCCGGTCTGGCGCGCCTGCGCGAGCTGTACGCCGGTTCGCCGTTCCTGCAGGTGATGCTGTCGAATATGGAGCAGGTGCTGGCCAAGGCCGATCTGCAGATCTCGCGCCGCTACGCCGCGCTGGTGGGTAGCGGGGCGCTGGCCGACCGCCTGTTCGGCCGCCTGCAGGCCGAGTTCGATGCCACGTTGGCCGCATTCTTCGCCATCACCGGCCAGGACAAGCTGCTGCAGGGCAACCCGACGCTGGCGCGCTCGCTGGACACGCGGTTGCCGTATCTGGACGCGCTCAACCTGCTGCAGGTAGAGCTGCTCAAGCGCCTGCGCGACAACCCGGATGACGAGGACGCGCTGTACGCCATCCATCTCACCATCAACGGCATCTCCGCCGGCCTGCGCAACAGCGGTTAACGCCAGCCTGCATGCGTGCAACGGGTCGCCCCTCGGGCGGCCCGTTTTGTTTGTCGGTGCCGGCGGCTACATGTGGACACATGCAGATACAGCCGGCGGTGCGGCAATGGCGGGACAATGGCGGCAGAATCCATTCCATCCGTGCGGAGGTGCAACATGAACCCCACCAGCAAAGACATCAAATACCTGGCCGAACACCTGCTGCATACCGGTGTGGGCGGGCTGGCCGAGCGTGAACTGCAGGCGCTGATGCGCATCTCGCGCAAGCTGCAGTCGGTGCGGCCGGAGCATGCGCTGCCGGACCGGGGGCCGACTTTCGGCGAACGGCTGGCCGACCGGGTAGCCGAGTTTGGCGGCTCGTGGACCTTCATCATGATTTTCGGCAGCTTTCTGGTGAGTTGGGCGTTCATCAACAGCGAGCTGCTCGGCACTCATGCCTTCGACCCGTATCCCTACATCTTCCTCAACCTGATGCTGTCGATGCTGGCGGCGATCCAGGCGCCGATCATCATGATGTCGCAGAACCGGCAGACGGCGCGTGACCGCATGACCATGATCCGCGACTTCGAGGTGAACCTGAAAGCCGAGGCGGCGATCGACGGTCTGCACAAGCGCATGGATCACCTGACCTGGGAGCTGTTGTCCGATCTGGACCTGATCAAGCAGGGCCAGCGCCAGCTGTTGCAGCCAGCCGGCAAGCAGCCGCCGCCGGAGTCGGAGGCCGCCGGCCAGCCCGGCGGCGACTAGGCGCGGCTCAGGGTGTGCAGCTTCAGCGCCAGCGGCTCGCCCAGCCAGCTGGCGGCACTGGTGTGAGCCGCCAGCTCATCGGCCAGTTGCGGGTGCAGCAGCACCGGCAGCGGGCCGCGGTGTTGTTGCAGCAGCGCGCGCACCGCCGGCAGCAGCGTGTCGGCGAAATCGATCTCGAACATCGGCCGCGTGTGCGGCCCCACCTCGCGGTGGATCAGCTGCCCCAGCCAGCAGCCCGGCGGCAGCTGTGCGGCCAACGTGGCGTGCAGGGTGGCGGCGATATCCGCCTGTTCCGGCAGAAAGTAGACGTGGGCGTGGTAGACAAGCGGCATGGGGCGGGTCCGGCCAGAAAAGCGGCAGTGTAGCCGTTGACGGCAGCGTCGGCTGCCGTCCGCATGGTCAGCGTGCTCACAGCCAGCGGCCGCGGCTGAGGCTTTCGGCCTGGTGACGCAATTGCTCCAGCGTGCGCTCGGCGCAGGAGAGTCGGGCGTCGGGCAGCAGCGACCAGCGGCTGGACCAGTAGGCAACTAGGCGGCGTAACAGCTTCATGGCATCCTCACTGTTGAGTGGTTGGTACAGTTGTCAGCCTAATCTGCTGCTTGAGACGGATAAACCGCTGTTTACTTGATGCTTTGTCGAGAAAATGAAAACAATGCCATCGCCAGACGAAGTGCTGGCCTTTGAAGCGCTGGCGCGCTGCGGCAGTTTTACCGCCGCCGCCGAGGCACTGGGTTGCACCAAGAGCATGGTCAGCCTGCGGCTGAAGGCGCTGGAAAAACAGCTGGGGGCGGTGCTGGTGTTGCGCACCACGCGGCGGCTGGCGCTGACCGAAGCCGGCCAGCGCATGCTGCCGCACGCCCAGGCGCTGCGGCAGAGCCTGCTGCAGATGCAGCCGGCGGTGGATAGCGCGCAGTGCGCGGTGGAAGGGCCGCTGGTGGTGAGCACCTATGTCTCGGTGTCGCAGCTGCTGGCGCCGATCCTGGCCGAGCTGGCGCGTGCACAGCCCGGCCTGCGCCTGCGGCTGGAGGTGAACAACCGCGTGCAGGATCCGATCGCCGACGTGCTGGACTTCTGCCTGCGCTCGCGCAAGGTGCACGACGAGTCGCTGGTGGCGCGGCCGCTGGGCTGGGTGGAAGAGGCGCTGTACGCCACGCCGGACTACCTGAGGGCGCAAGGTTGGCCGCAGACGCCGGATGAGCTGGCCACGCACCGGCTGATCATGGACGGCAGCTGCCTGACGCTGTGCCGCGGCACGGAGCTGCACCCGCTGCAGCCGGCGCCGCCGCTGCTGGATTGCAATCTGTACCAGAACAACCTGTTGCTGACGCTGCAGGGCCGCGGCATCGGCGCGCTGCCGGATTTTCTGGTGCAGCCGGCGCTGGCCGCCGGTCAGCTGCAGCGCGTGCTGCCGGACTGGCATAGCGACCGCTGGCCGGTGTTCCTGGTGCACCCGTACCGCCAGCCGATGCCGCGCAAGTACCAGGTGTTCCTCGATTTTGTGCTGCCACGACTGCGCGCGCTGCTGCAGCCGGACAGTCCGGCGGCGTAAACGCGCGGCCGCAGCGGGCACCGGACCTGCGCACGGCGAGCAGGCGGCCAATGTGGCTGCGGTTACGGCAGGCTTGCTGCTGCGACGCAGCACAGGCAGCATAGCGCCTCCACCCTAGCCAACGGTTTTGTCATGTCCCACCCCTCCGCCCCGTCGCCGCGCGGCATCGCGCTGTCGCTGCTGGCCTCGTCGCTGTTTGCCATGCTGCCGGGTTACGTTACCCTGCTGGCGCCGCTGGACAGTGTCGCCATCTTTGCCTGGCGTATCGTCTGCACCCTGCCCGGGGTGCTGCTGATCCTGCAGCTGTCCGGCAAGATGCCGCTGTTTGTCGCTACCTGCCGCCGCCTGTGGCGCGAGCCGAAACTGCTGCTGCTGGTGCCGTTGATGGCGGCGTTGATGGGGGTGCAGCTGTGGCTGTTCCTGTGGGCGCCGTTCCACGGCCAGGTGGTGGCGGTGTCGCTGGGCTACTTTCTGGCGCCGCTGGTGATGGTGCTGGTCGGCCGCCTGCTGTACGGCGAAAAACTGTACCGGCTGCAGGCCATCGCCGTGGCGCTGGCGCTGCTGGGGGTGGGGCACGAAATCTGGCTGACCCAGGGCCTGGCGTGGCCGACGCTGCTGGTGGTGCTGGGCTATCCGCCGTATTTCGTGCTGCGGCGCATGACCGGGCTGGACGCGGTGTGCGGCTTTGCGCTGGAGATGGCGCTGATGCTGCCGCTGGCGGTGTTGATGCTGGCCTGGCAGCAGCCATCCGGCTGGATCGTGCTGCACGAGATCAAATACTGGCTGCTGCTGCCGGGGTTGGGGCTGGTGAGCTCGGTGGCGCTGTTGTGCAATATCGCCGCCAGCCACCTGCTGCCGATGGGGCTGTGGGGGCTGCTGGGCTATGTCGAGCCGGCGCTGCTGTTCGTGCTGGCCATTACCTTGCTGGGCGAGCCGGTGACCGCTGGCGCGCTGCTGACCTACGGCCCGATCTGGGGCGCGATCCTGCTCACCGGCATCCATACCCTGCGCCAGCAGCGCCGCCTGGTGTGAGCGCTGCGGCCAACGTTGGCCGCAGGCTTACCAGCCGTCCGGCACATGACCGAAGCGCAGCTGCGGCGTGCCGTGCCAGTCGGCGGCGCGCTGCAGCGCCTTGTTGATGTCGTCGCGCAGGCGCTGGCTCAGGCGCACGCCCGGCTCCAGGTACAGCGCCTTCACTTCGAACACTCCCTGTGTGCGGTGCGCCTTGGCATCCAGCCGGCCCAGCAGCTTGCCGCGCACTAGTAGCGGCAGCACAAAGTAGCCGTACTGGCGTTTGGGCGCCGGGGTGTAGCACTCGATGCGGTAATCGAAGCCCCACAACTCGCTGGCACGCTTGCGGTCCCACACGATGGGGTCGAACGGCGACAGCAGGCTGCAGGCGCTGGCGCCCAGTTGGTCATTTGCGGCCAACGTCAGCTGTGGCTGCAGGCTGTGGTGCACGAAAAAGTCGCCCTTGAGACCCTCCACCCGCACCGGCAGCAGCTCGCCGGCATCAGCCAGTGCATGCAGGCTGGCGCTGTCGTTGCCGCGGCGCAGCCGGTAGTAGTCGGCCACCCAGCCGGCCTTCACCAGCCCCAGCGCGCGGCAGCTGGCGCGAATCGCGGCCAGCCGGGCTTCCTCCGTTGTCGGCAGATGCTGCGCGTCGTCCCACTCCGGCAGCACGCGTTCGGCCAGGTCGTACACGCGCTGGAAATTCTGCCGCTCGCGCACCATCAGCCGGCCGCTGGTGAACAGCACTTCCAGGTGGCGTTTTTCCGGTTTCCAGTCCCACCAGCCGTTGCCCTTGCCGCTCTGGCGCTCGAAATCGCGCGAGCGCACCGGGCCGTGCTCGCGGATGTGGGCGAGCAGCTGTTCGATGTCGGTGTGGTGCTTCTGCATCCACTCCACCGAGAACTTCCAGCCCATCGCCGCCGGGTTCAGCATGCGGTGGCGCAGCAGACGGTAGTCTTCGCGCGGCACAAAGCAGGCCTCGTGTGCCCAGTATTCGAACAGCGCGCCCTCGGCCAGCAGCTCGTCCAGCCAGGCCGGGTCGTAGGTGCCCAGGCGGCTGAACAGCACCAGATACGGGCTGCGTGCCACCACGCTGATGGTGTCGATCTGCAGCAGCGCCATGCGGCGGATGGCGGCCAGCACATCGGCCTTGGTCGCCTTGCGCCGCGGTGCGGCCAACATGCCTTGGGCGGCGAGGTGCAGCGCGCGGGCGGCGGGCAGGGATAGCTGGGGGTGGCTCATGATGACATCCGGGCAGAAAACACTGTGTGCAGCATAACGCAGGCGGCAGAACACGTTGGCCGCATTAAAATCCAGAATGGGCCGGCGAGTGTGCCGTAGCGGCACCTTGCCGCAGCGTGACCTTGGCGAGGTACTGGCCGATAGGCCGGGGCGCGTTGCAAGCCATTGATGCCAATGTTATTTTTCGCCTCCCTGATAACCTGACCGCGGTGGTGATCCCGCAGCGGCAAAGGAGTGTTCTTTATGTTCTCGTGGTTCGAGCGTCGTATCGACCCCTATCCCGATACCCCGCCGGCGCAGCCGCCGGCCGGTTTCCTGGCGTTTGTCTGGTCCGCCACCGACGGCCTGCGCGGCCTGATCCTGGCCATGACCGTATGCACCGCCATCATCGGCGCCTTCGAGGCGCTGCTGTTCTCCATGCTCGGCTCGATTGTGGACTGGCTCAGCCATGTGCAGCCGGATCAGTTGTGGGCCAAGGAAAAGCACAATCTGCTGCTGCTGGCCGGCATCCTGCTGGCCAGCCCGCTGCTGATCGCGCTGCAGGCGCTGTGCAAGTACCAGGGCCTGGCCGGCAATTTCCCGATGCGGCTGCGCTGGCATTACCACCGCCACCTGCTGGGGCAGAGCATGAGCTTCTACCAGGACGAATTTGCCGGCCGCGTATCGGCCAAGGTGATGCAGACCGCGCTGGCGGTGCGCGATACGGTGATGATCGTCACCGATATCCTGGTATTCGTGGTGATCTACTTTGTCACCATGGTGGCGGTGGCCGGCAGTTTCGACCGCCTGCTGCTGTGGCCGTTTGTCGCCTGGCTGGTGCTGTATGTGCTGACGCTGCGCTTCTTCGTGCCGCGGCTGGGCCGCGCCGCCAAGGCGCAGGCCGACGCGCGCAGCCTGATGAGCGGCCGCGTCACCGATGCCTACACCAATATCGCCACCGTGAAGCTGTTCGCGCACAGTGCGCACGAGGCCGGCTTCGCCAAGAGCGCGATGCGCGAGTTCATGGCCACCGCCTACCGCCAGATGCGGCTGGTCAGCGGCTTTGAAGTGGTGAACCACGTGCTGAGCATGGGGCTGATCGCCAGCACCGCCGGCGCCACGCTGTGGCTGTGGAGCCGCGGCGAGGTGGGCATTGGCGCAGTGGCGGCGGCCACCGCCATGGCGCTGCGCCTGAACGGCGTGTCGCACTGGATCATGTGGGAGATGTCCAGCCTGTTCGAGCACATCGGCACGGTGCAGGACGGCATCAACACCCTGGCGCGGCCGATTGCCATTACCGACGCGGCGGGCGCCAAGCCGCTCAAGGTTGGCCGCGGCGAGATCCGCTTCGACAACACCACCTTCGCCTACGGCGGCAGCAAGCCGGTGATCGACGCGCTGAACCTGACCATCCGCCCGGGCGAGAAGATCGGCCTGGTCGGTCGCAGCGGCGCCGGCAAGTCCACCATCGTCAACCTGCTGCTGCGCTTCTATGACGTGGAAGGCGGCCGCATCCTGATCGACGGCCAGGATGTGCGCGAGGTAACGCAGGACAGCCTGCGCGCGCAGGTAGGCATGGTGACGCAGGACACCTCGCTGCTGCACCGCTCGGTGCGCGACAACCTGC
>CAMLGD010000093.1 GCA_946479405.1 uncultured Vogesella sp.
TCTGCTATCGTCCTATCTATGCAGCCAATCATTTCCATATCGAATCTCTCCAAGTCCTACGCTTCCGGCTTCCAGGCACTGAAACAGGTCAATCTGGATATCCGGCGCGGGGAAATCTTCGCCTTGCTGGGCCCGAACGGTGCCGGCAAGACCACGCTGATCAGCACCATCTGCGGCATCGTCAATCCGAGCGAGGGCCGGATTCTGGTCGATGGCCACGATATCGTCACCGACTACCGCGCGGCCCGCGCCATGATCGGCCTGGTGCCGCAGGAGCTGACTACCGATTCCTTCGAATCGGTGTGGGCCACGGTGTCGTTCAGCCGCGGTCTGTTCGGCAAGCCGAAAAACCCGGCCTACATAGAAGAAGTGCTCAAGGCACTATCGCTGTGGGACAAGAAGGACAACCGCATCATGACGCTGTCCGGCGGCATGAAGCGGCGCGTGCTGATTGCCAAGGCACTGTCGCACGAGCCATCCATCCTGTTCCTCGACGAGCCAACGGCGGGGGTCGATGTCCAGCTGCGGCGGGATATGTGGCAGCTAGTGCGCTCGCTGCAGGCCCGCGGCGTCACCATCATCCTGACCACCCACTACATCGATGAAGCCGAGGAGATGGCCGACCGCATCGGGGTGATCAGCAAGGGCGAGATTATCCTGGTGGACGGGAAGGCCGAGTTGATGCGCAAACTCGGCAAGAAACAGCTGACGCTGCAACTGGAGATGCCGCTGGAACAGCTGCCGCCAGAACTTGCTGGCTATGCGCTGGAACTGGCAACTGGTGGCAGCGAGCTGGTCTACACCTACGACGCGCAAGGCGAGCGCTCCGGCATCCTCGCCTTGCTGCAGATGCTGAATGAGGCAGGCATCCGCTTCAAGGACCTGCACACCACGCAAAGTTCGCTGGAAGACATCTTTGTCAGCCTGGTGCGGGGGAAAAAATGAACTTGTACGCAATTCGCGCGATTTACCGTTTCGAAATGGCCCGCACCGCCCGCACGCTGATGCAGAGCATCATTTCGCCGGTGATTTCCACCTCGCTGTATTTTGTGGTGTTCGGCGCCGCCATCGGCTCGCGCATCCCGCAGACCCACGGCATCAGCTACGGTGCCTTCCTGGTGCCGGGGCTGATCATGTTGTCGCTGCTGACGCAGAGCATCTCCAATGCCTCGTTCGGCATCTACTTTCCCCGGTTCACCGGCACCATCTACGAGCTGCTGTCAGCGCCGATTTCCTACCTAGAGCTGGTGGTGAGCTATGTCGGCGCGGCAGCGACCAAGTCCATGGTGCTTGGCCTGATCATCCTGGCCACGGCCGGGCTGTTCGTACCGCTACAGGTGCTCCACCCGCTGTGGATGCTGCTGTTCCTGGTACTAACCTCGGTTACCTTCAGCCTGTTCGGCTTCATCATCGGCATCTGGGCGGATGGCTTTGAAAAACTGCAGGTGATCCCGCTGCTGATCATCACCCCGCTGACCTTCCTTGGCGGCAGCTTTTACTCCATCGATATCCTGCCGCCGTTCTGGCAAACCGTCGCGCTGTTCAACCCGGTGGTATACCTGATCAGCGGTTTTCGCTGGAGCTTCTACGGCATTGCCGACGTCAGTGTCGGCATCAGCCTCGCCATGACCATCGGCTTTCTGGCGCTGTTCATGGCGATCGTGGCATGGATCTTCAAGACCGGCTATCGCATCAAGGCCTAGCCGCAACGCGCCGTCAGTTTGTCGAATGCCAGGATGTGGCCTATCCCGGTAAATAAGCATTACACGTGGGCAGGCGGGCATGACAGCGCAGCATGGCGAACGCAACGATTTGGTCCAGCCAGGACCAGCAAGGAGCGTGTGATGAGCAAGGAGCAGGCGGCACCGGAAACCAGTGGCGTGACGGTACAGTTACTCGCCACGATTGATCTTGGCCCGGAAATAGAGGGCATGGCAGGGCGACAACTGCGCATGCGCATGGTCACCATCGCACCTGGAGGGGTGTTCGGCCCGCTGCACAGCCATAAAGACCGGCCAGGCACCGTCTACATTCTGCAGGGCACCATCACCGACCATCGCGATGGCATGGCGACCGACTACGGGCCGGGCGTTGGCTGGCCAGAGGATCGGCACACCATGCACTGGCTTGAAAACCGCGGAACCGTGCCGGCGGTGGAAATCTCGGTCGATATCGTCCGGTCGGATTGAGCTGTCAGCGTCACAAGGTTTGCTGTTGGCCGTCCGCAGGCAAATGGGCTGCCACGTAAACTCTTGCCCGCGAAGCCCCCGGCAAGCCATCAGTGCCATGGCTGGCAGACATCAGCTTGCGTAATGGCAGATGACAATCCGCTCCGCAAACCGGCCAACACCGCGGCCAACGTTGGCCGCATGCGGCGTGGCGACGCGGTAGCAGCCGGTCAGCTGGCTACCGCTTGCCAATTTGCCGGCCGTGCGTAGCGGATGTCACAACAGCCGCCAGAACAGCTGGATTCCTACCGCGGAGGCAACACCGGCCGCAGGCTGATAGGTGTGGACAGGATGATGCTGGTACGCGTTTCGCCCAGATCGTTCAGCCGCGACACCAGCAGCTCCAGGTGCGATACGTCGCGTGCCAGCAGACGGAATACATAGGAGTCGTTGCCGGTGACATGGTGGCACTCCTGCACTTCCGGCATGGCGGCCAGCCTGTCGAGCAAGGTTCTTTTGGCAGGCTGCGGCACGGTGATGCCCACCAGCGCCGATAGCGCATAGCCGGTTTTCAGCGGTGCCACCACCGCGTGGTAGCCGCGAATCACCCCTGCTTCTTCCAGCCGCTTCACCCGCTCCGACACCGCCGGCACCGACATGCCCACCCCCTGCGCCAGTTCGGTCAGCGATTGGCGGGCATTGGCCTGCAGTGCAGCCAGAATGGCCCAGGATTTACTATCTATTTCCATTTGTAAGGCTCATCTTGGTTTTGCCTTAAATTGGCAAGTCAATGTGCACAACCACCCACAGCATGGCATGGTTCGCCGCAAGCGTCACCGGCACACTAAGGACATGAATTCTGCTACTGGGAGCAAGCAATGACTGTGTTTATAGAAGCCGTCGCCATCGGGCTGGCGATTGCCGCACCGGTGGGGCCGATCGGCTTGTTGTGCATTGAGCGCACCCTGCACCACGGCCCGGCGCGCGGGCTGGCGACCGGGCTGGGCGCAGCTACTGCCGATGCGGTGTACGCCAGCCTGGGCGCTGCAGGTATGGGGGTAGTGATTGGCTGGCTCACCACACTGGCTGCGCCACTGGCCCTGATCGGCAGCGCGCTGCTGCTGTATCTGGGTATTGGCACTCTGCGCCGGCCGCAAGCTGTACGCGCGGCGCAGGCAAAAGAAGGAGGCAGCCTGCTGGGCGCCTACAGCAGTGCCTTGGCGCTGACACTGAGCAACCCGATGACCATTCTGTCTTTCATCGCGGTATTTGCCGGGCTGGCAGGCGGCCGTGCCCCCGGCAGCGCCGAGGCGCTGCTGATGGTGCTGGGAGTGTTCTCTGGTTCGGCCCTGTGGTGGCTGCTGTTGGCCTATGGGGGTGGCCGCCTGCTGTCAAAACTGGGCCATCGGGGCCGCCGCTGGGTGGACCGCCTGTGCGGGCTGCTGCTGATCGGCTTTGCCGTGCTGATTGCCTGGCGAGTGTTGCCGACAATCGTGGCATTCTGATGCTTACTACGGCTAACATGTGGCATGTTCTTAAAGATATCGGCATTGCTGTCGATAAGCTGTCTGCCAGATAGCATCTATTATGTGAGACCAATATGGAAATCCGCAGCAATATCAGCGCGATACCCTATTCCGCCCCGGTAAGTGCGCCCCAGACAGCGGCTGCCGGCGCAGAGGTAGCCACAGCGCCAGCGGAAACACCCTCCACCATCGTCAGCCTGCAATCGCCGACCCCAGCAGCGACGGGAACTGCGGGCGGCACCGAGCCGTCACCGGTCAAATCTTTTACCTATGGTGCGCTAGGTTTGCCGGAACCGCTGCCAGACGACACGCCGTCGGCCAAACCGGAAAACACGTATTTCACCGCCGGCAAGTGGGTTGCGGCAGCCGCGACAGTCGGTTCCATCGTCTCGCTGCTGGTCTGATTTTTATGGACCTTCGCCCACGCGACATGCCCTACATCAATAAAATTTGACAAATCAAGCATTTAGCGCCATACTGCTTTTTGCCTCTTCTCTGGCGCCACCTCTACTGGCGCCTGCCTTGCCTTAACTGCTGTCAAATCGCACAGCAATTTCCGCTCAGGTTTACGAAGCAACCTGCCATGTCAGAGCGATTAACGCTGCACGTGGCTGCCTACCATTTCAAGATTGGAGCTGCCATGTCCAAAGAAGACATGATCGAACTGCAAGGTGTTGTCATCGAGATGCTGCCGGAATCGCGTTTTCGCGTTCGGCTCGATAACAACGTGGAGATTCTCGCCTATGGCTCGGGCAAGATGAAACTGCACCGTATCCGTGTGCTGGTTGGCGACCGAGTCACGGTGGAAATGTCGCCCTATGATCTGACCAAGGGCCGCATCAACTTCCGCCACCCTACCGCAAAAATAGAACATGCTGCGCCAATGAGGCGCCGCCATTAATCGGCTACCCGCCAGCGGGTTGCCGCAAAGGAAATACCCAATGAAAATCAAAGAACTGAAACAGGGTGACCGCATCACCCAGCAAATCGACAATTCGACTATCGCGTTTGAAGTAATGTCCATCCAGCAAATCGGCCGCCGCTTCATGGTGACCTTCCGCTCGGCGTTCGGCATCGAAAGCGCCAGCTACCAGGGCGAAGCCTGCGTCACCGCAGCATAAGCACCGGCAGTCAAAAAACAGAACCCGCCTTTCGGCGGGTTTTTGCTTTTCCGGCGCGGCCAACGTTGGCCGCATCAGCGCCAGCGTCGCAACAACAGCGAGTTGCTGACCACCGATACCGAGCTGGCCGCCATCGCCGCCCCGGCAATCACGGGGTTGAGCAGCCCCACAGCCGCCAGCGGAATCCCCAGCACGTTGTAGATAAAGGCGAAGAACAGGTTCTGCCGGATCTTGCGCATGGTGGCGCGCGACAGGCGCACGGCATCGGCCAGATGCAGCAGATCGCCGTGCATCAGCGTCACGTCCGCCGCCTCGATGGCAACATCCGCCCCGGCGCCCATGGCAAAGCTGACATCGGCAGCGGCCAGCGCCGGCGCATCGTTGATGCCATCGCCCACCATCGCCACCCGCAGGCCCTGCGCCTGCCAGTGGCGGATTTGCGCCGCCTTGTCCTGCGGACTCTGGCTGGCATACACCTCACTGATGCCAGCCTGGCGCGCGATGGTGCTGGCGGTTTCCGGCTTGTCGCCGGTAAGCATCGCCACTTTCACCCCCAGGGCAGCCAGCGTCTGCACTGCCTGCGGCGACGTTGGCCGCAGCTGGTCAGCCAGCGCCAACAGTGCCTGCGGCACGCCATCGCGCGACAGCGCCAGCACCGTCTTGCCCTGCGCATACAGCGGCTGCGCCAGCGCCGGTACCGTACCCAATACCCAGTCCGGTGTTCCCAGCTGCAAGCGGCCAACGTTTGGCAACACAGCGCTGACGCCCTTGCCGATGGTGGCCTCGAACGCCTCCACCGCCGCCAGCGGCAACTGCTGTCTGGCGGCAGCGGCAAGGATGGCCAGCGCCAGCGGGTGCTCGGCACCCTGCTCCAGCGCCGCCGCCCACCCCAGCCACTGCTCCCCGTCACCGGCAGTCAATGGCACGATGTCGGTGAGCTGCGGCTTGCCGACGGTAAGGGTACCGGTCTTGTCCACCACCAGCAGATCCAGCTCCGCCGCATGCTGCAGCGCGGTGGCGTTGCGGAACAGCACGCCGCGGCGCGCACCGTTACCCATGCCCACCATGACCGCAGTGGGCGTGGCCAGCCCCAGCGCGCAAGGGCAGGCGATCACCAGCACCGCCACCGCGTGGATGAAGGCTTGCGGCCAGTCGCCACTCAGCCAGACGGTCAGCAGCAACGTCAGCAAGGCAATAGCCAGCACCGCCGGCACGAACACCGCGGCAATCTTGTCTGCCAGTGCCTGGATCGGCGCCTTGCTGCCCTGCGCCTCGGCCACCGCGCGCACGATGGCCGCCAACTGCGTGTGCGCCCCCACGCCGCGGGCGCGCACTTTCAGCATACCGCCGCTGTTCTGGGTGCCGGCATACACCCGGTCGCCCACGCCGCGCTCCACCGGCAGGCTCTCGCCGGTAAGCAGGCTCTCGTCCAGCACCGCCTGCCCGGCCTCCACCTCGCCATCCACCGCCAGCCGTTCGCCGTGGCGCACGATCACCAGATCGTCCGCTTGCAGCTGGCCGATCGGCAGCTCCAATAACTGGCCGTCGCGCTCTACCCGCGCGGTCTTGGGCGACAGCGCCAGCAGGCTTTCGATGGCGCCGGCGGTGCGGCGCTTGGCACGCGCTTCCAACAGCTTGCCCAGCAGCACCAGGGTGATGATCACCGCACTGGCTTCAAAGTAGACATACAGCTCGTGCATGCCGGCCACGGTGACCCATGCCGACCACAGCCACGCCATGCTGGTGCCCAGCGCCACCAGCACGTCCATATTGGCGCCACCACCGCGCAGCGCCAGCCAGGCGCCGCGATAGAAGCGCCAGCCGACCAGAAACTGCACCGGCGTCGCCAATGCCAGCTGCCACTCGCGCGGCAGCCAACCGTGGTGACCGCCGGCCGCCATCGTCCACATCTCACCGGCGAACGGCAGGGTCAGCAGCAGCGACAGCGCAAACCACAGCAGCTCGTGCTGGTAGTGCTGCCGCGCGGCCTGTTCGCGCGCAGCGCTGTCATCGCTTTGCACGCTGGCGTCGTAACCGGCGCGACGTACGGCGGCGATGACATCGTCGGCCTGCAGACTGCCGGCGGGAAAGCGTACCGTAGCGGTTTCGGTAGCGAAGTTGACGTTGGCCGCAGCGCCCGGCAGCCGGTTCAGCACTTTCTCGATGCGCTGTGCACAAGCCACGCAGGTCATGCCGCTGATGGCCAGTTGTACGCTGGCCTCCGGCACGGCGAAACCGGCCTTGCCAATGGCGGTACGCAAGGCGGCGACATCCTGTTGCGCGGGGTCGAATTCGATACGGGCGGACTCACTGGCAAAGCTGACGCTGGCACTGACGCCCGGCAGGCGGCCCAGCACTTTTTCGATACGCTGCGCGCAGGCGACGCAGGTCATGCCCTGTACCGGCAGGGTGACGATTTGCTGACTCATGGCGATTTCCGACGAGGAATATAAACCCATGATATACCCCTACAGGGTATATAGCAAAGTCGTGTTGAACAGCCATCCACCAGCAATCTGCTGCAGCTAGCCCCTGCTGTGCGCCCCTCCCGGGCGCAAGACACAGCGGGCCGACGACACGCCACTGCGGCCAACCTTACAGCCAGCGGCGGCGCCAGAAAATGAAGCCCAACACCAGCGCAATCAACGCCATGCCGGCCATCACGCCGAAATAGCCATAGCGCCAGTGCAGCTCCGGCATGTTGTCAAAGTTCATGCCGTAGATGCCGGCAATCAGCGTCAGCGGCATGAAAATGATGGTGATCACCGTCAGCACCCGCATCTGCACGTTGAGGCGGTTGGACTGCGCCGACATGTACAGATCCAGCATGCCGGAGATCACCTCGCGCGCGGTTTCCAGCGATTCAATCAGATGCAGGGTGTGGTCGAAGGCATCGCGCAGGTACAGCAGCGTGCCGTGCTGAAAGAAAGTGTGGTCGCCGCGGGTCAGCACATTGAGCACCTCGCGCAGCGGCACCAGCGCGCGGCGCAGGCGCATTGCCTCCTGCTTCTGGCGCTGGATGCGCGCCAGAATGAAGCGGTCGTGGCCGGACAATACCTGCTTGTCCAGCTGCTCCACATTGGCGTTGAACTGATCGATGACGCCAAAGTAGTCATCGATGATGGCATCCAGCAGGCCATAGGCCAGGTAGTCGGCTCCCTGCTGACGAAGTTGGCCGCGCCCCTGGCTCAGCCGTTCGCGCAGCGCGGCAAACACGCCCAGCGGCTGGGTCTGGAAACTGAGCACAAAGCCCTGCCCGATCACCAGGTATACCTGGTCGTGCTGCAAGCGCTGGTTGTCCGGCTGGTAGCGGTACACCCGGGTGGCGATGAACAGGTAGTCGCCGTAGTCGTCCACCTTGGGCCGCTGCCGGCTGTTGAGAATGTCCTCCAGCACCAGCGGGTGCAAACCGAAGCGCTGGCCGATCGCCTGCATCAGCGCCGGATCAGTCAGACCATACACGTTCAGCCATAGCACCGGCAGCTGCGGCCGGTACGCCAGCCCCTCTTCCAGCGTGGCAAACACCGTCTCGCGGCATTCGGCGGCGTTGTATTCGATCAGCGAGATGCGGCTCGCCAGCGCGGGCGCCTCCCCCGCCGGCAGCAGCGTGCCCGGAGGCTCGCCCAGAGTGGGAAAACGCTGTTTCAGATGTGGATGACGCATATGGCTCCAGACAGAAAAACGGCCGTGGCAGCTGCTGCCCACGGCCGGCACCCAGCGGCCTGCGCGGCCGCCTACCCTGGCTTATTCGCCACGCATTTCCAGCGCTACGCCGATGTCTCGCCACTGGCCGATTTCCTGCTTGAAGGCGGCGGTGGTCAGCGGGTTGGCCGCCAGCCAGGCCTTGCCCACGGTCAGCGCGTAGCCGTTGAGGGTGCGGCGCAGGCCGTGGATGGCATCCACGTCCACCGGGTTGCGGCTGCGGCAGAACAGCGCCGCCAGCCGTAGCGCCAGCACCGCCGGCCACAGCGACTCGTCGCTGACTTCCTTCAGCATCTTGCCCATGTCGCCGCGATGGCCTAGCACGATGGTGGCCAGCACGCTCTGCTCGCGGCGCGAGAAACCGGGCATGTCGGCATTGTTGAGAATGTAGGCGGAATGCTTGTGATAGGCAGTGTGCGCAATCGACAGACCGATCTCGTGCACCCGCGCCGCCCAGATCACCCGCTTGAGCATGTCCTCGTCCAGCGGCTCACCGGCGACCATGCGGTACAGACGCTCGGCCAGCTGTGTCACCCGCTGCGCCTGTGCCGTATCCACGTGGTAGCGGCGCTTGAACTGGGCAATGGTGGAGTCCCGCATGTCCTTCTCCCGCTGGCGACCAAGCAGGTCGTACAGCACGCCGTCGCGCAGCGCGCCATCGGTAACGATCATGCGCTCGACCGCCAGCGACTCGAACACCGCGATCATGATTGCCAGCCCACCCGGCAATACCGGTGCACGGTCGGCTTTCAGGCCATTGATGGCGATATTGCGGATGTCGCCACAGCGCTGCAGCGCCTCGCGCAGGCGCTTCATGCCGGCCAGGGTAATCTCGCCGCCAAACCAGTCGTTGATCTCCATGATGTCGCGCAGCGAGCGCGCGGTGCCGGAGGTTCCCACCGCCAGCTGCCACTCGCTGAGCGGATACTGGTGCGCAATGCGCTGGATCTCGTTGCGTGCGGCCAACTCGGCATCGCGGAAGGCATTCTTGCTGATCTTGCCATCGACGAAGAAGCGCTTGCTGAAGGTAACGCAGCCCAGCGGCAGGCTCTCGGTCACATGCGCCTTGTACTGGCTACCGATGATGAACTCGGTGGAACCGCCGCCGATGTCCACCACCAGCCGCCGCTCCTTGGTGGCTGGCAGCGTGTGTGCAGCGCCCAGATAGATCAGGCGGGCCTCTTCGCGGCCGGCAATGATTTCGATGGGGAAGCCCAGCAGCCGCTCGGCTTCCACGATGAAGGCCGGCGCGTTCTTCGCCACGCGCAGCGTGTTGGTACCCACCACGCGCACCTGCTTCGGGTCCAGCCCGCGCAGCCGCTCGCCAAAACGTGCCATGCATCCCAGGGCACGGGCCAGCGTTTCTTCATCCAGCGTCTTGTCTTCTTGCAAACCGCCGCCCAGGCGCACGGTTTCTTTGAGGGAATCGAGGGTATACAGCTGGTCGTCTACCACACGGGAAATCTGCAGCCGGAAGCTGTTGGACCCCATGTCCACGGTAGCCAGCACGTCAAACGGGGGCGTGACGGTACTCAAAAAGCTCACCCCTTGTCGGAGATTGGTTGAATAAAAAAACGGCGGTAACAATGTTACCGCCGTTCGCTAGGCTGGTGCACGCTTATTGGGCGGCATCGCCCAGCGATTCGCGCTTCTTTTCTTCCAGCGAGGTGTGGCGGATGTCCTTGCCCTTCACCAGATACACCACGTATTCCGAGATGTTCTTGGCGTGATCGCCGATGCGCTCGATGGCCTTGCACAGGAACAGCGTGTCGATGGAGGTGCTGATGGTGCGCGGATCTTCCATCATGAAAGTAATCTGCGCACGCAGCTCGGACGAGTAATCCTGGTCCAGCAGCATGTCCTCCTCGGCCAGCTCCACTGCGGCGGTCGGGTCCAGACGGGCAAAGGCGTCCAGCGCACGATGCAGCATGGCGATGGCGGTTTCCGCCATCTTGGATGCCTCGCGGAAGCGCGGCGCCGGCATGCGGGCGCCCTGGCACAGATCGCGGCCAACCCGCGCGATCTTCTGCGCTTCGTCGCCGATGCGCTCCAGATCGGTAATGGTCTTGATCACCGTCACCACCATGCGCAGGTCGCTGGCCGCCGGCTGACGGCGCACGATGATGTGCTGGCAGTCTTCATCAATCTGCACTTCCAGCGCATTGACCTTGGCATCGTCGGCGATCACGCGCTCCAGGCGTGCCACATCACCCTCTTGCAAGGCGTCCATGGCGGCGCGGATCTGCTGCTCTACCAGCCCGCCCATCTGCAACACACGGGTGCGGATGGTTTCGAGCTCCAGGTCATACTGTTTGGAAAGATGTTCGGGCATGTCAGACCTCGGTCAGAATTTCGACGTAACGACGTAGCGTAACCCAGCTTTGTGACAGGCAGATTGCAACTCCCGCAATTCCGGCGCCCGCACCGGCTGGGGCGTCCAAGGTTGCCGCAATGTAAAGCTCATTCCTCACGCGTCCGGCCCCGGACAATGGCAGCAGTGCAGCCGGCCTGCGTCATGCGCCGACGGCCATGAAAAATGCTGCCCACCCGCGCAGGTAGGCAGCATTCCGCAGCGCGACAGCAACGCGGCTTAGCGGTACTCCTTCACACCGTCCGGGGTGCCCAGCAGCAGTACATCGGCGCGGCGCGCGGCAAACAGGCCGTTGGTGACCACGCCCACGATCTGGTTGATCTGCTGTTCCAGCTTCACCGGCTCGGCAATCTGCAGGCCGTGCACATCCAGGATGATGTTGCCGTTGTCGGTGGTGACGCCCATGCGCCATTCCGGGTGGCCGCCCAGCTTCACCAGCTCGCGCGCCACGTGGCTGCGCGCCATCGGGATCACCTCCACCGGCAGCGGGAAGTTGCCCATCACCGCCACGTACTTGCTGGCATCGGCAATGCAGATGAACTGCTGCGCCACCGCGGCCACGATCTTCTCGCGCGTCAGCGCCGCGCCGCCGCCCTTGATCATGTGCAGATGGTGGTTGACCTCGTCGGCGCCGTCCACATATACCGGCACCTCGTCCGGACCGACGCTGTTCAGGTCCAGCACCGGGATGCCGATCTCTTTCAGCCGCTTGCTGCTGGCCTCGGAGCTGG
>CAMLGD010000094.1 GCA_946479405.1 uncultured Vogesella sp.
TCTTCCAGGATTGAACTGGAGACCTCGTCCTTACCAAGGACGCGCTCTGCCGACTGAGCTAAGAGGGCCTGTCCTTTCTCGTTGCTTCCTCACTGGAGCGGGAAACGGGATTCGAACCCGCGACATTCAGCTTGGAAGGCTGACGCTCTACCAACTGAGCTATTCCCGCATGGAAACCGAGTGGAGGGGGGTGGATTCGAACCACCGAAGGCGTGGAGCCGGCAGATTTACAGTCTGCTCCCTTTGGCCACTCGGGAACCCCTCCGTATGCGTTTGCGTTGTCTCTCGTGAGTGGAGCTGGCGGTGGGACTCGAACCCGCGACCCCCTGATTACAAGTCAGGTGCTCTACCAACTGAGCTACACCGGCGTTAGGCGACGGATATTAGACAATACTTACTGCTTTAGCAAGCTTTTTTTAATTGTTTACGCCAAACAACTGTTTTTACAAAAAAACGCTGCGGCATGCCGGCTGCGCCAGCTGCGCGCACCGCGTCGTGGGCACTGCTTGTTGCCAGATTCCGCAATTGGCAGGAGAATTGCTTAGCTAGCTAATATTAACTACTGTTATTTTGACATGACTACTGAAGAACGCTTTGCCCGCGCACTGCACAACACCGCCCGCAGCTGGCGGCTGGCGGTGGATCGTCGGCTGAAAGACCTCGGCATCGGCCAGGCCGGCTGGATGGCCATCGCCACCATTGCCAAGGCCAGCGAGCCGTTGTCGCAGTCCGAACTGGCCAGCCGGCTGGGCGTGGAAAACCCCACCGTGGTGGCCATGGTGGATCGCCTGGTCAAGGCTGGGCTGCTGCTGCGCCAACCGTCGCCCAGAGACCGGCGCATCAAGCTGCTGGCGCTGACCGAGCAAGGCGAGCAGCTCTATCTGCGGGTACGCACCGAGGCGGATGCCCTGCGCCTGGATCTGCTCGCCGACATCGACCCGGCGCTGCTGGCGCAGGTCACCACCCTGCTCGAACTGCTGCAGCAGCGCGCGGAGCAGGCCGGATGACGCCGCAACTGCCACACAATCGCCGCATGATCACGCTGTCGATCATGCTGGCCACCATCATCCAGGCACTGGACGGCACCATTGCCAACGTGGCGCTGCCGCATATGCAGGGCAGCCTGTCCGCATCGCAGGACCAGATCACCTGGGTGCTGACCTCCTTCATCCTGGCGGCAGCGGTAGCCACCCCGCTGACCGGCTGGCTGTGCGACCGTTTCAGCCTGAAAACGGTGTTCATGGTGTCGATCGGTGGCTTCACCGTGGCCTCGATGCTGTGTGGCCTGTCGGACTCGCTGGGACAGATCGTGCTTGCCCGCTTCTTGCAGGGCGTGTTCGGCGCGGCGCTGGTGCCACTGTCGCAATCAGTGCTACTGGACATCAACCCGCGCGAGAAACATGGCTCTGCGATGGCGGTGTGGGGCATGGGGGTGATGGTCGGCCCGATTCTGGGGCCGACGCTGGGCGGCTGGCTGACCGACAGCTACGACTGGCGCTGGGTGTTCTTCATCAACCTGCCGGTGGGGCTGCTGGCCTTCTATGGCGTGTGGCGCTACATCCAGCCGACCAAAGCGGCGCGCAGCATGCGCTTCGACGTGTTCGGCTTTGCCACCCTCAGCCTGGCGATGGGCGCACTGCAGATGTTGCTGGATCGCGGCGAGCAGAACGACTGGTTCAACTCACCGGAAACCTGGATCGAAGCCGCGCTGATGCTAGTCTCCGCGCTGTATTTCGTGGTGCACACCGCTACCAGCACGCCGGGCAAGTCGTTCCTTGACTACCGGCTGCTGAAGAACACCAACTATGTCACCGGTCTGCTGCTGATTTTTGTGGTCGGCATGGTGCTGTTTGCCACCCGCGCGCTGACCCCCACCCTGCTGCAGGGGCTGCTGCACTACCCGGCCGCCACCGCCGGGCTGGTCACCGCCCCCAGCGGCCTGGGCACCATGCTGGCGATGATGATCGTTGGCAAACTGGTTGGCCGCATCGACCTGCGCCTGCTGCTGGCAGCCGGATTTTCGATCACTGCGTTTTCCTTGTGGCAGATGAGCCACTACAGCCTGTCACTCAGCCAGGCCGACATCATCTGGCCCGGCCTGATCCAGGGCATTGGCCTGGGGCTGGTATTCGTGCCGCTAAGTGCCGCCACCTTCTCCACCCTGGCGGCGGAGATGCGCACCGAGGGCACCGCCATCTACAGCTTGGTGCGCAATATCGGCAGCAGCATCGGCATCGCGCTGGTGCAGACCCTGCTGGTGCGTAATACCCGCATTGTGCAGGGCGAGCTGGCGGCCAACGTCAGCAGCGCCAGCCCGGCCTGGCTCGATGCGCCCACCGCGGCGGCCTACCCGCTCCAGCAACTGCCCGGTCTGGCCAACCTGGTGGCCGAAGTGCAGCGTCAGGCGGCGATGGTGGCGTATATCGATGACTTCTGGCTGATGTTTGCCGTTACCGCGCTGATCATCCCGCTGCTATTGCTGGTGAAGCCCGGCCAGCGCCCGGCAGCGGCCAGCAGCGAACATGCCGCGCTGGAGTGACGCGGGCCACCAAGGTTGGCCGCAACGACAAGGCCGCTGTCTCCCGACAGCGGCCTTGGACATTCTGCGGTGGCAGCAGGCTTATTCGTCGCGTTGCAGCAGATGCAAGGTCAGCGTCAGTTCGCCGTTGTCGCCCTTCACGCTCTGTACGTTCTGCAGGCTGAGATCGGACGGTAGCAGCAGGCTCACGCCATGCCCTACACCCACCTTGCTCCAAAACTTCTCCAGCCGCTTGGCCACGCCCTGTGCCGGCAGCGGAGCTTCGCTCTCTAGCGAGAAGCCATAGCTCTCTGCCGCGTTGTCGAACAGCCGGTTTACCTCGTTGGCCGGCACGTAGCGCTCGGCCATGTCGGCCATGTCGCGCGGCGACACTTCCGGCTCGGTCTTGCAGTGACTCAACACTTCGTCACGGAAGCGCAGCTGCGCCGCCGGGTCGGCAATTTCTTCCGCCACCTGCTCGATCACCTCGGCCACCAGCTTGCTGGTGGAGTTGCTGTCCGGCACGCGCAGCGCGCGCAGGAAGTCGTCGACCCAGAACTTGGCCTCATGCCCCAGGCGGTCCACCGCGTACAGCGTGGGGCCGCTTTCCAGCAGCAGCGCGCCCTTGTCGATCAGGCGCGGGTTGATGCCGGAGGCGTGGCTGATATCGAACACCTCGCCGCTTTCCACGATGGTGAGGAAGTCTTCCTGGATCTCGGCCTTGAAAATGCCCAGCGCGCGCTGCGGCGCATCGGCCTCGCCCAGGCCGGAGAACAGGATGATCAGCAGGTCGCCGGCGGCGATATTGGGGTGCTGCGAGCGCGCGTACAGGTGCTTGGCAATGTTCTGCGACAAGGCCAGCAGGTCCAGCTCGCCGCGGAAGAACTGGCGACTGTAGTGGTACAGCTCGTTGAGGTTGAGGTCGGTCTCGTGCACGAACTGGAACTTCTTCTTGTCCGAGACGATGCCTTTCAGGTAACCGTCCAGAATCAGCGCCGATACCGCCTCGTCCACGCCGATGGCCTTGCCGGACAACTGCAAGGGTTCGCCGCGGCTGGGGTTGCCCACGCGGTGGATCACCAGTCGTTCTACTCGGGCTTCGCTGATCTGCATGCTGTGTGTTACTCCGTTTCAGTTGAGGCGCGATTATCGCCGCCCGCCGCGCCGGCAACAAGGTTGGCCGCCGCGCCAAACTGCAATGCGGCCAACCTGGCGTACAGCGGCGAGCGCGCCAGCAGTTCGTCGTGGCGGCCTTCGGCCACGATGCGACCACCGTCCAGCACGATAATGCGGTCGGCCTGCTTCACCGTGGCCAGGCGGTGGGCGATCACCAGCGTGGTGCGGTTGGCGGCGGCGCGTTCCAGCGCGGCCTGCACCAGCTGCTCGGATTCGGCATCCAGCGCGCTGGTGGCCTCGTCCAGCAGCAGGATCGGCGGGTTCTTCAGGATGGCGCGGGCGATGGCGATGCGCTGGCGCTGGCCGCCGGACAGTCGCACACCGCGCTCGCCGAGAAAGCTGTGGTAGCCCTGCGGCAGTTTTTCGATGAAGTCGTGTGCCGCTGCCGCCCGCGCCGCGGCGATCACTTCTTCGTCGCTGGCTTCGGGCCGGCCGTAACGGATGTTTTCCAGCGCGCTGGCAGCAAAGATCACCGTGTCCTGCAGCACGATACCAATGTGGCGGCGCAGTACCGCCGGGTCCAGCGTGGCGATGTCCACGCCATTGAGGGTGATGCGGCCAACTTGCGGGTCGTAGAAGCGCAACAGCAGCTGGAACAAGGTGGTCTTGCCGGCGCCGGACGGCCCCACCAGCGCCACCTGCTCGCCCGGGTGGACATGCAGTTCGATGCCATCCAGCGAACGGCTGCCCGGCCGCGACGGGTAGGCAAAGCCCACCCCGTGCAGGCTGATGCCCTCGCCCGTAAGCGGCAATGATTGCGGCTGTGCCGGCGGCGTCACCGGCGAGCGCTGCGCCAGCAGTGCCAGCAGCCGTTCGGTGGCACCGGCGGCGCGTTGCAGATCGCCCCACACCTCGGCCACTGCGCCGATGGCCCCGGCGGTGACCACTGCATACAGGATGAACTGCGCCAGCTGGCCGCTGCTCATCTGCCCGGCCAGTACCGCGTGCGCCCCCAGCCACAGTACGAACACGATGGCGCCGAAGATCAGCAGGATGACGATGGCGGTGAGCTGGCTGCGGGCGCGGATGCGCGCCAGCGCGGTGCCGAAGCTGGTTTCCACCGAAGCTTCGAAGCGGCCAACCTCGTGCGCCTCCTGCGCAAACGCCTGCACCGTCTGCACCGCGTTCAGCGTTTCGCCGGCCATGGCGCTGGAATCGGCGATGCGATCCTGACTGGCACGCGACAGCGCCCGCACCCGCCGGCCATAGATCATGATCGGTAGCACCACCACCGCCAGCGTGATCAGGATGTAGCCGGTGAGGCTGGGGCTGGTCACTGCCAGCATCACCAAGCCGCCAAGCATCAGCAGCACATTGCGCAGCCCCATCGACAGACTGGTGCCCACCACGGTCTGCACCAGCGTGGTATCGGTGGTCAGCCGCGACAACACCTCCCCGGTTTGCAGCGTCTCGAAGTACTCCGGGCTCATGGCGATCACATGACGGTACACCGCGCTGCGCAGGTCGGCGGTGACGCGCTCGCCCAGCCAGGACACCAGATAGAAGCGCAGCGCAGTAAAGATGGCCAGCAGCGCCGCCAGTGCGAACAACGCCAGAAAATAGCCGTCCACCGCCTGGCGCTGCACAAAAGCGTGGTCGATCAGGTAGCGGAACGCCACCGGCAGCAGCAGCGTGGCGCCGGCCGCTACCAGCAGCGCGATGGCCGCCAGCACGAAGCGGCCGCGATACGGCTGCATGAACGGCAACAGACCGGACAGCGGGGTGAGGCGTTGCAACAAGGTAGGCTTGATCACCACAGCTCCAGACAAGGTTCAAGCCATCAACATGGCCCCGGCCGGGCCGATTTCAAGCCGGTGTGGCGCCACAGCCTGGCCGCATGCTGCCAGTCGGCCGCGCCCGCATGCGACACCGCGCTGCGCCGACGGTGGCGGTGCTTGCCTTCGGCAGCGGTATCGCGGCAGCATGGCAACGCCCGGCAGCGTGTCAAGCCGCCCGCCTACCGGCGGCCAGGCAGCCGGACATAACACAACAACAGGCGCCGCCACGAGGCGGCCCAGCGGGAGAGACAAGCATGCTGATCAACTGCGTTGCCTACCAGAATGGCCAGAAGCTGGCCGATCTGCAGCAGGAAGAAATCCACGACTACCTGCTACGCCCGGACAGCTTTGTGTGGGTGGCCCTGCGCGACCCGGCACCAGAAGAGCTGGAAGCCATGGCGCTGCAGTTCGATCTGCACGAGCTGGCGGTGGAGGACGCGCGCAACGGCCACCAGCGCCCCAAGCTGGAAGAGTACGGCGACGTGCTGTTCTGCGTGCTGCAGACCCTGCAGCACAACGATGCCGGCGAGCTGTACGTGGGCGAAGTGGACATCTTCATCGGCCCCAACTTCGTGCTGTCGATCCGCAACAACACGCGCAAGGGCTTCCAGAGCGTGCGCGACCGCTGCGAAAAGGAGCCGGACCTGCTGCAGATCGGCGCCGGCTTCGTGTTCTACGCGCTGATCGACGCCATCGTCGATCGCTACTTTGCCATCATGCACCAGCTGGAAGACGAGCTGGACGAGCTGGAAGAACGGCTGTTCAATCGCAAGAGCTCGGCGCGACGCAATATCGAGGACCTGTACGCGCTGAAGCGCAAGCTGGTCACCGTCAGCCATGCCGTGGTGCCGCTGCACGAAGTGGTGGGCCGCCTGCACGGCGGGCGAGTGCCGCGGGTGTGCGGCGGGCTGCACGATTACTACCGCGACGTGGATGACCACCTGGCGCGCATCATCCGCAGCCTGGAGTCGCAGCGCGACATGCTGTCCACCGCCATCCAGGTCAACCTGGCGATGATCTCGCTGGATGATTCCAGCGTCAGCAAGCAGCTGGCGGCGTGGGCCGCACTGTTCGCGGTACCCACCATGATCGCCGGCATCTACGGGATGAACTTCGACAATATGCCGGAGCTGAAAAGCAGCGATGGCTACCCGCTGACCCTGCTGGTGATGGCGGCACTGGATGTGGTGCTGTGGTGGCGCTTCAAGAAGTCCGGCTGGCTGTAAAGGTTGGCCGCAGAATGCAAAAACCCCGTGTCGCAGGACACGGGGTTTTCTTATTCTGGTGGCGGGAGAAGGATTCGAACCTTCGAAGGCAGAACCGTCAGATTTACAGTCTGATCCCTTTGACCGCTCGGGAATCCCGCCAGAAGAGGAGGCGAATCTTAGCGATGCGCCTGGTCTCCGTCAACCGTTAATTGCCATTTTCCTGCAATTCTTTTTTTAAATAAAAAAATATGCCGGAAAATCATAACCATGCCAAATGATTACCACCACCAGAACAACCAGCCCCAGGCGCTATCCACCCAGGCCAGCACGGCGGCAAACGCCAGCAGCGGCGGCAGCACCCGCCAGCCGGCACACCATTGCCGCACGATGCCCTGCGCCAGCCACAGCGACCACAGGTTGGCCGCCAGCAGCAGCGCCAGACGCAGATCGTTGATCCAGTGCCAGTACACACCTTCGCCGCGCAGCAAGGTCAGCGTCACCGCGGTCAGGCCGAGGAACACGCCGCAGCCGGCCAGCGGAATCAGCGCCTGCGCCAGATGGTGCAGGCGTTGCCGTTGCCAGCGCCCGCCCAGGCGCACGGCAAATGCCAGCAACAGTATGCTCACCGTTCCCAGCACCAGCGCGGTAACGCCGATGTAGGCCAGCAGCAGGCCACCATCCAGCCAGCTGAACACGTCGTTTTTTTCCGGGTAGTGGGTAAACAGCCACCACGGCGCATCGGTCTCCAGCGACCAGAACCATTCGCGGTCGATCAGCCACTCGGCCAGCGACTGCTTGATGGCGACAAACCACGGGCTGGCGCTCCAGTGGAAGGCACCGATGGCCACCCCCAGCAGGCCGAAGACGATCAGCAGCGTCTGCCAGCCATCGGCCTCGCTGGCGCCCAGCCGCACCACCTCGTCCGACGGCGAGCGCCAGGCCAGCGCCACCGCATCGCGGTGACTGCTGCAGCGGCCACACATGTGGCAGCCGCTACCGCCCTGCATCTGGCGGATCGGTTGCAATGGTGCGCAATCCACCGCCTTGATCGGGATGGCACGCTTGTTGGCCACCGAGGCCTGCCACGCCGACTCACTGACACGGAAGTGCACTGGCGCCAGCTTGGACAGCAGCGCAAACACGCCGTTGACCGGGCACAGGTAACGGCACCAGGCGCGCTTGCCGCGGGTGTACCAGTAGCCCACCGCCACTGCGGCCAACGTTGAGCCGCCCAGCACCAGCAGTGCCGCCTTCGGGTACTGGTAGACACTGACCATCTGGCCATACACGGTGGTACAGACGAAGGCGACAAACGGCCAGCCTCCCCAGCGCATCCAGCGTGGGATCGGCCGCCCCTTGCCACGCCGCGCCGCCCATTCCGCCAGCGCGCCTTCCGGGCACAGCACGCCGCACCACAGCCGGCCGAACAGCAGCATGGACAGCAACACGAACGGCCACCAGATGCCCCAGAAGGCAAACTCGGCCAGCACGGTGATGTGGTTCCACACATGGGCAGTTTCGTCCGGCAGCGGCAGCAGCGCCGGCACGATCAGCAGCACCGCATACACCAGCACTACCAGCCATTGCAGCAGACGGATCAGGCCGGCATGCCCGCGCAGCCAGTCACCCACCGTTGCCAGTCGCCCAGCCGGGCGCACGCCGGATACGCTGCAGCTCATGCGGCCAACCTGTTCTGACGCGGGCTGCGCCAGCGCAGCAACAGCAGCATGCCCAGCCAGTAGCCGCCATAGGCCAGTACGCTGGTGAGCGCCGGGTGGGCGCGATAGCCGGTCAGCACCGCCAGCACGTTACCCAGCGGGCTCATGTCATCCAGCAGCGCCGAGCTGTCCCACAGCGGATCCACCAGCGGCGGCAGCAGCTCCATCGACATCAGCCGCTCCACGCCACTAACCAGCAGCGCCGCCGCCAACAGCAACAGCATGATTTCGGTGACACGGAAGAACAGCCGCCACGACAGCAACTTGCCGCCCAGCTGCAACAGCCAGAAGGTAATCAGTGCCAGCACAAAGCCGATCACGCCGCCCAGCGCCATCCAGCCCAGCTCGGCCCCCTGCGCCCCGGCCAGCATGCTGTACAGGAACACCACTGCCTCGCTGCCTTCGCGCGCCACGGCAATGGCTACCAGCGCCAGCACACCCCACCAGTTATTGCGCTCGGCACGCGCTACCATGCCGGACTCCAGCTCGCGCTTGAGCGTGCGGCCATGCGCACGCATCCACAGCACCATGTGTACGATCAGCGCCGCCGCCATAAACACCATGCCGGCCTGGAACGCATCCTGATGCGCGCCCATCAGTTCGGCGGCGGCAAACAGCCCCACCGCCAGTACCGCAGCCAGCACCAGCCCCAGTGCCACCCCGCCCCACAGCCAGCGTTTGCCGCCGGCAGCCTGCGGGTTGTGCGACATCCAGGCGTGCAGAATGCCGATCACCAGCATCGCCTCTACGCTTTCACGCCAGACAATAAACAGCACCTGCCCCATGGCCGGCTCCTTACTTGACGACGATCACGCCCTGCGTGCTCGCCATGTGGAATTCGTCGTAAAACTTGTACTCACCCGGCGACAGCGGCCCCAGCGTGACAAAGCTCTCCGCCCCCGGCGCCAGCACTTTTTCCTTGCGCAGCGGCAGGCTCTCGAACTCGGCCGCAGTCTTGCCCTTGTTGACGACGACGATCTTGAAGCGCTTGCCGGCAGGCGCGTTGATCAAGCGGGTATTGAGCTTGCCGTCGTTAAGCTCCAGTTTGAAGGTCGGCAGATCGTCGGCGGCAGCGCCCAGTGGCAGCAGCAAGGCGGCGATCAACAACAGGCGGGTACGCATGGCATTCCTTTCGCTAGTGCAATGCAGAACAGCGCCACGACTCAAAGCCGGCGGCGCTGACACAGGCATTACCGTGTGCAGGCGGGCTTAGTAGCCGCCCTTCTTGCCGATACCGGCGTAGGTGAATTCGTAGTTCAGCTCGAACGGCTTGAACCAGGCGGCAACGCCGGTTTCCTTGTCGGTGTGACGGCCGAAGTGGGCGTGCTCGTTCATCGACGGCGGCTGGATGGTGAACTTGAGCTTGTACTTGCCCGGCCCCATCAGCTTGACGTTGTCACCGTAGTGCGGGCCATCGGAGGCCACCATCGGCATGAAATCGCCCTTGATCACTTCGCTGCTGCCGGCCTTGCTCAGCTCGTACTTGATCATCAGGTACGGCATCCAGTCGCCTTCGCCAAAGCCGTTGGGGTTGGCCTTGGCAGCATGGATATCGGCTTCCAGGTGGATATCGGACTGCTCGGCCTTGCGCATCATGCCTTCCGGTTCCATTTTCACCGGCTGCAGGTAGACGGCGGCGATTTCCATGCCGGCCTTGATCTGCGGTTTGCCGATCGGATACTCCGCCGCCTGCGCCAGCATGGGCAGGGCAAACAGACTGGCGGCCACCAGGGCGCTGTAACGGATACGCATGCTTGATTCCCTTTTCAGTAAGCAATGCGGCCAGGTGCGTGACACCGAGCCAAACATAGTTCAAATCAGAAGTACATTAAGAACCATTATCAATAATATGGCCGCGACGGCAATTGATACAGATCAACCGTTGCCGACAGCCCCTGCCAGCACCCATATTAAGCAGCTGTTTTTAAAAGGAAAAAATTCTGCAGCCACAACATTTTGATACAAATTACGTTATCAGTCCCAGTAGCCCGGCGCCGCGTAAACTGCGCGCAGATGCTCGATAAACAGCCTTACCCGCCCCGGCAGGTAGCGGCGCTGCGCCACCACCGCATACACCGGATAGTCCGGCGAGGAAAACTTGTCCAGTACGGAGACCAGCCGCCCGTCGCTGAGGTCGTCCTTTACTTCCCACATCGAGCGCCAGGTCAGCCCCAGCCCCTGCAGCGCCCAATCGTGCAGCACCGCGCCGTCGTTGCACTCCAGCGCGCCGCGCACCTTCAGGTTCACCAGCTCGCCGCCAACCTTGAAGGTCCAGCCGCGGCTCTGGCTCTCGCCCAGCGACAGGCAATCGTGCTGCTCCAGGTCGCGCAGCGTCTTGGGGGTACCGCGCTGCGCCAGGTAAGCCGGCGACGCCACCACCACACGGCGGTTTTCCGCCAGCCGCACCGCGATCAGGCTGGAGTCGGCCAGATCGGAGATGCGAATCGCGCAATCGATGCGGTCGCGCGCCAGGTCCACCAGCCGGTCGGACAGATCCAGCGTGACACGCAGATCCGGGTGTGCACGCAGAAAACTGGCCACATGCGGCGCCACGTGCTGGCGGCCAAAGCCGGCTGGCGCCGACAGCCGTAGTTGGCCGCGGGCGCGGGCACTGCCGCTGGCCACCGCCGATTCCGCCTCCTCCAGCTCTCCCAGGATGCGCAGGCAATCCTCGTAGAAGGCGCTGCCTTCCTGCGTCAACGAGATGCTGCGCGTGGTGCGCACCAGCAGCTTGACGCCCAGCCGGTGCTCCAGCGCGTCCAGCCGGCGGCCGATGATGGCCGGCACCACCTGTTCCTGTCGGGCGGTGGCAGAAAGGCTGCCAAGATTAACCACTGAAACAAAGGTTTCCAGCTGCTTGAACACGTCCATTTCATCACCAAAAGTAAAAAATGTTGTGGCATTTTAGCGCTTTGCGCAGCGCAGCAACATCGCTACACTGACCGTCATAACAGCATGACTGGCAAGCCTTTGCGCCAATACCACAGCGCCTTGCCGGCCACAGACAGACATCCATAAACACGTCTACAGAGAGAGCTTCCATGACTGCGCGCATCCAGAAACACCGCCTGGCCGTTGCGGCCAACCTTCACGACTTCATCGAGCAGGAAGCCCTGCCAGGCACCGGCATTGCCAGCGATGCCTTCTGGCAAGGTTTCGATGCCATCGTGCATGAGCTGGGCCCGAAGAACCGCGCCCTGCT
>CAMLGD010000095.1 GCA_946479405.1 uncultured Vogesella sp.
AGTACTTGATCTGCAAGGCAGCTGAAAAGCAAAAAAGGTTGGCCGCGGCCAACCTGAGGATAAAACAAAACGCCCGGCTAGTGCCGGGCGCTGCTCATTACATATTCGGGTAGTTCGGACCACCGCCGCCTTCCGGCGTCACCCAGTTGATGTTCTGGGTCGGGTCCTTGATGTCACAGGTCTTGCAGTGCACACAGTTCTGCGCGTTGATCTGCAGACGCGGCTGGCCTTCGTCGCGGCCGACAATCTCGTACACGCCGGCCGGGCAGTAACGCTGCTCGGGTGCATCGTACTTTTCCAGGTTGATGCGCACCGGTACCGTGGCATCCTTCAGCTTGAGGTGCGGCGGCTGGTCTTCGCTGTGGTTGGTGTTGGAGATGAACACTGACGACAGGCGATCGAAGGTCAGCACACCATCCGGCTTCGGATAGTTGATCGGCGTGCATTCGTCCTTGGACTTCAGACACTCATGATCGTGGTGCTTGTGACGCAGCGTCCACGGCGCCTTGCCGCGGAACAGGTAAGTATCGATGGCCGAGTAGATCATTGCCGGCCACAGCCCCCAGCGGAACGCCGGGCGAATGTTGCGCACGCTGTGCAGCTCGTCGTGCAGCCAGCTTTGCTTGAACTTGTCGGTGTAGGCTACGGCCTCGATGGTCTGACCTTCTACAGCGACAGCCAGCGCCTCGAACACCGCCTCTGCGGCCAACATGCCGGACTTCATTGCGGTATGGGTGCCCTTGATCTTCGGCACGTTGAGGAAGCCGGCGGTATCACCCACAAGTACACCACCCGGGAAGGTCAGCTTGGGAATGCTCTGCAGGCCCCCCTCGGAAATGGCACGCGCACCATAGGACAGGCGACGACCACCGTCGAACACACCCTTGATGGCCGGGTGGGTCTTGAAGCGCTGGAATTCTTCGTACGGCGACAGGTAGGGGTTCTGGTAATCCAGGCCCACCACGAAGCCGACCACGACCTGATTATTTTCCAGGTGATAGAGGAAGGAGCCGCCGTAGGTTTTCGGATCCATCGGCCAGCCGGCGGTATGGGTGATCTTGCCCGGCTCGTGCAACTCCGGCTTCACCTCCCACAGTTCCTTGATACCGATGCCGTAGGTTTGCGGGTCGGCGCCGTCACGCAGCTTGAAGCGCTCGAACAGCGTTTTGGTGAGTGAACCGCGACAGCCTTCGGCAAAGATGGTCTGTTTGGCCCACAGTTCGATACCCGGTTCGCCTTCTTCCTCGCCATCCTTGCCGGTGCCGACGTTGCCGGTAGCAACGCCCTTCACCGAACCGTCAGCGTGGTACAGCACTTCGGCAGCGGCAAAGCCCGGATAGATTTCCACGCCCAGCTCTTCGGCCTGCTGGCCGAGCCAGCGACAGAAGTTGCCCAGGCTGATGATGTAGTTGCCCTCGTTATGCATCTGCGGCGGGGTGGGCAGCTGGATGGACTCGGTCTCAGTGAGCAGCAGGAAGCGGTCCTTCTTGGCCGGTGTGTTGAGCGGCGCGCCCTTTTCCTTCCAGTCCGGGATCAGTTCATTCAGCGTGCGCGGCTCCAACACGGCACCAGACAGGATATGAGCACCGATCTCGGAGCCTTTTTCCAGCAGACAGACACTGAGTTCCTGGCCTTTTTCCGCAGCCAGCTGCTTGAGGCGAATCGCCGTGGACAGGCCGGAAGGGCCGCCACCGACGATCACCACGTCGTATTCCATGTATTCGCGTTCCACCGCTACTCCTTATGCGCCGTATCGGGACAGATCGCCCAATAATGCAATGGTTGCCGCAATGCGTCAAAATCAAACGAGCGTTTAAACGGTGCCATCGGCTTTCAGTTGTGCAATCGCCGCACTGTCGTAGCCCAGCGACGCCAGCACCGTATCGGTGTGCTCGCCTAGCTTCGGCGGTGCCACCTCGTAACGCGGCGGGGTGCCGGACATCTTGATCGGGCACGCCACCAGCGGCACATCCTGGCCAGCGCTGTCTTTAAGATGAATTTCCATCTGCCGATGCTTGATTTGCGGATCGGCAAAAGCCTCATCCACGGTATTGATCGGGCCACACGGCACACCAGCCGCATCCAGCAGCTTCAGCCACTCGTCGCGGGTCTTGGCCAGGAAGGCTGCGGCCAACTGCGGCACCAGTTCGCCACGGTTGCGCACACGCTGCGGATTGGTAGCAAAGCGCTCGTCGGCACCCAGTACCGGCAGCCCCACAACCTCGCACACCGCGCGGAACTGCTTGTCGTTGCCGCAGGCGAGAATGAAATGGCTGTCGCCGCCGGTCTTGAACACCTGATAAGGCACGATATTGGGATGGGCATTGCCCAGCCGCGGCGGCACTTCGTGGCCGATCAGCCAGTTCATGTTGACGTTAGCCAGCATCGCCAGCGAGCAATCAAACAACGCCATATCGATGTACTGCCCTTCGCCGGTACGGCCGCGGGCGATCAGTGCTGCCTGTACCGCGTTGGCCGCATACAGGCCGGTGAACAGGTCGGTGACCGCCACGCCCACCTTGTGCGGCTCGCCGTCGGCCGGGCCGGTAATACTCATCAGGCCGGACATGCCCTGCACGATGTAGTCGTAGCCCGGCAGTTCGGCATAGGGCCCGTCCTGGCCAAAACCGGTGATGGAGCAGTACACCAGCCGCGAATTCACCTGGCGCAGGCTGTCGTAGTCGAGGCCGTATTTCTTCAGCCCGCCTACCTTGTAGTTTTCCAGCAGCACGTCGGCCTGTGCGGCCAACTTGCGCACGATCTCCTGACCGGCGGCGGTGGTGATGTCCACCGTCAGAGATTGCTTGCCGCGGTTGGCGGCCAGGTAATAGGCGGCGGTGCCGTCCGCCAGACTGGGCGGTGCCCACTGCCGGGTATCGTCGCCGCTGCCCGGACGCTCCACCTTGATGACTTCGGCGCCAAGATCGGCCAGCAGTTGACCGGTCCACGGCCCGGCCAGTACGCGGGTGAGATCCAGCACCTTGATTCCGGACAGAGCTCCAGACATAACGCCACTCCTTATGTGTTCGATGTTGGCCGCAACGGCCGGATATCCATGCCGCTGGGTGGGCCCACCGGCATGGATACAGAAAAAAAGCGGCCCGGTCGCACCGGGCCTCAAGGACAGACAGGAACCAACATCCCGCCGGGGTGGAGGCCGCCGGCGGAACATTACATCAGGCGAATGCCTGAATACCGGTCTGGGCTCGGCCCAGAATCAGGGCATGCACGTCGTGCGTACCCTCGTAGGTGTTAACGGCTTCCAGGTTCATCACGTGACGGATGATGTGGAATTCATCGCTGATACCGTTGCCGCCGTGCATGTCGCGGGCGATACGGGCAATGTCCAGCGCCTTGCCGCAGTTGTTGCGCTTGATCAGGCTGATCATTTCCGGCGCGGCGCGGCCTTCGTCCATCAGGCGGCCGACGCGCAGCGCGGCCTGCAGGCCCAGGCTGATTTCGGTCTGCATATTGGCCAGCTTCAGCTGCACCAGCTGGGTAGCGGCCAGCGGACGGTTGAACTGCTTGCGATCCAGCGTGTACTGGCGGGCACCTTGCCAGCAGAATTCGGCAGCACCCATCGCGCCCCAGGCGATACCGTAACGGGCCTTGTTCAGGCAGCCGAACGGGCCTTTCAGACCGCGGATGTCCGGGAAAGCGTTTTCTTCCGGTACGAACACGTCGTCCATCACGATTTCACCGGTGATGGAGGCGCGCAGCGAGAACTTGCCTTCGATCTTCGGTGCCGACAGACCCTTCATGCCTTTTTCCAGCACGAAGCCGCGGATCTCGCCTTCGTCGTCCTTGGCCCACACCACGAACACGTCGGCGATCGGGCTGTTGGTGATCCACATCTTGCTGCCTTTGAGGATGTAACCACCGTCGGTCTTGCGGGCGCGGGTCTTCATGCCAGCCGGGTCGGAGCCAGCATCCGGCTCGGTCAGACCGAAACAGCCCACCCATTCGCCGGTCGCCAGCTTGGGCAGGAACTTGTCTTTCTGCACCTCGGTACCGTAAGCCCAGATCGGGTGCATCACCAGGCTGGACTGTACCGACATGGCAGAGCGGTAGCCGGAATCGACACGCTCCACTTCACGGGCGATCAGGCCGTAGGCCACGTGCGACAGCCCGGCGCAACCGTGGGTGTCGATAGTGCAGCCCAGCAGGCCCAGCTCGCCCATCTCGCTCATGATTTCGCGGTCGAAGCGTTCCTCGCGGTTGGCAGTCAGCACGCGCGGCAGCAGTTGCTCCTGACAGTAGGCGTAGGCGGTCTCGCGCACCATACGTTCTTCGTCGGTGAGCTGATCGTTAAGCAGAAGGGCATCGTCCCAAGCGAAAGGGGCACGAGCGGAAGTGGCAGCCATTGCGTTTCTCCTTTGTACTGTTCCGCTTTGCGGAATTCAGTTCTACAATGCAAAATAGACTAACAAGCAGATTGACCGCTGTAAAGTTTTTTTCTTGGACCCCGGCAAGGCCTGCTCTATTCTTGCCACTCTGTTGAGAGGAAACCGTTGACGATGTCGTTGCTACCGCAAGAAGACGAAGAAAAGGACCGCCTGTTCGTGGTGGCGCTGGCACGCGGCTTGCGCGTGCTGGCAGCGTTCCAGCCGGGGGAAAGCGCGCTGTCCAACCAGATACTGGCGCAGCGCACCGGACTGCCCAAGTCCACCGTGTCGCGTCTGACTTACACCCTGACCAAGCTGGGCTATCTGTCGCAGGATAGTGAAACCGGCTACTACCGCCTGGGTCTGGCCGTACTGGCGCTGGGTTCGGCAGTGCTGGGCAGTTACGATATCCGCCGCATTGCGGCACCGCTGATGCGCGAGTTTGCGCTCAAGCACACCATCTCCGTCAGCCTGGGCATGCGTGACGGCAGCGATATCGTGTACCTGGAAAGCTGTCGCAGCCAGGCACGGGTGTCGGTACAGCTCACCATCGGCTCGCGCGTACCGCTGGCCAGCACCGCCATCGGTCGTGCCTGTTATGCCGCGCTAAGTAACAGCGAGCGCGCGCAGCTGGATGGCGAACTGGCCGCACGTTACGGCAAGGATTGGCCGCCACTGCAGGAGCGGCTGGAGCAGGCACGCCAGCAATATCTGCAGCGCGGCTACAGCGAATCGTTCGGCGAGTTCGAACGCGACGTGATGGCGGTGGGCGTGGCGCTGCCCTCGCCCGCCCCCGGCATGCCGGCACTGTGCCTGAATGCCAGCGGCCCGGCGTTTGCTTTCAGCCCGGAGCTGATGCGCAGCCAGATCGCCCCGGCACTGATGCAATTGGCACGGCAACTGGTGCCCGGCCACTAGACAGCCGGCCACAATGACAAAAGGTTGGCCGCGGCCAACCTTTTTTGTTTTTGCACCCCACGGCCGGCATCAGGCGCGGATGTAATTCACCAGCTGGTCGATCACGAACTGCTGCTCGTCGATGGTGGCGCGCACCAGATCGCCGATCGACAGCAGGCCCAGCACCTTGTCGGCCTCCAGCACCGGCAGGTGACGGAAACGCTTGTCCGTCATCAGCGCCATGCACTCGGCTACCGATTGCTCCGGCGTCACGTACATCACCTTGCTGGTCATGATGTCGCGCACCTTGGTGCCGGCCGAGGTGCGGCCCTGCAGCACGATGCGCCGTGCGTAATCACGCTCGGAGAAAATCCCCAGCACATCGCCCATGTCCATCACCAGCACGGCGCCGATATCGTGCTCGGCCATGATCTGCAATGCCTGGAACACCGTGGCGTCCGGCCCGACCGTGATCAGACCACTTCGTTTGTGCTGCAACAACTGTCGCACTGTCTGCATGCCACCCTCCCCTCTTCAGGACAAGACTAGTCAACGCCGGCAAGCGGCCCTAACACTATAGACAGCATCCGCGCCGGGCTACAGGAAAAACACTGCGTCCCGGCTCCGCCGGCCAGCGGCATGCAAAAGGGCCGCCCATGGCGGCCCTTTGCGACGACAGCAACCAGTCTCAGCTGGCCTTGATCATGGTGCCGACACCAGCATCGGTCAGGATTTCCAGCAGCAGCGCGTGCGACACGCGGCCATCGATGATGTGCACCGAGTTCACGCCGCTCTTGGCCGCATCCAGCGCCGAGCTGATCTTGGGCAGCATGCCGCCGCTGATGGTGCCGTCGGCAAACAGCTCGTCCACCTTGGCCGCGGTCAGGCCGGTCAGCAGCTTGCCCTGCTTGTCCAGCACGCCCGGGGTGTTGGTCATCAGCACCAGCTTCTCGGCCTTCAGCGTTTCCGCCAGCTTGCCGGCCACCACGTCGGCGTTGATGTTGTAGGCCTCGCCATTGCTGCCCACGCCGATCGGCGCTACCACCGGAATGAAGTCGTTACCATCCAGCAGCGCCACCAGGCTGGGGTCGATGTGCTCGATGTCGCCCACCTGGCCGATGTCGATCTGCTCGTCGGCTTCCGACTTCAGGAACAGCTTGCTGGCGCGGATGAAGTGGCCGTCCTTGCCGGTGATGCCCACCGCCTTGCCGCCGTGCTTGTTGATCAGCGACACGATTTCCTTGTTCACCAGACCGCCCAGCACCATCTCCACCACGTCCATGGTTTCGCTGTCGGTAACGCGCATGCCCTGGATGAAGTGGCCTTCCTTGCCCACTCGCTCCAGCAACTCGTTGATCTGCGGGCCGCCGCCATGCACCACCACCGGGTTCAAGCCCACCAGCTTCAGCAGCACCACGTCCTTGGCGAAGTCTTCTTTCAGCTTGTCGTCGGTCATGGCGTTGCCGCCGTACTTCACCACGATGGTCTTGCCATTGAAGGAACGGATATAGGGCAGGGCTTCAGCCAGGATGGCGGCCTTGTCGAGGGGGGCTACGCTCACGTCACATTCTCCAGTACGCATTCGCTGGCCACCGGGGGTGTGGCCAGCATCCACAAGTGTTGCATTCTACCCAAGCATTTTAGTGAATATTGATTTATTAATTGCCAGCATTTGAGTCATTACCCTAAAGTGCCGCGATTACTGAACCAATATTCAGAGACACGCCATGAGCCAGGAACCCCGCTGCCCGATCGCCCGCTGGCGCCGCCGCAAGGAAGTGCGCCCGGCCGAGATCCTCGATGCCGCACTACAGCTGTTTGTCGACAAGGGCTTCAAGGCCACCAAGATGGAAGACATCGCCAAGGCCGCCGGCGTCACCAAGGGCACGCCCTATCTGTACTTCGAGAACAAGGAAGACATCTTCAAGGCGGTGGTGCGCGACAACCTGGTCACCCGGCTGGCGGACCTCGCGGAACTGGCGGCGCAGTTCGACGGCAGCAGCGCCGAGCTGCTGCGGCTGATGATGCGGCGCTGGTGGCAGCAGGTCGGCGAATCGCCACTGGCCGGCATCTGCAAGCTGATGTTTGCCGAAGCCACCAACTTTCCCGAGCTGGCGCGCTTCTACCACCGCGAAGTGATCGAACCCAGCCACCAGGTGCTGCTGCGGGTGCTGGAACGCGGCGTGGCCAGCGGCGAATTCCGCCCGATGCCCGCCCACGCAGTGGTGGACACCCTGGTGGCGCCGATGCTGCTGAGCATGACCTGGCAGTGCTCGCTGGGCCGCGTCATCGAAGACAGCCTGCACCGCAGCCTGCCGCCGCTGGAATACCTGGAAATCGCGCTGGACCTGATGCTGAACGGGCTCAAAGCCCGCGACTAGGCCGCCCACGCACACAATAACAAGACGCACGAGGAATTCGACATGACATCGCATTACCGCAAGCTGGTGCTGACCAGCCTGACGCTGCTGGCCCTGACCGGCTGCAAGGAGGACATCAAGCCGGTGGAGGAAATCCGCCCGGTACGTTATGTGCTGGCTGGCAGCGACAGCGCCGCCGACAGCCGCCTGTTCAGCGGCGAGATCCGCGCCCGCCATGAAAGCCAGCTCGCCTTCCGTGTGGCCGGCAAGGTGGTGGAAAAACGAGTCAACGCCGGCGACAGCGTGAAGCAGGGTCAGGTGCTGGCGCTGCTGGATGGCAGCGACTACCAGCTGGACACCAGTGCCAAACAGGCACAGCTGGCCGCCGCCCAGGCCGAGCTGGCACAACAGCAAGCCGACCTGAAACGCTACCGCGAGCTGCTGACACAGAACTTCATCAGCGCCGCGCAGGTGGAACGGCAGCAAACCGCGGTCAACGCCAGCCGCGCCAGTGTGCAGCAGGCGCAGGCCGCGCTGTCCGCCAGCCGCAATCAGGGCGGCTACACCGCGCTGCTGGCCGATAGCGACGGCGTGATCAGCAGCATCAGCGCCGAGCCAGGCATGGTGGTGCCTGCCGGTCAGCCGGTGGCGCGGCTGGCGGCCAACGGTGAGCGCGAAGTGGCGTTCCAGGTGCCGGAAAATGCCGTCGACGCGGTGCGCGGCGCCAGCGGCTTCAAGGTGAAACTGTGGGCCAACGGCCGCGAGCTGGATGCGAAACTGCGCGAGCTGGCCGCCGATGCCGACAGCGCCACCCGCACCTATGCCGCGCGCCTCACCCTGCCGGCCGCCAACGACAGCGTGCGCCTGGGCATGACAGCCAGCGTGCGCGCGCAGCTGGCCGGCCAAGCCGGCAGCACGCTGCGTCTGCCGCTGGCCGCCATTCTCGACACCGAGGGCAAGCATTACGTGTGGGTGATCAACGCCCAGTCCAAGGTTGGCCGCAAGCAGGTCGATGTCGGTGCCACCGATGGCAGCAGCATAGTCATCAGCCGCGGCCTGAGCGGCGGCGAGAAAGTGGTCACCGCCGGCGTGCATCTGCTACGCGACGGCCAGCGCGTCAGCCTGCTGCAGCAGTAAGGGGCCGGCGATGATGAAAAAACTCAACCTGTCGGAATGGGCACTGCGCAACAGCTCGCTGGTGCGCTACCTGATGATCGTGCTGATGCTGGCCGGGCTGTTCTCCTACACCCAGCTGGGGCAGAAGGAAGACCCGGAATTCACCTTCAAGGCGATGATGGTGAAGGTGCTGTGGCCGGGTGCCAGCGCGCTGGATACCGAGCAGCAAGTCACCGACAAGATCGAAAAGAAGCTGCAGGAAATGGGCGAGCTCGAATACGTGAAGAGCTACACCAAGCCGGGCGAAACCATCCTGATCCTGTCGATACGCGAGGAAGTGCCGCCGAAGAACGTGCCGCAGCTGTGGTACACGGTGCGCAAGAAGATCGCCGACATGCAGTACACCCTGCCCGCCGGCGTGCAGGGGCCGTACTTCAACGATGAATTCGGCGACACCTTCGGCAACCTGTACGCCTTCACCGGCGACGGCTTCAATTACGAGGACCTGCGCAAGTATGTAGAGCAGGCCAAGCAGGAAGTGCTGCGCGTACCGGATGTGGGCAAGGTCGACATCATCGGCGAGCAGGACGAACGCATCTACGTGACGCTGGACACGGCGAAACTGGCCGCCATGCAGCTGGATGCCAGCACGCTGTGGGCAACGTTGGCCGCACAGAATGCCATGACCCCGGCCGGCAGCTACGATACCGCCAGCGAGCGTATCTGGGTGCGCGTGTCCGGCAGCTACAACTCGGTGCAGGCCATTGCCGATACCCCGCTCAGCGCCGGCGGCAAGAGCTTCCGCCTGGGCGATGTGGCCCGCGTGGAACGCCAGTTCGTCACCCCGCCCAGTTTCGGCATGCGCTTTGACGGCAAACCGGCCATCGGCCTCGCCATCAGCATGAAAACCGGCGGTGACGTGCTGAAGCTGGGGCAGAACCTGGAAGTGGTGATGACCGAGCTGCACGCCAAGCTGCCGGTGGGGGTGGAAGTGCACGCGGTGTCCGACCAGCCCAAGGTGGTGAAGAGCGCGGTGGGCGAATTCATGCGCTCGCTGGTGGAAGCGGTGATCATCGTGCTGGCGGTAAGCTTCTTCAGCCTCGGCGTGCGCACCGGCATCGTGGTGGCGCTGTCGATTCCGCTGGTGCTGGCGATGACCTTCCTTGCCATGTACTTCTTCAACATCGACCTGCAGCGCATCTCGCTGGGTTCGCTGATCATCGCGCTGGGCCTGCTGGTGGACGATGCCATCATCGCGGTGGAAATGATGGCGCTGAAGCTGGAACAAGGCTGGAACAAATTCCAGGCCGCCACCTTTGCCTACACCAGCACCGCCTTCCCGATGCTGACCGGCACACTGATCACCGCCGCCACCTTCCTGCCGGTGGGGCTGGCCAAGTCCAATGCCGGCGAATACGTGTTCAGCCTGTTCGCGGTGGTATCGCTGGCGCTGGTGCTGTCGTGGATCGTGGCGGTGGTGTTTACGCCGTACCTGGGCTACCACCTGCTGCCGGACAATATGGCCGCCCACGGCCATGACGATGTGTATCACAAGCCGTTCTACCGCCGCTTCCGCCGCGCGGTGGAATGGAGCCTGGATCACCGCAAGGCGGTGATCACGCTAACGTTGGCCGCCTTCCTGCTGTCGATGGTGGCGTTCAAGCTGTTCGTACAGCAGCAGTTCTTCCCCTCCTCCAACCGGCCGGAGCTGCTGGTGGACATGTGGCTGCCGCAGGGCGCCAACTACGCCGCCACCGAGCGCGAAGTGGCCAAGCTGGAAGCCCGTCTCAAGGGCGACGACAAGGTGGTGAGCGTCACCAGCTATGTCGGCGGCGGCAGCCCGCGCTTCTACCTGCCGCTGGACCAGCAGCAGCAGCACCTGAACTATGCGCAGGTAATGGTGATGACCCGCGACGAACACGTGCGCGAAGACGTGAAGCAGAAGCTGGAGCAACTGTTCAGCACTGACTTTCCGCTGGTGCGCGGCCGCATCACCCGGCTGGAGAACGGCCCGCCGGTGGGCTACGCGGTGCAGTTCCGCGTGATGGGCCCGGATCACGCGCAGGTGCGCAGCATTGCGGCCAACGTGGAGGCGCTGGTGCGCGCCCACCCGGCCGCCCGCCACGTCAACAACGACTGGGGCGAGCAGGTGAAGGCGCTGCGCGTCGACATCGACCAGGACAAGGCGCGTGCGCTGGGTATTTCCAGCCAGGGCCTGGCCCGCCAGCTGCAGCTGCTGCTCACCGGCAGCACGGTGACCGAGTGGCGCGAAGGCGACAAGGCCATCGCCGTGGTGGCGCGGCTGTCCAACGACGAGCGCCGCAATGTGGCGGCACTGGGCAGCCTGATGATCCAGACCGGCAGCGGCAAGTACGTGCCGGTGGCGCAGATCGGCCACATCCGCTACGCGCCGGAAGAAAGCATCATCTGGCGCCGCAGCCGGCTACCAACCATCTCGGTGCGCGCCGATGCCGCCGACGGGGTGCAGGCGTCGGATATTTCTGCCGCGCTGTGGCCCAAGCTGCAGGCACTGGAGAAAACCCTGCCGCTGGGCTATCACATCGAACTGGGCGGCTCGCTGGAAGCCAGCCAGAACTCGCAGGGCGCCATCGCCAAGGTACAGCCGCTGATGCTGATCATCGTGTTCACCCTGCTGATGCTGCAGCTGAAGAGCTTCCAGCGCAGCCTGCTGGTGGTGCTGACCGCCCCGCTGGGCATGATCGGCGTCACCCTGACGCTGAT
>CAMLGD010000096.1 GCA_946479405.1 uncultured Vogesella sp.
GGTGTTTGAGCCCGTGTTTGAGCAGGCTCCAGAAGGAGTAACGGTTTGCCATGGACGTATCCGTGTTCAAGTGCCAGTGTGGGGACATTCTTGGCGACTTGGGCGGGGGTCGATAGCTTGCAGCAGACGAGCACTTGTTGATTTACGACAAGAAATCGCAAAGTCATCTGCCGGTTGGCCGCGCACGATTGGCGCAGCCGGGAAAAGGACGGTTACAGGCCGCGGCTGGCACCACGGCCATCCGCTCAGGACTGCGGCGGCGGGCGGCGACTGGAGAAGTCGCCCACGGTCATACCCTCCGGCAGCGGACGGTGCTTGCCCTGCCCCAGCCGTTGCGCCTTGTAGATGCCGGAATGGCCGGAACACAGATAGCTCACCACGCAGGCCAGCGCGGCGTAGATGCCGATATCGCTGCCGAACAGCTCCATCGCCATCAGCGTGGACGCCAGCGGGGTGTTGGCCGCACCGGCAAACACCGCCACAAAGCCGATGCCAGCCAGCAGCGGCAGCGGCAACTGCAGCAGCGGCGCCAGTGCATTGCCCAGCGTGGCGCCGATGTAGAACAGCGGCGTCACCTCGCCGCCCTTGAAGCCGCTACCCAGCGACAGCACGGTCAGCGCCAGTTTGGCGGCAAAGTCATACGGCGCCAGCGGCTGCTGGAACGCCTCAACGATAGTGGGAATGCCCAGCCCCAGATAACGATCCAGCGGCAGGCTCCAGGCCAGCAGCGCCAGCAGCAGGCCGCCAGCCAGTGGCCGCAACGGCGGATAGGCAATCCAGCGCTTCATGCTGGCTGACAAGGCATGGGTGGCATCGGCAAACAGTTTGCCGGCCAGACCAAATACCGCCCCGGCCAGCAGCATGGCGGCCAGCCCCCAGGCCGACACGGGCGGAATGTACGGCACCAGGTAATGCGTATGCTGTACACCCCACAGCAACCCCACCTGATCGGCCAGGATCGCCGCCAGCATGCACGGCAGAATGGCGTCGTAGCGCAGGCGGCCAATGGCCAGCACCTCCAGCCCGAACACCGCACCGGCCAGCGGCGTGCCGAATACCGAGGCAAAGCCGGCGCTGATGCCGGCCATCAGGATGATGCGGCGATCCTCATGCTGCAGGCGGAACAAGCGGGTGAGCTGGTCGGCCAGCGCGCCGCCCATCTGCACCGCAGTACCCTCGCGCCCTACCGAGGCGCCGAACAGGTGCGAGATGACGGTTCCACCCAGCACCAGCGGCGCCATGCGCAGCGGGATCACTTTCTTCGGGTCGTGGATTTCGTCGATCAGCAGATTGTTGCCCGCTTCCACCTGCTGGCCGTAGCGCAGGTACAGCCAGCCCACGGCAAAGCCGGCCAGCGGCAGCAGCCACAACAGCCAGCGCGATGCCTCGCGGGTGGCGGAGGCCCAGTCGAGGGCAAACAGGAACAGGGTCGACGCGGTGCCGGCCAGCGCGGCCACGGCGGCGGACAGCAGCAGCCACTTGCCGATGTAGGGCAGCAGCGCAACGGGTTGAGGGTGCAGGTGTTGAGTCATGGCAGTCCGGTTAGCAGGAGCAGGCACCAGGAGCCCGGACTGGCGGCGCGAAGGAAGCGACTGCAATTGCCCGCCAGCCGGGGCATTGTGCAGGCATCATCAGCCCCGTGGGCGGTTACAAGGAGGCATGCCATCTCCAGCGCCGCAGTGTAGCCCAGCCCGTCCCGCATCGGCCAGCCTTAACAGGATGACGGGCGGTTGGCCGCCAATGCGGCCAACGTTGCCGGATCGTTGGCGTTGGCAAACGCCGCGGCATCGGCAAACGGCACCTCCACCACCCGCTGCGTTGCCAGCCAGCCGCGGATGCTGCGCTGGCCGCCAAGCAGATACGGCGCCACGCTGGCCAGCACGTCCACCTTGAGCAGCAGGCAGGCCGGCTGCGGCCCCTGCGGCCCCTGCGGCGTAAACGGCAGCGCGATGTCGGCACTACTGGCAGATAGCGCTGCGGCCAACGTTGCACTCAGCGTGGCCGGCAGATCCGGCGTGTCGCACGGTGCCAGCTGCAACAGCGTGATGATTGGTGGCAGCTGCTCTGCCGCCGTGGCCAGCGCCGCCAGCGGGCCCATGCCCTGCCAGGCGGCGGCATCGGTCCATACCGGCAGGCCGAAACGCGCGTAGTCGTCCAGGCTGCGGTTGGCGCTGATCGCCAGCCAACCCAGCTGCGGCGCCAGCCGCGCCAGTACATGGGCGGCCAAAGGTTGGCCGCACAGCGGCAACTGCCCCTTATCGACCCCACCCATACGCCGACCTTCGCCGCCGGCCAGCAGCAGCCCGCCCAGCGTGGCCGGGCCTGTCAGTTGCAACATCGCTTACTCCCTGCTTACCCGGCACGGCGGCCGGGCGGTAAATATCTGATACGGCCAAGCTGCCGGGCCATGGATCAGTCACACGTCCCCGACACTATCGGTGGGCCATGCCAGCTGCCGCCGGCTGTCGAACACCCTTGCGCTGCCATCTACCGGATCGGTAAAGGCGATGCGCCGCGCCAGCAACGCCAGCGGGTGGGCAAAATCATCCACTGCCTTGTCATTGCGGAAATCCGGATACCACGGGTCGTTGGCGATGGCGATGCCCAGCGCCGCCAGGTGGGCGCGCAGCTGGTGCTTCTTGCCGCTGCCCGGTGTCAGCCGGTACTGCGCCCAGTCGCCGCGGCGCTGCAGCAGTTCGATCAGCGTGTCGCTGTTCGGCTCGCCGGCCACCTCGCGCATCACGAACTCGCCCGGTGCCTCCTGCAGCCGGCTGCAGTGCAGCAACGGCAGCGCGAGATCATCGCGATACGGCGCGATCGCCTCGTAGCACTTGTACACCGCCCGTGCCTCGAACAGCCGCTGGTAGGCACCGCGCGCCGCCGGGTCGAGGCAGAACAACATCACGCCGGCGGTTTCGCGATCCAGCCGGTGGATGGGCGACGCCGTCGCCAGCCCCGGCTCGCGCCGCAGCCGGGTCAGTACCGTTTCGCGCAGGTGGCGGCCGCCGGGCACACTGGCCAGGAAATGCGGCTTGTCCACCACCAGCAGGCGCGCATCACGGTACAGGATGTCGATGTCGAACGGCACCGCCGGCTCATCATCCACGCTGCGAAAGTACCAGATGCGCTGCCCCGGCCGGTACGGCGCGGTCGGCGCCAAAGGTTGGCCGCTGGCATCCCACAGCTCGCCTGCGGCCAACTTGGGTTGCCAGCTGTCGGCGACATGGGCAAAGCGCTGGCACAGGTAGGCCAGCAGGCTGGGCCAGTCTTCCTGCGGCAGCACCACGCAGCTGGCGTGAACACCATCGCGTGGCGGTAGCGGGCAATCGGCAGCGGACACATTCTCTCCATCACAAAACCCGCAGCGCGGGCGCAAGCGGGCAATTTTAGCGGATAATGCCCGGCTTACCCCCTAGCCGGATTGCCGATATGAAACACGCCCCGCTCAGTGACCAGGATTACCAGCGCCTGGAAGACACCCTGCAACGCTTTGCCGCTCAGGGTGCCATGAGCCTGGAGCGCCTGGACGGTTTCTTTGCCGCGCTGCTGTCCGGCCCGGACCCGCTGCCGCCGGAAGAATGCCTGCCGCTGATTCTGGGTAGCGCCTTCGATGACGAAGACGCATTCAGCAGCCCCAAGGCCATCGAACAGTTTGCCCACCTGGTCAGCGGCCACTGGCACGACATCGCCAACACCCTGCAACGCAAGCGCGACTTTGCGCCATGGCTCACCGCCGATGCCGCTGGCGAGGTGCACGGCAATGACTGGGCAGAGGGCTTCTACGATGGCATGCAGCTGATGCACGAAGACTGGAACCTGCTGTTCGACGATGCCGATGCCGCCCCGGCACTGGCCCCAATTCTGGCGCTGGCGTTCGAGCGCCACCCGGACCCGGAGATGCGCCCGTTTCTGGACGGCGCCAGCCGCGAGCAGAAGGACCTGTGGCTGGCCCAGATCGGCGATGCCGTGCCCAAGATTCACCACTTCTTTGCCGCCATCCGCACCCGTATCGCCGCCGAGCTGGCCGCCGAAGACAAGTAAGCCACGCCACCACCCGCCGCTTGCCCACCGGCACCGGTGCCACCAAGGACAGCACATGAGCGACGCCGCCGACTTCTGGACCCCACGTTTCGCCGGCCCCGACTATGCCTATGGCGATGCTGCCAACGACTTCCTGCGCGAACAGGCCGGACGTCTGCCTCCCGGCAGCCGGATTCTGAGCTTGGGCGAAGGCGAAGGCCGCAACGCGGTGTACCTGGCCGGGCTGGGCCATCAACTCACTGCAGTGGATGCCGCCTGGACCGGGCTGGCCAAACTGCTGCAGCGTGCGGCGGCGGCCAACCTGGCCATCACCGCTACCCTGGCCGACCTGGGCGACTACGAGCTGGGCCATGCACAGTGGGATGCCATCATCTCAGTGTTCTGCCACTTGCCGTCCGCACTGCGCCGGCAGGTGCTGGCCAGCGCGGTGCAGGCGCTCAAGCCCGGCGGGCTGTTGATCATGGAAGGTTATACGCCGCGGCAGCTGGCCTTCGGCACCGGCGGCCCCAAAGAGATCGACCTGCTGCTGGAGCCGGACACCCTGCGCACCGAGCTGGCGGGCCTTGAGCTGCTGCATTTTGTCGAACTGCAGCGCGAAGTGATCGAAGGCCGTCTGCACACCGGCATGGCTGCCGTTCTGCAGGTCGTTGCCCGCAAGCCGGACTAAGCACCGACCACGCAACATGGGCGCGCGTAACAGCCGCAGGCATGCTGGCCCAAACAGTGCCGGCGTCGCCGGCCGCGGCAAGCTGCTGATTTGTTAGAGCATTGCCAAAAACACCACACCCTCCTCCGCAAAACCACGCATTGGCTTGCCTTGTTATTTGAATTCGTACAGAATCAAATCATCAGGAGGACGCCATGACACAAGGTGGAAAACGCGAAGGTGCCGGCCGCAAATCACGCTTCGGCGGCGACAAGACTGTCGCTATGCGGGTACCGGAACCACTCAAACCGCTGCTGGAAAGCTGGCTGGATGAATACCGCACCCTGCGCAGCTTGCGCCACAACGACGCCGGCGACATCTCGCTGCTGGGCGAAGCGCTGCAGAACCTGTCGCTGCCGCTGTTTGCCAGCCGGGTACCCGCCGGCTCTCCCGTACCGGGCGACGACCTGAAAGAAGCCGACATCGATCTGAACCAGCATCTGGTACGCAAGCCCGCGTCCACCTTTCTGGTGACGGTAAAAGGCGATTCGATGATCAACGCCGGCATCCACGATGGCGACATGCTGGTGGTGGACCGCTCGCTGGAGCCGCGCAACGGCAAGGTGGTGGTGGCGGTGATCAACGACGAGCTGACGGTGAAACGGCTGGAGCGCTCTGCCGGCCGCATCCGCCTGCTGCCGGAAAACCCGGACTTCAAACCGATCGATGTGCCAGAAGGCGCCAGTTTCTTTATCTGGGGTGTCGTGACCAACGTGATCCACGCCGTGGATTGATGGCAAGGAGATGAACATGAGCCAGCAAGACAACGAAGCAATCAAGATGATGTTCCGTGACTGGAAGCGCCTGCCGCGTGCCTTCCGCAGCGTGGTGGAAGGCCAGCCGCAAGTGCTGCTGACCCGCACCGGCCGCAGTTACTTCGTACCGGTGGAATTTGTCGGTTGAGCCTACCCCGGCGGCCAGGGTTGGCCGCACTCCCCACCAAACGGCTACCCTCGGGTGGCCGTTGCATTTGCTGCCAGTCCACTGCCCCGGCTGAGCCGATCCACTATAGTGAATGATCCGATTCCGACACGGATAACGGCTCCTGAGCGAGCCTAGGTAACGAGTCAGTTCGATTCCCGTGAATCGCTTGGCGGACATCCGGCCAGCCCGACCTACCCCGCAGCGCGCACGCGCCGACGGCGGCATGTAGCGGTTGGCCGTCATGTAGCATCCGTTGCTACGCCCTCTTGGCCCGCCACCGTTTTCTCTCCAAGGGCTACCTCATGGAGGATGTAGCAATGTCACAAATGGAAAAGAAGGCCCTGAGCGCGCCGGATGAAGTCCGCCCGTTCAAGGACAATATGGGCAGGATGGCCGTGGTTACGCTGGGCAATATGACCATGGGCCGCGGCGAGTTCGAACCGGGCTGGCGCTGGAGCGAACACGTCAAACCGCTGGCCGGCACCGACTCCTGCCAGGCCGCACACACCGGCGTAGTACTGGAAGGCCGGCTGGTGGTAAAAATGGACGATGGCTCGCAGATGGAGTTCGGCCCGGGCGATGCCTTCTACATGCCGCCCGGCCACGATGCCTGGGTGGTGGGCGACCAGCGTTGCGTGTTGATCGACGTCACCGGCGTGGCCAAATACGCCAAGCCACACTAACCACCGCACTACGCACGCCAAAGTGCAGGGTGGACCATGCGGCCAACCCTGCCGGCCATGAAACAGCACGGCCACCCAAGGGTGGCCGTTGGCTGGCAAGCGCGGTAGCGCTTTAGGCAGAGGTGTGCTTGAAGCGATCCACCTGCTGCACCAGCTCGCCCGAGGTGCGGTTGAGCTGCTCGGACAGCTCGGCGGCTTCCTGCACGATGGTGGCGTTGTCCTCGGCCAATGCCGCAATGCGGCTGATATTGACCGCGACTTCGCTGCTGGCCGCCGTCTGCTGCTGCATCGCCACCGCCGTGTCCTGGCTCTTGGCGGCGGTCTGTTCGGCCTCGTCATGGATGCCGTCCAGCTCGCGCAAGGTATCCGCCACCAGCGTCAGACCTTCATCCATCTGACCACGCGCCACCTGCATGCGGCTGGCGGCACTCTGGGTCTCGCCGGTAATCACCTCGATCAGCTGGGCAATTTCCACGGTTTCCTTGCCGGTACGCTCGGCCAGCTTGCGTACTTCATCGGCCACCACGGCAAAGCCGCGCCCCATCTCGCCGGCGCGGGCCGCCTCGATGGCAGCGTTGAGCGCCAGCAGGTTGGTCTGGTCGGCAATTTCGCGGATGGCGGTGATGATCTGGCGGATATTTTGCGATTTTTCTGCCAGCGAAATGATCATGGCGCCCGCCTCGTCCACGGTAGCCGCGGTACCTTGAATCGCCTGGGTGGTGGCGTGCATGCGTTCACGACCGCCACGTACGCCCTGCTGCATTTCGCGCGCTACCAGCAGATTCTGCTGAGTGTTGTCGCTGACCGCAGCAATCCCGGCCGACATCTCTTCGACGGCCGCCGCAATCTGGGTCGACGAACTGCTCTGCGCCTCGGCGGCACCCGCCGCACGTTCGGACACGCCTTGCAAGGCACCCGCAGCCCGTTGCAGCTGGTGGGCATTCGCCTTGACGACTTTCAGGGTGCTGGCAAAGGCATCCACCAGCGCATCCAGCGCCCGGCCCATGCGGGCAATTTCATCATCACCAGCCAGGTGCGCGCGCACCCCCAGATCGAGATTCTGGCTCATCTGCGACATCATGCTTTCCAGCTGCAATACCGGGCGGCGAATGCTGCGGTAGACGGCAAAGCCACCGATCAGCAGAAGCAGGGTCATGGCGGCGGTACCACCCAGGGTCAGCGCCATACTGGTGCCGGCATGGCTGACCTGGGTATCCACGTTGTGGTGCAAGTCGGCCAGCAGCGCTTCCTGCGCGGCTTTCAGCTTGGCAATGCGTGCCGAGGTACCGGCAAACCACTGTTGCGGCGTGATGCTCACCGGGCTGCCCAGCGGCGTGCCATACACACTGTCGCGCAAGGCCTGCACTGCGCTTACTTCCGGCGCGGTGAGCGACGTCTGCAGCACGGCCAGCAGTGCTGGCGGCGCCAGTAACTGCAGCTGGTTCAGGCAGGCATCCTGCTGCGCCTGCAGCGATTTGGCCTGCGCAAACTTGGGTTGATCGAAACTGCCGCCCGCCAACACGCCGTTGACAAAGCCGCGTTCGCGGCCGGCCAGTTCTTTGACACACAACAGGTTGGACAGGGCGGTGCCATAGCGCAGCACATTGTCGTCATCGCTGGCAGTCTGCAGCGCGGCGGCAATGGTGGTCAGGTGCTCAATGCTGCGGGTGAAATCGGCAAACACTTCCGGCGCCGGCAGGCTGCGACCATCGATGCTGCCGCGCTTCCCCAACAGGGATTGCACCGAGGCGGCAGCATCGGTCGCCAGGCTACCAACCTTGCCATCATGCTCACCGGCCTGGGCGGTAAATGCCTGCAGGGCGGCATCGCTCTTGCCGCGCGCGCTGGTGAGCGCATCCGGTACGGCGCCCTGGCCGCTGAGATAACCGTTGGTTAGGCCACGCTCGGCCTGCAAGCTGTCAATCAGCTCGGACGACAGCGTAGCGACATCCACCAACTGGCGGGCGGCGCGCATCTCGTGCAGGGAAACATATTGCTGATAGGAAAATATGCCGGCCAGGATGAAGGTCATCACAGCGAATGGCAGCACCAGTAAAAGCAGCTTGGGGCCTAGGTTGAGTCGGGAAAGCATGGTGGGCTCCAGAACACAGGGGGGTTGTCTTGAATGCCATGATTATGGTTTTAGGCGGCATTTTCGCTTTTTATCGAGAATTTAATGCAAACAGCGTGCCCCCTTGTTGTTGCAGCGCAAATTAGATGACAAAAAAGGCCATGCCACCACGGCATGGCCTTTTGTCTACTCCCCGGCACCGATCAGCCGCGTGGGCGCACCAGCTGCCAGGCACGACCCAGATAGGTCACCGCACCAAAACCGCTCCATACGTGCACCAAACGGGTGAACGGGAAGATCAGGAACAGGCTCATGCCCATGAACAGGTGCAGCTTGAAGATCGGCGAGGCGGTCACGATGAACTGGTCTGCATCACCACGGAAGGTGATGACATGTTGTGCCCAGGTCATCAGCAACACCATTTCATGACCGTCCAGATGCTGGGCGGACACTACGATGGTGGACAGGCCCAGCAGCAGCGTGGCCAGAATCCACAGCAGCACCAGCTTGTCACGCCAGGTGGTGTTGGCAGCCAGACGGTCACTGCTGAAGCGGCGATGCAGCAGCAGCAGCACGCCCACCAGGCACAGCGTGCCCATGATGCCGCCGGCAGTCATGGCAAACACCTGCTTGAAGCTATGGGTCACGCCCAGCGCATCCCACACCGCCACCGGGGTCAAGAGACCGACGGCGTGGCCAAAGAACAAGCCGATAATGCCCAGATGGAACAGGATGTTGCCCAAACGCAGGCTGCCGCGGTGCAGCAGCTGGCTGGACTCGCTCTTCCAGCTGTACTGTTCGCGCTCGAAGCGCGCCAGGCTACCCAGGATGAAGATCGCCAGCGCGATATACGGGTAGATCCCGAAAACGAATTGATGCAAGTAGTCCATGTCTTTCTCCTTGTTGCGGCCAACCTGGGCGGGCGTTATCGCCTCCCACCCTGGCTGACGTTGGCCGCAGCGGATTAATGGCAGGCGGCCGGGCCGCTACCCTTGGGATAGAAGTTGACCGGGGCGATCTGCGGCAAGGTTGGCTTCAGCAGCGGTTCCACACCGTCGATGCCAGGGCCAAAGGTTTCCAGCGCCTCGTCCATGTCGCGGATCGGCGGCACAGTCAGCGGCTCCGGCGCCACCGGCGACAGCCACACCAGCGCATCCAGCACGCCGGCGTAATTGCTGCCGCTATCGGCCAGCTTCTTGCCCACATGGGCCAGCACGTGCACCGCATCGCCCAGCAGGCGATTGGCTTCCTCCGCCTCGCACAGCGACAGGAACTCCAGGAACAGCGGCACGTAGTCCGGCAGCTCTTCGCAGACCGGCTCGAAGCCGTGCGCCTTGTACTCCTCCATCAGGTCCACCATGGCCTGGCCGCGGGCGCGATCCTCGCCGTGGATGTGCTCGAACAGATGCAGCGAGTGCGACGGGCTGCGATCGAACACCTGCACGTAGTTCTGCTGCAGCTCCAGCAGCTCGGTCGCAACCAGCTGCTGCAACAGCGGCTCGACACCGCGCACCACGTCCTCGTCGCCGGCCAGTACCTCGCGGATTTCCGGCAGCGCATCCAGCAGGTCCTGCTGTGGGTAGCCCAGCAGCGCCGCCAGTGCACGATAGATCATCGGGTTATGCATGATGCTCACTCTCCGGCGTTGGCCTTGCGGTCGCGGCGCATGTCGTGGAACACAATGGGGGACGCCTTCTTCTTGCCGAACAGGCTGTGATCGGACGTACCGCCGGAGCAGCCGTTACCGAAGGTAAAGCCACAGCTGGCCTTGTCGTCGAAGGTGTTTTCCACCATTTCCTTGTGGCTGGACGGAATCACGAAGCGGTCTTCGTAATTGGCAATCGCCATCACCTGATACATCTCTTCCACCTGCGGGCCGGAGAGATGGGTGCCTTTCAGGGTGGCCGGGTTGATCACCTTGTCCACGCTCTTGCTGCGCATGTAGCGGCGCATGGCCACCATGGTTTCCAGCGCTTTCACCACGGGCTCTTCCTTGCCGGCGGTCAGCAGGTTGGCCAGGTACTTGATCGGAATGCGCAGGTCCTTCACATCCGGGATGATGCCGTTCTCGCCAATCAGGCCGTTTTCCAGCGCGGACTGGATCGGCGACAGCGGCGGGATGTACCACACCATCGGCAGCGTGCGGTATTCCGGGTGCAGCGGGAAGGCAACCTTCCACTCCATCGCCATCTTGTACACCGGCGACTTCTGCGCGGCGGTCAGCCAGGCATCCGGGATGCCCTGCTTCTTGGCTTCGGCGATGATCTCCGGCGCGTTCGGGTCGAGGAACACGCCCAGCTGCGCTTCGTACAGGCTCTTCGGATCTTCCACGCTGGCGGCGGCTTCGATCTTGTCGGCGTCGTACAGCAGCACGCCGAGGTAACGGATACGGCCGACGCAGGTCTCGGAGCACACCGTCGGCTGACCGGCTTCGATACGCGGGTAGCAGAAGATGCACTTCTCGGCCTTGCCGGTGGTCCAGTTGTAGTAAATCTTCTTGTACGGGCAGCCGGACACGCACATGCGCCAGCCGCGGCACTTGTCCTGGTCGATCAGCACGATGCCGTCGTCTTCACGCTTGTAGATGGAGCCGGACGGGCAGCTGGCCACGCAGGCCGGGTTCAGGCAGTGTTCGCACAGGCGCGGCAGATACATCATGAAGGTGTTCTCGAACGCCGAGTACATCTCCTTCTGGATGCCTTCGAACAGCGCATCCTTGGCGCGCTTGGAGAATTCGCCGCCCAGGTCGTCTTCCCAGTTCGGGCCCCATTCGATCTTGTCCATCTTCTTGCCGGTCAGCACCGACACCGGGCGCGCGGTGGGCGGCGTCTGCGACAGCGGCGCGTTCTTCAGGTGCTCGTAGTCGAAGGTGAACGGCTCGTAGTAGTCGTCGATCTGCGGCAGGTTGGGGTTGGCGAACAGGTTGGCCAGGATGCGCAGCTTGCCGCCCTGGCGCGGTTCCAGCTTGCCGGCCGCCGTGCGGCGCCAGCCGCCCTTCCACTTCTCCTGGTTCTCCCATTCCTTGGGATAGCCGATGCCGGGCTTGGTCTCGACGTTGT
>CAMLGD010000097.1 GCA_946479405.1 uncultured Vogesella sp.
CGGCGGTCATTTCATTGCTCATTGTTGTTTTCGCCTTGTAGGTTGACGCTTACATCTTAAAACGAAAAGCAGCATATCGAAAAAAAAATTCCAGAAATAAATTTCCAGTAGAAAATAAATACGAAAAAAAATTTGCATTCCAGTTCGGGCAGCAGTAATCTTGTTTCAACACGGTAGCCAGTTGCCCCCACCGCTGCGCAACACAGCGCGGCAGGCGTTCTGGCCATCTGCAACCAACGGAATGGACATCATGCAAAACCAGACAACCTTTGCTCCCGACCGTAGCTTCGACGTGATCTGCCTGGGCCGCCTGGCGGTGGATCTGTATGCCCGCCAGTTGGGGGCGCGTCTGGAAGATGCGAGCAGCTTTGCCAAATACCTTGGTGGTTCCTCCGCCAACATCGCCTTCGGCACCGCGCGTCTGGGGCTGAAATCGGCAATGCTGTCCCGTGTCGGCGACGAGCAGATGGGGCGCTTCCTGCTGGAAGCGCTGCAGAAGGAAGGTTGCGATGTCAGCCAGGTGAAGACTGATGCGGAGCGCCTGACCGGCATGGTGCTGCTGGGTATCAAGGACCGCGATACCTTTCCGCTCTTGTTCTACCGCGAGAACTGCGCCGACATGGCGCTGTGCGAAGACGACATCGACGAAGCCTTCATCGCCAGCAGCAAGAGCCTGCTGATCACCGGCACCCACCTGTCCACTGCCAAGGTCAATGCCGCCAGCCGCAAGGCGCTGGGCTTTGCCCGCCAGCACAATGTGCGCACCGTGCTGGACATCGACTACCGTCCGGTGCTGTGGGGCCTGACCGGCCGCGGCGATGGCGAGCAGCGTTTCATCGCCGACGATGCCGTCAGCGCGCATCTGCAATCGGTACTGCCGCTGTTCGACCTGATCGTCGGCACCGAAGAAGAATTCCTGATCGCCGGTGGCAAGCCGGCGCTGCTGGACTGCCTGCAGGTGGTGCGCGAGCTGGCGCCGCAGGCGGTGCTGGTGGTCAAGCGCGGCCCGCTGGGCTGCGCGGTGATCGACGGCGCAGTGCCGGCCGACATCGATGACGCCTTCACCGTGCAGGGCGCGCAGGTGGAAGTGATGAACGTGCTGGGCGCTGGCGATGCCTTCCTGTCTGGCTTCCTGTCGGTATGGCTGCGCGGCGGCAATTACGCCGATGCCTGCCGCACGGCCAATGCCTGCGGTGCGCTGGTGGTATCGCGTCACGGCTGCTCGGTGGCGATGCCAACCCAGGCCGAGCTGGATTACTTCCTCGGCCTGGCGGTGACGCCGCTGCGTCCGGGCGAAGATGCCACCCTGACCCGCTTGCATCGCGTCAGCGTCAAGCGCCCGCACTGGGACAATCTGTGCGTGTTCGCCTTCGACCATCGCAACCAGTTCTTTGAGCTGGCACGCAAGAACGGGGTACCGGAAGGCCGCATCACCCATCTGAAAGAACTGCTGGTGCAAGCGGTGGGGCAGACCGAAGAAGCCAATGGCCTGCAGGGTCGCGTCGGCATCCTGGTGGATGACCGCTACGGCGAGGATGCCATGTACGCCGCCACCGGCCGCGGCTGGTGGATTGGCCGCCCGATCGAGCTGCCGGGTTCCAACCCGCTGGAATTCGACCATGGCCGCGCGTTGGCCGCACGGCTGGAAATCTGGCCGCAGGAACACATCATCAAGTGCCTGGTGCAGTATCACCCGGACGACGAAGTCGGCAACCGCCTGGAGCAGGAAGCGCAGGTGCGCGCGGTGTACGAAATGGCGCGCATGAGCGGCCACGAGTTGCTGCTGGAAGTGATTCCGTCCAAGAAGCTGCCGCAACAGCCGGACACCGTGCTGCGCGCACTGAAGCGTTTCTACAACCTGGGCATCTACCCGGAATGGTGGAAGCTGGAGTCGATGAGCGCCGAGCAGTGGGAGCAGGTCGATCAGCTGCTGGAACAGCGCGACCCGTACTGCCGTGGCGTGGTGCTGCTGGGGCTGAATGCGCCGGTCAGCGAACTGCGCAAGGGCTTCGAGCAGGCACGCAACAGCCGCAGCTGCCGTGGCTTCATGGTTGGCCGCACGCTGTTCCAGGAACCGTCGCAGCGCTGGCTGGCCGGCGAGATCGACGATGCCGGCCTGATCGCCGCCGCCCGTCACAATTTTGAAACCCTGATCGACATCTGGCAGGCGCAGCGCCGTCAGAGTCTGTAAGCAATCCGAAGCCTTGCCCTGACTTTTCACAGCATAAACAACAGACGGACAACACTATGACTTCCACTTTCAAGGTAAAGATCGGCATCAACCCGATTTCCTGGTGCAACGATGACCTGCCGTCGCTGGGCGGTGAAACCACGCTGGATACCATCCTGCGCGAAGGTAGCGAGATCGGTTATCAGGGCTTCGAGCTGGGCAACAAGTTTCCGCGTACCGCGCCGGAGCTGAAGGCGGTGCTGGCCCCGTACGGGGTGGAATGTGTGTCCGGCTGGTATTCCGGCTTCCTGGCCGAGCGTTCGGTGGAAGAGGAAATCGCCAGCGTGGAAAACCATCTGCGCCTGCTGGTGGAAAGTGGCTGCCAGGTGATGGTGTACGGCGAAGTGGCCGGCTCCATCCAGGGCCAGATCGACACCCCGCTGTACAAGCGGCCAACCTTTACCAGCGAGGAAGCCTGGCAGCAGTACGCCGACAAGCTGAACCGCTTCGGCCGTCATCTGCAGTCGCGCGGCATCAAGCTGGCTTACCACCACCACATGGGCGCCTACGTCGAGCATCCGTCCGATCTGGACAAGCTGATGGCGCTGACCGGGCCGGAAGTGGGCCTGCTGTTCGATGCCGGCCACATGTTCTTTGCCGGTGGCGACCCGCTGACCGAGCTGAACAAGCACATCGACCGCGTGGTGCACGTGCATTGCAAGGATGTACGCGCCGAAGTGACCCGCCGCGCGCGCAACGGCAACTGGAGCTTCCTGCAATCGGTACTCAACGGCGCCTTTACCGTGCCGGGCGATGGCGACATCCAGTTCGGCCCGATCCTGGCGCGACTGGCACAGCATGGCTATCAGGGCTGGCTGGTGGTGGAAGCGGAGCAGGATCCGACTATCGCCCCGAGCTACGAATACGCGCAAAAAGGCTTCAATACCCTGTCCGGGCTGGTTGCCGGCCTGTCCTGAGGAGAGAAGGCATGAATTTGCTGGTTAAGGCTGATCAAGCAGGCAAGCCGCTGGTGGACGTGACCCCGGCGTCGGCAGGCTGGACCCATGTCGGTTTTCGCGCCGTCAAGTTGGCCACACAGGAACGCGAAGTGTGGCAGCAGCCGGGCCGCGAGTGCTGTGTGGTGATTCTGGCCGGCAAGGCCAGCGTCAAGGTGGGCGAGCAGGAGTGGACCCATCTGGGCGAGCGCCAGAGCGTGTTCGACGACATGGCGCCGTATGCGGTGTATGCGCCGCCGGGCGTGGCGGTGGAAGTCACCGCCGAGAGCAATGCCGAGGTGGCGTTCTGCTCGGCGCCGTCCAGCGGTAGCTATCCGGCACGGCTGATCACCCCGGACAGCATGCAGCGCAGCGTGCGCGGCAAGGAAGCCAACACCCGCTACGTGACCGACATCCTGCCGCAGACCGCGCCGGCCGACGGCCTGCTGGTGGTGGAAGTGCGCACCCCGTCCGGCCACTCGTCCAGCTACCCGCCGCACAAGCACGACCGCGACGCGCTGCCGGAAGAGAGCGTGCTGGAGGAAACCTACTACCACCGCCTTAACCCGGCGCAGGGCTTTGCCTTCCAGCGCGTGTACACCGATGACCGCCGCATCGATCAATCGATGGCAGTGGAAGACCACGACGTGGTGATGGTGCCGGAAGGCTACCACCCGGTGTCCGTGCCCTATGGCTACGAATCCTACTACCTCAACGTGATGGCCGGCCCGAAGCGCGAATGGTGCTTCAAGAACGACCCGGCGCACGAGTGGATCATCGCCAAGCCGTAACCGAACCCCCACGACCCCAGTACATGACTACAGGCAGACCCGCGCGCGGGTTGCCGGGGCAGAGCATTGCCCGCAAGCAGAGGACAACCGACATGAACCGCATCATTTCCCACTACATCAATGGCCAGCACAGCGCCGGCAGCGGCAGCCGCAGCAGCGCGGTATTCAACCCGGCCAGCGGCAAGGTACAGGCCGATGTGGTACTGGCCGAACAGGCCGACGTCAACACTGTGGTCGCCGCCGCCAAGGCCGCTTTCCCGGCGTGGAGCGAAACCGCACCGCTGCGCCGCGCCCGCATCATGTTCAAGTTCAAGATGCTGCTGGAAGCCCGCCAGGACGAGTTGGCCGCACTGATCAGCAGCGAGCACGGCAAGGTGCACGCCGATGCACTGGGCGAAGTGACCCGTGGTCTGGAAGTGGTGGAGTTTGCCTGCGGTATTCCGCAACTACTGAAGGGTGAGTACACCGAACAGGTTGGCCGCGGCATCGATGCCTGGACCATGCGCCAGTCGCTGGGCGTGGTCGCCGGCATCACCCCGTTCAACTTCCCGGCGATGGTGCCGATGTGGATGTTCCCGGTGGCCATCGCCTGCGGCAACACCTTCATTCTCAAGCCGTCGGAGCGCGATCCGTCCGCCGCGCTGTTCATCGCCGAACTGCTGACCGAAGCCGGCCTGCCGAATGGCGTGTTCAACGTGCTGCAGGGCGACAAGCTGGCGGTGGATGGCCTGCTGACCCACCCGGATGTGCAGGCGGTGAGCTTCGTCGGCTCCACCCCGATTGCGCAGTACATCTACGAAACCGGTGCCCGTCACGGCAAGCGCGTGCAGGCACTGGGCGGTGCCAAGAACCACATGGTGGTGATGCCGGATGCCGATCTGGAACAGACCGTGGACGCGCTGATGGGCGCCGCCTACGGCTCGGCCGGTGAGCGCTGCATGGCGATCTCGATTGCGGTGGCAGTGGGCGATGTGGCCGACAAGCTGGTGGCCAAGCTGTCCGAGCGCCTGAAAACGCTGAAAGTCGGCCCGGGCAACGATCCCAAGTCCGATATGGGCCCGCTGGTGACCCGCGCCCACTTCGACAAGGTCAGCGGCTACGTGGCGCGCGGTGTGGAAGAGGGCGCCAAGCTGGTAGTGGACGGCCGCGGCCTGACTGTAGCGGGCTGCGAGGAAGGCTTCTTCCTCGGCGGCTGCCTGTTCGATAACGTCAGCACTGACATGACCATCTACCAGGAAGAAATCTTCGGCCCGGTGCTGGGGATCGTGCGCGTGGACAGCTTTGCCGAGGCGGTGGACATGATCAACGCCCATGCCTTCGGCAACGGCACCGCCATCTTTACCCGCGACGGCGATGCTGCCCGCGAGTTCACGCACCGCATCCAGGTGGGCATGGTAGGCGTCAACGTACCGCTGCCGGTGCCGATGGCGTTCCACAGCTTTGGCGGCTGGAAGTCCTCGCTGTTCGGCGACCATCACATGCATGGCCCGGAAGGCGTGCGCTTCTACACCCGCATGAAGGCGGTGACCACGCGCTGGCCGACCGGCATCCGCGCCGGTGCCGAATTCTCGATGCCGACCATGAAGTAAACCTCACGCGACTCTCCCAAGGAGCTTGTGTTTACGCCACCCCCAGCGGGGTGGCTTTTTTTATGGCCACCGGCTGCCAATTGCATAATCGCATCGCAAAAAATGCCATTGAACTTGCTTGTTGACTGAAAAAACGGCCGAAGTTGGCTGGCTGTAACTCCTTGTCGCTTTTTCGTATCGACATTATCGGCAGATGTCGCCAAGGTGTCGCACCCCCGCAAGCGGGGTAATAGCGCACAATATGGAGAACAATAAATGAACACCTCTTACGGTGAAAACGGACTGCGGCGGGAGCTGAAAGCACGGCATTTGTCGATGATCGCCATCGGCGGTTCCATCGGCACCGGTTTGTTCCTGGCCTCTGGCGCCACCGTGGCCAGCGCCGGTCCCGGTACTGCGCTGCTGGCCTACGGCCTGATCGGGCTGATGGTGTATTTCCTGATGACCAGCCTGGGTGAAATGGCGGCCTACCTGCCGGTGTCCGGCTCGTTCCAGGTGTACGGCTCGCGCTTTGTCGATCCGGCCTTCGGCTTTGCATTGGGCTGGAACTACTGGTTCAGCTGGGCGGTGACGGTGGCGGTGGAGTTGGCCGCAGCGGCCATCATCATGGGCTACTGGTTTCCCGGGGTGCCGGGCATGGTGTGGAGCGCGGCCTTCCTCGGCATCGTGTTCCTGTTCAACTACATCTCGGTGAAGGGCTTTGGCGAGTCGGAATACTGGTTCTCGCTGCTGAAGGTCATCACCATCATCGCCTTTATCGTCACCGGCACGCTGATGATCTTCGGCATCATGCACGGCGACCGTCCGGCGGCATTCGAGCCGGGGCTGCAGGTGTTCGAAACCGGCGATGCGCCGTTTGTCGGTGGCCTGTCGGCATTCATCTCCGCTGCCATGGTGGTGGGCTTCTCCTTTATGGGTACCGAGCTGATCGGTGTGGCTGCCGGCGAATCCGCCGACCCGGCCACCACCATCCCGCGCGCAGTGAAGCAGGTGTTCTGGCGCATTTTGATGTTTTACGTGCTGGCGATCCTGATCATCGGCCTGATCCTGCCGTACAACGACCCGTCGCTGCTGAAGACCGGCATGGAAGACGTGGGTGCCAGTCCGTTCACGCTGGTGTTCAAGCGCGCCGGCTTTGCGCTGGCCGCCGGCATGATGAACACGGTGATCCTGACTGCCATCCTGTCGGCCGGTAACTCCGGGCTGTATGCCTCCACCCGCATGCTGTACAACATGGCGCTTAACGGCATGGCGCCGCGCGGGCTGGGGCAGCTGTCGGCCGGCGGCGTGCCGCGCCGCGCGCTGATTGCCACCACCGTGGTGGCCTCGCTGTGCTTCCTCACCTCGCTGGTGGACGAGAAGGGCGTGTACCTGTGGCTGCTCAACGCCTCCGGCATGACTGGCTTTATCGCCTGGCTGGGCATTGCGGTGTGCCACCTGCGCTTCCGCCGCGCCTATCTGCATCAGGGCGGCGAGCTGCACGCGCTGCCGTACCGTGCGCGCTGGTTCCCGCTGGGTCCGCTGCTGGCATTTGGCATCTGCATGGTGGTGATGCTGGGGCAGAACTACGGCGCGTTCAGCGGCGAGCACATCGACTGGATGGGGCTGTCCGCCACCTATATCGGCATCCCGCTGTTCCTGGTGCTGTGGCTGGGTTACAAGTGGCGCCATCGCACTCGCGTGGTGGCGTTGCACGAGGTGGATCTGGTCACCGGGCGCCTGTAAGCCTGCTTGTCGTTATCTGTCCGATGCGGCCAACCTTTCCCGGTTGGCCGTTTTTGCTATGGCATAGCCGCTGCCAGATTTAAATGATGCTTTCTCAGCATGCCCGCATAAACTGAGGAGTGGCTGCCGGCGTGGCACAGTCGCCGCGCGAGGCCGATTTTCGGGGGTAGTGGGCAAGGGGGCGGAAATGATGCGAATAACACGAGGCGGTTGGTTACGCGCCTATCTGGGCGGCTTGTGCCTGCTGCTGTGCCAGCCGCTGCTGGCAGAAACAGTGGGCATCGGCACCATCAAGACCATCAGCGGCGAGGTGCAGGTCACGCGCAACGCGACAACGCTGACGCCGATTCCCGGTTTTGAACTGCAGGAGCAGGACGTGGTGCGCACCGGTGCCGGCAGCGCGGTGGGCATCGTGATGCGCGATCAGAGCATTCTGTCCGCCGGCGCCTCGTCGGTGCTGCGGCTGGACAAGTTCAGCTTCGATAACAAGACCCAGACCGGCGCCATGCAGACCACCCTGAAAAAGGGCCGGCTGTCGGCTATTTCCGGTGCCATTGTCAAGCACTCGCCCGAAGCGGTGCAGTTCAAGACCTCCACCATGACGCTGGGCGTGCGTGGCACGGAGTTCATCATCGAAGCTGAAGACCGGGGGGACTAAGCCATGGATGCAGCCATCGTCGTCATTGCCATCGGCTTGGCCGCCCTGTTGCACCAGCCGGCAGCGGATAAGGTGGTGTTGCTGCCCGGCCCGGATGGCGCCGTGGGGCGGGTGGTGATCAGCACGCCGCAAGGCGAGCAGGAAATCTCGCACGCCTACCAAACTGCCGCGGTGCAAACGAACGGCCGGGTGCAGACCGGTAGCGAAAGCGCCGACAGCGTGGCCGCGCGCTATGGCGCGCTGCTGCAGGCGCAGCCCCGGCGCCCGGCCAGCTACCTGCTGTATTTCAACACCGGCAGCGACGAGCTGACAGCGGAATCGCAAGCCACGCTGGCGGCGCTGCGACAGGATGTTGCCACCCGGCCGGTGCCGGAGATCCTGGTGATCGGCCACACCGACCGGGTGGGCAGCGCGGAGGCCAACGAGGTGCTGTCGCTGCAGCGGGCGCAGATGGTTGCCGACTTGCTCGGGCAGCTGGGGGTGCAGCCTAAGTCGCTGGAAGTCACCGGGCGCGGCGAGCGTGACCTGCTGCTGCCCACTGCCGACGACGTGGACGAGCCGCGCAACCGCCGCGTCGAGGTATCGGTGCGCTGAGCTTGCCCACCGTGCCGCGGCTTCGCCGCTAACCCCTTCTTTTTGCTGCACGACAGGGCTGGCCGATCATGCTTGCAGGCATCAAACCATCGCAAAACTGGCTGCGCCGCTGGCTGATCGGCTCGCGCGGCCAACCTGTGGCCGCGTTGCTGCTGGTCACGCTGCTGCTGTTGCAGCTGGGTACCGATCTGCCGGTTAGCTGGCAGCAGCGGCTACCGCAGCCGTTGCTGCAGGCGATCACCGTGCTGGGGACGCCACTATCGACCGCGCGCGGCTGGCTGTTTGACAGCTACCAGACACTGCTGCCGCGGCAGCCGCACAGCCAGCCGGTGACCATCGTCGCCATCGACGAAAAGAGCCTGAAACTGTTGGGGCAATGGCCGTGGCCGCGCGACAGGTTGGCCGCACTGGTGCGCAGCATCAATGCTGGGCAGCCGGCGGCGCTGGGGCTGGATATCTATATGCCGGAGGCGGACCAGAGCTCGCCGGCGCAATTGGCAGCGCGTTTGCCGGCGCAGTACCAGGCGCTGGGCAGCGCACTGCGCGCCTTGCCCAGCAACGACGTGCTGCTGGCGCAGGCGCTGCAGCAGGCGCCCGCGGTGCTGGGGGCCGCCGGTTTCGATTATCGCGCCTACACCACCGCCGAAGGCATGCGCAGCGTGCCGCTGCAGCGGTTGGGCGCCGACCCGCGTCCCTATGTGCGCCACTATCCGCATGTGCTGGCCAGCCTGCCGCAGCTGCAGGCGGCCGGGCAGGGGCAGGGGCTGCTCAGTCTGGAGGCGCAGAGCGGCGGGGTGCGCCGGCTGTCGCTGCTGGCCAGCGTGGGCGAGCAGCTGGTGCCGTCGATGGCGCTGGAGATGTTCCGGGTGGGCAGCGGTGCCTCGCGCATCAGCGTACACACCGGGCCGCATGGCGTGACCGCGCTGCAGGTGGCCGATCTCACGGTGCCCACGCTGGGCAATGGCGAAATCTACCTGCACTACGCCCGCCTGAGCACCGGCATGCAGCGCTACGTGTCGGCGGTGGACGTGCTGCAGGGGCGGGTGGACGCGGCCATGCTGCGCGGCAAGCTGGTGCTCATCGGCCTGACCGGCTCCGGTCTCAACGATATGCGCTATACCGCGCTGCAGGAGCTGGTGCCGGGCACCGAGATCCAGGCGCAGCTGATGGAGGCGCTGTTTGATGGTGACTTCCTGCAGCGGCCGTGGTGGTTTATCTGGGCGGAGCTCGCACTGGCCTGGCTGCTGGGCAGCCTGCTGCTGTGGCATCTGCCGCGCGAGGACCACGCGCTGGTGCGGCAGATCAAGCTGCGGCCGCAGCTGGCCTTTGCGCTGATCGTGCTGCTGACACTGCTGCTGGCCGGCATCGGTCTGGTGCTGTTCCGCTTTGCCGGGCTGCTATTCGATGCCGTCAGCGTCAGCATCGCCTTTGCGCTGGTGATGAGCACGCTGATCATCAGCAATATGATCACCAGCCTGGCCGATGCCCGCCTGAAACTGACCAGTCTGGTGGAAAGCGGCATCGCGCAGGGCAAGCTGCAGCAGCGGGTGGTGCTGCTGCGCACCACGCTGGATGCTGCCTGCGAGATCAGCTACTGCGATGGCGCCGCGGTGCTGCTGCGCAGCGGCCATAACACCCTGCAGTTCACCCTGCACACCTATCCGACACCGGTGCCGACGGCGGAGCTGCCGTTGCCCGACGATACGGTGGCGGGCAGCCTCACGGTGCCGGGCGAGGTGCTGGGCAAGGGGCAGTCGCTGTTCATCGACGATCTGGCCACCGACCCGCGCCAGCTGGCGGCCAACACCCGGCAGCTGCTGGCCAGTGCCGGCATCAGCGCCCACGCCACGCTGGCGGTGCCGATGCGGCTCAGCGAGAACGACATCATCGGCGTGATACTGCTGTTCGATGCCCGCGACACCTACAGCAAGGCGCTGATTCCGTTCGACCGCAAACTGCTGCCGTTCATGGAGGCGCTGGCGGCACAGGCGGCGGTGGCGATCGAAAACCAGAATCTGGTGGAGGCGCAAAAGAACCTGATGGACGCGATGATCAAGCTCATCGCCGGCGCCATCGACACCAAGAGCCCCTACACCGGCGGCCACTGCGAGCGGGTGCCGGAGCTGGCCATCCTGCTGGCGCAGGCGGCGTGCGCGGTGAAGGATGGCCCGCTGGCCGAGTTCAACTTTCACAGCGACGACGAATGGCGCGAGTTCCGCATCGGTGCCTGGCTGCACGACTGCGGCAAGGTGACCACGCCGGAGTACGTGGTGGACAAGGCCACCAAGCTGGAAACCATCTACAACCGCCTGCACGAAATCCGCACCCGCTTCGAAGTGCTGCTGCGCGATGCACGGCTGGCGCGCTGGGAGGCGGTCTACCTGCGCGGCGAGCGTCCGTCTGACGCCGATGCCCGTCTGGCGGCGCGCGAGGCCGAGCTGCAGGACGACTTTGCCTTTATCGCCGAGTGCAACCAGGGTGGCGAGTTTATGGCGCCGGAGCACATCGCGCGGCTGCAGCGCATTGCCACCCAGACCTGGGAGCGCTACTTCGACGACCGGCTGGGGCTGTCGGCGGAAGAACAACTGCGTTGTGCCGATGTGCCGCGGCCGCCACTGCCTGCGGTAGAGCCACTGCTGGCGGACAAGCCGCAGCACCTGTTTCAACGCCCGCCCAGCAAGGCATTCGATGCGCATTACGGCTTCAAGCTCACCGTGCCGCAATACCTGTACAACCAGGGCGAGGTATATAACCTCAGCGTCAGCCGCGGCACGCTGACCGAAGAAGAACGCTTCAAGATCAACGAGCACATCATCCAGACCATCGTGATGCTGGAGCAGATGCCGCTGCCCAAATACCTGAAGCGGGTGCCGG
>CAMLGD010000098.1 GCA_946479405.1 uncultured Vogesella sp.
CTTCGCTGGCAGTACCCACCACCACCGACAGTACGCGGCGGCCGTCACGCTTGCTGGAAGCGATCAGATTGTAGCCGGCGGAATCGGTATGCCCGGTCTTCATGCCATCAACGTTCGGATCGCGGTACAACAGCAGGTTGCGGTTCGGCTGGGTGATGTTGTTGTAGGAGAACGACTTGATCGAGTAGATCGGGTAGTACTGCGGGAAGTCGCGGATGATGGAAGCCGACAGCGTCGCCAGGTCACGCGCAGTGGTGTAGTGCTGCGGGTCCGGCAGGCCGGTGGCGTTGCGGAAACTGGTGGCAGACATGCCCAGGCGCTTGGCCTCGGCAGTCATCATCTGGGCGAATACTTCCTCGCTGCCGGCAATGGCTTCAGCCAGCGTCACGCAAGCGTCGTTGCCGGACTGCACGATCATGCCCTTGATCAGGTCATCGACCTTGGCCGGCACTTTCGGGTCCAGGAACATGCGCGAGCCTTCCTGCTTCCAGCCGTGCTGGGACACAGTCAGCATCTGATCTATGGTCAGACGCTTTTCCTTCAGCGCCTTGAAGGTCAGGTAGGCGGTCATCAGCTTGGTCAGCGAAGCCGGCTCGATGCGCGAATCCGGGTCGCGCGCGGCCAGCACCTGGCCGCTATAGAAATCGGTAACAAAATAGGCCTTGCCGGCAATTTCCGGCACAGGCGGGACAAACCCGGTCGCGGCCTGGGCCAGGGCGGACAGCGACAGGGTTGCCGCAAGCAATACGGTGGTGGTGGTTTTTTTCATTGGAACATCTATGGACGTGAGTTGCCGCAAAACAGCCCGCCATTATACACGGCGATCAGCAGCTGCCCTGCCCGGCGGGATACAAAATGTAGCGTGACAGCCGCCACCGGCCACCACACCCGGAGCAGGCTTGACCGAGCGCGCCGCAGCAAGTTTCGCGCACAGCGGTTTTTTGCCACCGCGACAGCAATCCAGCGCACGGTTTCCGCCGGACAAAACCAGCCAGTCGCCCCGATTGCCGTACCGCTTCCCACCACCACCGCCCGTGCATTGCGCTGCACAAATCTGTCCCGTTCAAGCATTCCACCGCCGGTAGGTTCCTGCTACTCTGCCCCTTCAGGGACAAAAAATACGGAATCACCAACCATGTCGCACCCTAAGGACTATCTGGAACGCATCCTCACCGCCAACGTCTACGACGTCGCCATCGAAACACCGCTGGACGTTGCGGCCAACCTTAGCCGTCGCACCGGCAACACCATTCTGCTCAAGCGCGAAGACTTGCAGCCGGTGTTCTCGTTCAAGCTGCGCGGCGCCTACAACAAGATGTCCAAGCTCACTGCCGAGCAGCGCGCCAAGGGCGTGATTACCGCCAGCGCCGGCAACCATGCCCAGGGCGTGGCACTGTCGGCGCAACGCATCGGCTGTGAAGCCATTATCGTCATGCCGGTCACCACCCCGCAGGTAAAGATCGACGGCGTCACCCGCCGCGGCGGCAAGGTAGTGCTGGCCGGCGAATCGTTCAGCGATGCCTACCAGCACACCATGAAACTGGTGGCGGAAAACGGCATGACCTACATCCCGCCGTTTGACGACCCGGACGTGATCGCCGGCCAGGGCACCATCGGCATGGAAATCCTGCGCCAGCATGCCGGCCCGATCGACGCGGTGTTTGTCGCCATCGGCGGCGGCGGCCTGGCTGCCGGCGTGGCCAGCTACATCAAGCGCTTGCGCCCGGAGACCAAGATCATCGGCGTGCAACCGGTAGATTCCGACGCCATGAAGCAGTCGATCGAAGCCGGCCACCGTGTGGAACTGAAAGATGTAGGCCTGTTCGCCGATGGCGTGGCGGTAAAGCTGGTGGGCGAGGAAACCTTCCGCATCTGCCGCGAACTGCTGGACGAGATCATGCTGGTCGATACCGACGCCATCTGCGCCGCGATCAAGGACATCTTCGAGGATACCCGCTCCATCACTGAACCAGCCGGCGCGCTGGCGGTGGCGGCGGCCAAGGCCTACGTGGAACGCGAAGGCTGCAGCGGCAAGACACTGGTGGCGATCAACTGCGGCGCCAACATGAACTTCGACCGCCTGCGCCACGTGTCCGAGCGCTCCGAACTGGGCGAGCGCCGCGAGGCCATCATCGCGGTGACCATCCCGGAAAAACCGGGCAGCTTCAAGAAGTTCTGCAGCGTGATCGGCAACCGTAACATCACAGAGTTCAACTACCGCTTTGCCGACCCCAGCATCGCCCACGTGTTCGTCGGCGTGCAGATCAGCGGCAAGGAAGACGTTGGCCGCATTGTCGATGATCTGAAATCCAACGAACTGGGCGGCCTGGACCTGACCGACAACGAGCTGGCCAAGCTGCACATCCGCCACCTGGTTGGCGGCCATGCGCCGCAACTGAAAGACGAGCGCGTGCTGCGCTTCGAGTTTCCGGAGCGCCCGGGCGCGCTGATGCGCTTTCTGGAAGCAATGCACACCGACTGGAACATCAGCCTGTTCCACTACCGCAATCACGGCGCCGACTACGGCCGCGTGCTGATCGGCATCCAGGTGCCGGCGGAAGACAACGCCGCCTTCGGCAGCTTCCTCGACAACCTGGGCTACCCGTGGGTGGAAGAGACCGACAACCCGGCTTACAAGCTGTTCCTCGGCAAGACACTGCGCTAAGCCTGGCGTAAACTCATGCGGCCAACTGTCCTAAGGTTGGCCGCATTTCTTTTGGAGACCGCAGCACCATGATCAAGGCCGTACTGTTTGACCTTGACGGCACCCTGGCCGACACCGCCCGCGACCTGGGCGCCGCCCTCAACCGCCTGCTGGCTGAAGAAGGCCTGCCACCGCAGCCGTATGAAGCAGTGCGTCCAATCGCCAGCCATGGCGCGCGTGGCCTGGTGAGCCTGGGCTTCGGCATCGACAAGAGCCATCCACGCTTCGAAGAATACCGGCTGCGTTTTCTTGATCACTACGAGCACAGCTTCGCCGATAAAACCGTGCTGTTCGACGACATCAACCCGCTGCTGGATGCACTGACTGCACGCGACCTGCAATGGGGCATCATCACCAACAAGCCGATGCGCTTTACCGACCGCCTGGTACCGGCACTGCCGTTTGCCAGCACGCCGGCAGTGGTAGTGAGCGGCGACACCGTTGGCGTGGCCAAGCCGGACCCGGCACCGATGCTGCACGCCGCGCAGCAACTGGGCATCGCGCCGGAGCAATGCCTGTACGTGGGCGATGCCGAGCGCGATATGCAGGCCGGCCGCGCCGTCGGCATGAAGACCGTGCTGGTGAACTGGGGCTACATCTCCGAGGAAGATGACACCGCCAGCTGGCCGGCCGACATCGCCATCGACCACCCGCTGCAGCTGCTGCAGCACCTGTAAGCTCGTGTGCCGGCCACGCCGGCACGCCTTGACCCTAGCCTGCCATGACGACCAACGACGCCACCACGCCTAGCAAAAAAGCCGCCCCGCGCCGCAAGAACGACCCGGAAGGCATGAAGAAACGCATTCTGGATGCTGCGGTGGCCGAGTTCGCCCAGGCCGGGCTGAGCGGTGCCACACTGGATGCCATCGCCGACCGTGCCGGCACCATCAAGCGCATGGTGGTGTACTACTTCCACAGCAAGGAAGAGCTGTATATCGCCGCGCTGGAACGCTGTTACGGCGAGATCCGCGACATCGAAACCGGGCTGGACCTGAAAGACCTGCCGCCGGTAGAGGCAGTGGTCCGTCTGGCCGAATTCACCTTCGATTACCACGCCAGCCACACCGACTTCATCCGCCTGGTCAGCATCGAAAACATCCACCACGCCAAGCACATTGCCCAGTCGCAGAAGATCAAGTCGCTGAACCGCAGCATCATCAACGAGATCGACGCGGTGCTGTCGCGCGGCAAGGCACAGGGGCTGTTCCGCCCGGAAGTAGACGCCACCGACCTGCACATGCTGATGAGCTCGTTCTGCTTCTTCCGCGTGGCCAACCGCTACACTTTCGAGACCATTTTCGGCCGCAACATGGTCAGCGATGCGGCGCGCGAATCGCACCGCAAGATGCTGGTGGAAGCGGTGCTCGCCTACCTGCGCCAGCCCTGAGCCGCTGAGCGGCCACACGTTGGCCGCAGCCAAAAAAACGGCCTTGCCGGGGGAACCGGGCAAGGCCAAAGCAACGCCGAGAAGAAAACGGGAAAAACGTCAGGCGATCAGCCTGCAGCAATCATGTGACGGAAGTGCTGCTCCATGCGCTCGCTGTCGGGCTCGCGCCCGGTAAACAGCGCAAAGGCGCCCACTGCCTGCCATACCGCCATGCCACCGCCATCCAGCACGCGACAACCACGCTCGCGCGCCAGTTGCAACAATTCGGTTTCCAGCGGGAAGTACACCACCTCCGCCACCCACAGATCACCATGCACCAGCTCGGCCGGCAGCGGCAGGCCCGGATGGCCATACATGCCGGTCGGCGTGGCGTGTACCAGACCGCTGGCACCCTGCATTGCCTGTTGCACATCAGTCAGCCCGCTGACGCGGCGATCGGAGAAGAAGCTCTGTAGCCGTGCGGCCAACGTTGCCGCGCGACTGGCGTCCTGATCGACAATCACCAGCTCCTGCGCACCGGCCACCAGCAAGGCGTGCGCCACGGCAGAGCCGGCACCACCGGCACCCAGCAGCACCACGCGGCGCAGGTCGTCGCCGGCAAAGTGGCGACGGAACGGCTCGGCAAAGCCGGACCAGTCGGTGTTGTGGCCGTAGCGCTTGCCATCGCGGAACACCACGGTATTCACGGCGCCGATCTGGCGGGCGTCTTCCGACAGCTCATCCAGATACGGCATCACCGCCTGCTTGCACGGATGGGTGATATTGACGCCGGCAAAACCGCAGGCTTCGGCTGCGGCCAACAGCTCCGGTAGCGCCTCCACTCCCTTGCCCAGCCGCGTCAGATCGATCAGCTGGTAATGCAGATGAAAGCCCGCGGCCACCGCCTCCTGCTCGTGCAGGTACGGCGACTTGGAGCGCTGGATGTCGGCACCGATCAGGCCGACCAGCACCTTGTCGTGTGCGGCCGCCTCGGTTGCGAAAGTGGATACTTCAGTGATCATGTGTTGCCTCGGTAAGTTAAGTCCGGCGCCGCCACGACGCCGGATTGCGCCGCTACCGGCTTAACGCAGCTTGGCCAGCTCGCTGTTCAGCTCGCTCATCAGCGGTTCGCCGACATCGGCGCTGAACTTCTTGGTCACGCCTTGCAGCTTGATGCGAATGCGGGTTTTTTCGGCCGCCGACAGCTCGTTCACCTTCATGGTGGCCTTGAGCTTGGCCAGCGCCTGGCTGGTGGCGTCGCGATTGACCTTGCGCTGGTACAGCGTGGCCTCGCGCGCAGCCTTCTGGATCAGCGCCTTTTCGTCGGCGGACAGCTGGCTCCACAGCTTCTGACTTACCAGCAGCACTTGCGGGTTGTAGGTGTGACCGGTCAGCGACAGGTATTTCTGCACTTCGTTGAGCTTGGTACCCAGGATGGTGGCTTCCGGGTTTTCCTGGCCATCCACCGCTTTGGTTTCCAGTGCGGTGTACAGCTCGGTGAACGGCATCGGCACCGGGTTGGCACCCAGCGCAGAGAACATCTCAATGTACAGCGGCGATTGCACCACCCGCAGTTTCAGGCCGGCGATGTCTTCCATCTTCACCACCGGGCGCACGTTATTGGTGACATGGCGGAAGCCCAGCTCCCAGTAACCCAGGCCCACCAGCCCCTTGCCATTCAACTTGGCCAGCAGCTTGCTACCCACCGGACCATCGACGATGGCATCGGCTTCCTTGCCGCTGTTGAACAGGAACGGCAGGTCGAACATCACGAATTCTTTGGATTGGCTAGCCAGCAAGCCGGCGTTCAGCACGGTGAAATCCACAGTGCCACCCTGCAGCGCCGACACGGTCTGCACATCGCCACCCAGCATGCCGGATGGAAACAGCTTGACCTGGATCTTGCCGCCGGAGGCCTTGCCGATCAGCTCGGCGAACTTGGCGGCACCCATCCCCTGCGGGTGCTCCTTGGCATTCAGGAACGAAAAGCGCAGCGTGCGTTCCTTGATGTCTGCGGCCAACGTTTGGCCACTGGCGGCCAGGCCCAGCACGGCGACGCCAGTCAGGACGGCAATCTTGTTGAATTTCAGCATGGTGTCTCTCCTAGTGTTATGAGTGCCCGGGGTCTCCCCACCCCGGGGTACGGCATGAAAGCGGCTTAGTGGGCGAACCAGGCGGCCGGCACGGTAACCAGGCTGGGGAACAGCACCAGCAGGAACAGCACCGCCAGCTCGGCGAACAGGAACGGATTGATGGCGCGGATCAGGTCGCCCATCGAGGTGCGCGTTGCGCCGCACACCACGTTGAGCACGGTGCCGACCGGCGGCGTAATCAGGCCGATGGCGGTATTGATCACGAACAGCACGCCGAAGTAGATCGGATCGATACCGGCTTGCTGCACCACCGGAATCAATACCGGCGCCAGGATCAGGATGGTGGGCGCCATGTCCATGGCGGTGCCGACCGCGACGATGATCAGCATGATCACCAGCATCAGCAGGGTCGGGCTGTCCATCAGCGGCGCCAACAGGCCCGCCATCTGCGACGGCAGGTCGGCAATGGTGATCATCCACGCCGATACCAGCGAGGCGGCCACCAGGAACATCACCACGCCGGTGGTCTGCGCCGACTGGGTAAAGACATGGAACAGCTGCGATGGCTTCAGCTCGCGGTAGATCACCATGGCGACGAACAGCGAGTACACCGCGGCCACCACAGCAGCTTCGGTGGGGGTGAAGATGCCGAACTTCAGCCCGCCGACGATAATGCCCGGCAGCAGCAAGGCCCAGAAACCGTCGCGGAACGCTGTCACCACTTCGGCACGCGATTTGCGTGCAGTCGGCTGGATGTTTTCGCGACGCGACACCCACCACCAGGCACCGCACAGCGCCAGGGCGATCAGGATGCCCGGCACGATGCCGGCCAGGAACAGTTTGGAAATCGACAGGTTGCCGGCAACCCCCAGCAGGATGAAACCGATGCTGGGCGGAATGATCGGCGCGATGATGCCGCCGGCGGCGATCAGTGCGCTGGAACGCGCCTGGTCATGCCCGGCACGAACCATCATCGGCACCAGCAACACCGCCAGCGCCGCAGCGTCGGCCACTGCCGAGCCGGACAGGCTGGCCAGAATGCAGGAAGCCATGATGGCCACGTAACCCAGACCACCCTTGACGTGACCCACCAGCGCCAGCGCCACGTTGACGATGCGGCGCGACAGCCCGCCCACGTTCATCACCTCACCGGCCAGCAGGAAGAACGGCACTGCCAGCAGGGTGAAGCTGTCCGAACCGTTGATCAGGTTCTGCGCCACGATCTGCGCATCGAACATGTCCATGTGATACATCAGCGCCACGCCGGACAGCAGCAGGGCAAAAGCGATGGGCATGCCGATCGCCATGGCCCCCAGCAGGGAGCCCAGGAAAATAGTCAGTACCATGATTGCTTGCTCCCGCTCATTCCGCCATGTTCAGCTGGGTACCGACATCGGTCAGCGGTGCGCCGCCCAGTACCCGCACGATATCCAGTGCCACCAGCAACGCCGACAGCGCGCTGAACACTACCCCGGCGGCGTACAGCAGGCCGGTCGGCAAGCCGGACATCGGTGCCGGCACGCTCATGTTGATCTGCATCTGCTCCCAGCTGCCGCTGCCGAACAGCCACAGCAGGTACAGGATGGTGGCCTGGCACAGCAGGTGGCAGGCCTTCTGCCCGAACATCGGCAGGTGGCGGGTCAGACTATCGACATTGAGATGGCCCTTTTCGTACACGGCCACAATGGAGGCGAGAAAAGTCATCCACACCATGCTCCAGCGGGACAACTCTTCCGACAGGGTGATGCCGCCGTTGAAGGCATAGCGCAGCACCACATTGGTAAATACCAGCACCACCATGATGGCCAGCAGCAGTGCCATCATGGCCTTGAGTACCAGCAGCACCCGATTGATCCACTTATCCATACAACCTCCGCACAGGTTGGCCGCAGGCACCGTCCAGCGCCGCGCCCTGCCCGCTTCCGTTACGCTTGCTTGTTCAGATGGCAGGCCAGGTGATGCACCGCCAGGCTGTAACCGTTGATTCCCAGACCGCAAATCACACCGCTGGCCACCTTGGACACATAGGACAAGTGGCGGAAGGCTTCGCGACGGTGGATGTTGCTGATGTGCACCTCGATGATCGGGCCGCTGAACGCCGACAACGCGTCCATCAGGGCGACCGAGGTATGGGAGTAGCCGGCCGGGTTGATCACGATGCTGCGATGCTGTTCGCGCGCCTCATGCACCCAGTCGATCAACTGCGCTTCGGCGTTGCTTTGACGAAAGTCGATGGTGAAACCGTATTCGCGCGCCACGCTGCGGCAACCGCGCTCGACATCGGCCAGGGTTTCGTGGCCGTAGATGTCCGGCTGGCGCTTGCCCAGCAGATTCAGATTGGGGCCGTTAAGCACCAGGATGTCGGTGGCCATATCACACCACCTTCTGCGCGGCCGCGGGCTGCGACGAAATGGAACGGAACATGCTGCTCTCCTCTTGGACTGTGTCGCTTTTTATATTTATGTACCGTGCGGTACATAACTAGAGAATGGTACACGGCTTGATGTGTGTCAATGCGCAATTGCCGGCAAAACCAAGATTTTGTACCACACGTTACATTCTTGCCACGCCATGCCACATTGCCCCGCCAGCTCAATGCCAAACGCAACTCACAACAGATAGCCACACCACGCCGACACAGCACCAAGCTGCATACGTCAGGCAGCAACAGCACCCCAAACCGCCACGCGACACCGCAAGGGACGCATAAAAAAGGCGCCCCGCAGGGCGCCAAGGAGAGATTGCCGGCCAGGCCGGCAAAGAGCATCAGGCAGACTGGCGACGGCGCAGCTGCGCCTGTGCGGCCAACCTTACCGGCGCGTTGGCCGCGCCGTACTGGTCGTAGCTACCAATGCGCTGCACCATCTCGAAGAAGAAGCGATCTTCGAATGGCGCCGAGTACACGTGCAGGAATTCCCCTCCCTGCGCGTCGCGGTCGTACAGCACGTTATGCGTCTGCAGTCGGGCCACGAACTCGTCGTCCAGATTGAAGCGCGCCAGCAGGTCGTCGTAGTAGTTGTCCGGAATATCCAGCAATGGCACACCATTGCTGCGCGCCAGCGCCACGGCGGCAAAGATGTCGCCGGTAGAAAACGCGATGTGCTGCAAACCGGAGCCCTTGTAGGTGGATACCGAGCGGGCAATGGCGGTGTTGCGGTTTTCCGAGATGTTCAGCGGAATTCGCACGCTGTCGTTGCTGCTGCGCACCACCCGGCTCTTCATCAAGCCGTACGGATCCGGTAGCGTCCATTCGTGTTCGGTAACAAAACCGAATACCGCCCGGAAGTGCAGGATCCAGTTGTCCATGGTTTCGGCCGGCAGGCCGATGGCGAAGTGGTCGATGCGCTGTAGCAGCGCCGGGCCAGAGGTTGGCCGCAAGTCGAAATCCGACGCGTAAATCGAGCCTTCGCCGGCGTCCACCAGGTATTGCAGGCTGCCATCCGGCGCCCGCACCGCCGGGATATGGCGTTCGTTCGGGCCGACCCGGCTTTCAAACGATTTGCAGCCGTACAGCTTGGCCCGCTGCAGCGCTTGCTGCGCGTGATCGGTGCTGAACGCGGCGGCACACAACGATGGGCCATGCGACACGTAAAAGGCATGGGCGAAAGAATCCGGCTCCGCGTTCAGGATCAGGTTGATATCGCCCTGCTGATACAGCGTCACCGCCTTGGACTTGTGCTCGCCGCTACGGCTGAAGCCAAAACCCTGCAGCGCCTTGCCTAGACGTGCGCCAGACTCCTCGTCCACCGCAAACTCCAGAAACTCCACGCCCTGGTACTGCGCTGGCGGCGGCGGCGCGAACAGCGTCACGTCCGGCTGCGGCTGTTGCTGCCGCGCCAGCGTGGCCAGTGTCATTTCTTCCAGGTAGCGCAGCGAGCGCAGGCCGTCGCCGGCGGTGAGACGGGTCGGCGCGGCGCGGAAGCCGTCATTGAAGATTTCCAGCGACAGCGGACCGCGATAGCCCGCCTGCAGAATGGGCGCCAGGAAGGCGCCGAGATCGAAATCGCCCTGCCCGGGGAAGTTGCGGAAGTGGCGGCTCCACTCCAGCACCTCCATGTTCATGATCGGCGCGTCGGCCAGCTGCAGGAACACGATCTTGTCGCCGGGAATCTGCGACAGCAGCGACAGGTCATCCTTGATCGACAGGGTGTGGAAGCTGTCCAGAATAATACCGAGGTTGGGATGGTTGGCCGCCTGCACCAGCTGCCAGGCATGGCGATAAGAGTTGACATGCTTGCCCCAGGCCAGCGCCTCGTAACCGATCTGGATGCCACGCTTGCCGGCCCGCTCGGCCAGCTGGAACAGGTCGTCGGCAATCAGCGCGTCGTCGCGGCTGGTGTCCGGCGCCACGCTGCTGCACACCAGGATGCGGTCGGTGCCCAGTTCGCCCATCAAGTCGAACTTGCGCTCGGCGCGATCCAGGTTGCGCGCCAGGCGCTCACGCGGGCCACCTTCGAAGTCACGAAACGGCTGGAACAACATGATTTCCAGCCCCAGGTCGGCGCACATCTGCCGCACGGTGGCCGGGGTGCCATCGAAGTACAGCAGGTCGTTTTCAAAGATTTCGACACCGTCGAAACCTGCGGCGGCAATGGCTTCCAGCTTTTCCGGCAGCGTACCGCTGAGTGACACGGTGGCAATGGAATGCTGCATGTCGTTCTCCATCTTGTGGGTTGCGTGGATTCATTATGTACCAAATGGTACATAAAACACAGCCCATGCCAGCAGTTGCTTTGTCGTAATGACCCAACCTCAATATCAAATAATTACAAAGGCATTTTTGCGCAATAAAATCCAAAAAATAGCCGCAGGTAAAAATAAAAATGCCCGGCAGCAAGGCCGGGCATGGCAATAAAAGGGGACGGCTCGTCTCAATCCTGCAACACGGCAAAACCAAAACCACCTCGGCCATTGGCCTTGACGCTGTACATGGCTCGATCCGCCGCCATCAACAACTGCGGGGCCGTTATGCCATGCTGCGGAAATATGCTGATGCCGATACTGGCCGTCACCCGCAAAGTACCGCCCTGGAAGGGAATGCCCGGCGACAGGCAGTCGATCAGCTTGCCGGCAATCAGTGCGGCATCGCGCTCGGTATCCGGCCCATCCAGCAACACCACAAATTCATCCCCCCCCAGCCGGGCTACGGTATCGGTGTCGCGCACCGACAGCCGCAGACGTTGCGC
>CAMLGD010000099.1 GCA_946479405.1 uncultured Vogesella sp.
CAGCGTTCATCCATGGCGAAATCCTCAAGTGGTCTTGGAAAGGCATCAGTTTACGGGTTGCCCGCCTGCCGTCCCAGCCGCGTTGTTGCCGCAAAATTAATACCACTACCCAACCACGTCAATACCAGTTGTAGACCAGTTGCAAAGATTGGCAACGCTGCAACGCAACATCCTTGGCGTGAAAAAGCACAAAAAAATGCCGGGCCGCGCCAGTATTGGCGCTGCGGGGCATCAGGGAAGCGGAGTAACTGGTATTAAGCAGGTATCAAAAATGCAACACAGTGGCGGCAGGGGGACTGCGGCCAACGTTGGCCGCATCGGGTTTGCTATCCGCGGCGTGGATTACACCGCCGTGACGGCAGCCGCCAGAGCACGCGGCAAGCGTTGGCCGGCGCTACGCTCAAGCACAAGCGATGTGCGCCATCACCGCGCACAAGAAAAAACCGCCCATGCGGGCGGTTCGACGCAATAGGCCTGCGGCGGCAGCGCTAGCGCGGTGCCTTCTTCCAGCCGATCAGCAGCACGCCGGCCAGGATGATGGTCATCGACAGCAGTTCGGCCGGGCCGATGTGTTCGCCCAGCAGGCCGACACCCAGCAGCACCGCGATCACCGGGTTGACGTAGGCATAGCTGGTGGCGGCGGCGGCGCTGACGTGCTGCAGCAGGAACATGTAAGCGCTGTAGGCGATCAGCGAGCCGAACACGGCCAGGTACAGCATGGCCAGCCAGCCGGACAACGGCGGCATGCCCGCCAGCTGCTCGCCGCTGGCGATGCTGCCCAGCAGCAGCGCGAGGCCACCGGTGAGCATCATCATGGCGCTGGACATCAGTCCGCTGGGCTGGGTGAGATGCTTGCTCCACGCCGAGCCCAGCGCCCAGCCGGCAGAGGCAAACAGCAGCGCGGCGGCACCGGCCGGCGACGCCTGCAGATTGCTGCCCATGTTCAGCACCACGATGCCGACGATGCCCAGCAGCACGCCGGCCACGTCCATGCGCCGCGGCGTGTGGCCAAACAGGCGCGCAAACAGGATGGCGAACAGCGGCACGGTGGCCACCACCAGTGCCGCCACGCCGGAGGAGACTTCTTTCTGCGCCAGCGTCACGAAGCCGTTGCCGATGGCCGGCATCAGCAGGCCGAGGATGGCGGCGCCCTTCAGCTCGGCGAGCGAAGGGTTGGCCGCACCGCGCCAGCGCAGGAAGCCGTACATCAGCGTGCCGGCCAGCATGAAGCGCACGCCGGCCATCAGGAACGGCGGCCACGATGTCACGGCGATGTGGATGGCAAAGTAGGTGGAGCCCCAGATCAGGTACAGGGCAAGAAATGCGGCAACGAGCTTGAGCTGGTGGCGAGTAAGGGTCATGTCATGAATACCGGGCGGGGGCATGCACCACGCCGAGGTAACGCTTAGCAGGCCCGAGAGCAGCACAATGCCGCTGGCGTGAGCCAGGCACAAGGGGCAAACGCAGAAAACGCTGTTCTGCCACCGGCCATACCCATGCCGGCCGCGTGGCAAATGTCGGCCGGGCTTCCTATGCTGGAAACGCTGCCTGTCACACGAGCACCCAGCCCATTGCCATGACCGATTCCCGACCGCCCCTTTCCGCGGATGCCCACTGGCTGCATTCGCTGCTGCAGCACCTGCCCGATCCGGTATGGCTAAAAGACCCGGACGGTGTCTACCTGTATTGCAATCGCGCCTTCGAGCGGCTGTTCGGCGCCGAGGCCAGCAGCATTGTCGGCCGCCGCGACCGCGATTTTGTCGATGCCGAGCTGGCCGATATGTTCCGCGCCCGCGACCTGCTGGCGATGCACCTGAACACGGCGCTGAGCAACGAGGAATGGGTGACCTTCGCCCACAACGGCCACCGCGCGCTGCTGCACGTGATCAAGACCCCGCTGCATGCCGGCAGCACGCTGCTGGGAGTGCTGGGCATCGGCCGCGACATCACCCGCCTGCACCAGGTCACCGAACGGCTGTCGCAGCAGGAGCGCACGCTGCGCTACGTGATGCAGGCCACCGGTGAAGGGGTGTGGGACTGGGACACCCGCAGCGGCATCCTGCAGCACAACAGCCGCTGGAGCGAGATCACCGGCATCGCCCACGACCAGGAGCAGCACCCGCTGGCCGATTTCGTTGCCCAGGTGCACGAGGATGACCAGCTGGCGGTCAACAGCCTGATTGCCCGCTGTCTGCGCGGCGAGGCGCCGTACTACAGCGAGCACCGCATCTACCGCAACGACGGCAGCATCGTCTGGGTGCAGGACCGCGGCAATGTGGTGGAGTGGGACGAACACGGCATGCCCACCCGCATGGTGGGCAGTATCAGCGACATCACCGTCCGCAAGCAGGCGGAGCAGGCGCTGCGCGCCAGCGAGGCGCGTTTTCGCGCCATTTTCGAGAACGTGGACGCGCTGGCGATACAGGGCTATGCCCCGGACGGCACCGTGCTGTACTGGAACCGCGCCTCGACCCTGCTGTACGGCTACGACGCGCAGGATGCCATCGGCCGCTCGCTGTATGAGCTGATCATTCCGCCGCCGGCGCGCGAGGCGGTACGGCAGGAGGTTCACTGGATGTTCGCGCAGCAGCAGGGCGCGCCGGCGGCGCATCTGCAGCTGCAGCACCAGGACGGCCATCTGGTGGATGTGCACTCCAGCCATACCGTGGTGAATACCGGCGACCAGCTGATGCTGTTCTGCCTGGACATCGATCTGGGTGCGCAGGTGCGCGCGGAAAGTGCGCGCCAGGAAAGCGAGCAGCGCTACCGCGCGCTGTTTGCCGCCTCCGCCGACGGCGTACTGGTGGTGTGCGGCCAACATATCGTGGATGCCAACCCGGCGGCGGCGCGGCTGTTCGCCTGCGAAGTAAGCGATCTGCTGGGGCTGTCGCCATGCGCGCTGTCGCCGCCGACGCAACCGGATGGCCGCGAAGCCGCCATGCTCACCGAGCACTATCTGGCGCTGACGCAGCAGCAGCACCTGCTGCAGTGCGAATGGCGCTTCCGCCGCCCGGACGGCAGCCAGTTCGACGCCGACCTGCAGCTGGCGGCGGTGGTGCTGGGCGGCGCCAACCACGTGCTGGTTTCCTGTCGCGATGTCACCCAGAAAAAGAAGGATTCGCAGCTGATCTGGCAGCAGGCCAACTTCGATCAGCTCACCGGCCTGCCCAACCGCCACATGTTGCAGAACCGGCTGGCGCAGGAGATCGCCCGCAGCCAGCGCGATGGCCTGCAACTGGCGCTGCTGCTGCTGGACCTGGATCACTTCAAGGAGGTCAACGATACGCTGGGACACCGCGCCGGCGACGAGCTGCTGCAGCTGGCCGCCCAGCGGCTGCAGACCTGCGTACGTCACATCGATACCGTGGCGCGGCTGGGCGGCGACGAGTTCACCGTCATCGTCAGCACGCTGGACCATGCTCAGCAGGCCGGCGAAATGGCCGAACGCATCCTGCAGGCGCTGGGTGCGCCCTACCATCTGGGCGACGACACTGCCTACCTGTCGGCCAGCATCGGCATCACCATCTGCCCGGACGACAGCAGCGAGCTGGAAACCCTGCTGAAAAACGCCGACCAGGCGATGTATGCCGCCAAGGGCCAGGGGCGTAACCGCAGCTGCTTTTTCACACCGTCGATGCAGCAGGCGGCGCAGACGCGGGTACGGCTGGGCAAGGACCTGCGCCAGGCCATGGCCTGCGGGCAGTTTTGCCTGCACTACCAGCCGATACTGGCGTTGCACGATGGCCGCATCCGCGGCGCCGAGGCATTGCTGCGCTGGCAGCACCCGCAGCGCGGCTGGATCAGCCCGGCCGAGTTCATCCCGCTGGCGGAAGACAGCGGCCTGATCGTGGAGCTGGGCAGCTGGGTGTTTGCCGAAGTGTGCCGCCAGCTGCAGCAGTGGCGGCAACTGCAGCCGCAGCTGCACATCAGCGTCAATGTGTCGCCGATCCAGTTCTTTGCCGACAACGCCAACCTGCTGCAATGGCCGGCGCAGCTGGCCGCGCACGGCCTGCCCGGCGACAGCGTGGTGCTGGAAATCACCGAGCGGCTGCTGCTGGACAACCGCGACCAGGTCAGCACCCAGCTGCACGCGCTGCGCCAGTGCGGCATCCGCGTGTCGCTGGACGACTTCGGCACCGGCTACTCCTCGCTGTCCTACCTGAAGAAGTTCGCCATCGACTACCTGAAGATCGACCAGTCCTTTGTGCGCCACCTGGAAACCGACGGCAGCGACCGCGCGCTGTGCGAGGCCATCATCGCCATGGCGCACCGGCTGGACATGCGCGTGGTGGCGGAAGGTATCGAGCTGGCCGCCCACCACGACTGGCTGCGCGGGGCCGGCTGCGATTTCGGCCAGGGCTTCCTGTTTGCCCGGGCGCTGCCGGCGGCAGATTTCGAAGCGCTGCTGCGCCAGGGCAAGACGTTCTAGCCGCGCGGCACCCCCTTCCCCGCACCCGGTTGCGGCGCGGAGCCTCCTCTTTCCGTTCGCCCCGTAAGCCGGCAGTCTCCGTGCCTTGGTCTGAGCATCCCCGCTGCCGAACGATTGGCGGCGCAGCGGCACTGCGCTCGCCTTTGTGTCCGCTTTGTGTCCAAGCGGAAACAATCTGACAGTGTTTTTGCTGCGCTCGACACACTAGGCTACACGCAGCAACAAGGCAGACACATGCCGGTACATTGGCAGACACACGGAAAGGGCGACAGATGAGCATCAATGGTCTGATTTCGGCCGGCAGCACCATCGGCAGCGGCCTGCGCCAGGTTGGCAGCGGCGTCGGCAAGGTGGTCACCGGCAGCACCGAGGCGCTGGGCGGCGCCACCACGGTCGGCGTCGGCGTGGTGCGCGCGGCGGCGGAAACCGCCGATCTGGCCACCCTGGGTGTGGCCGGCCTGGCCGGCGTGGCGGGGCTGAAAGCCATCGGCAGCCTGATCGACACCGTGGCCTGAGGCTGCGGCCAACCTTGCGGCACGCGGGCGGCTACAATCCGGGTATCCGCCCAGCCTGCCGCAAGGAGCTGCCATGAGCATCTGTGTCCTGTTTCCCACCGCCAGCGAGGCGGCCCTGTTCCAGCGCGACGGCGTGCACACCGTCATCAGTGGCGTCGGCCTGACCGCTACCGCCTACAGCACGCTGAAAACCATCCAGCGGCAGCGCCCGTCGCTGCTGATCCTGGCCGGCATTGCCGGCATGTACCCGCATGCCGATCTGGCGATCGGCGACGTGGTGCTGGTGGCCTCGGAAGTGGAGGCTGACCTCGGCTTCTTTACCCCGGAAGGCTTTACCCATCTGGCGCACCTGCCGCTGGACATGGATTTCGTGCGGCGCCACACCCTGCCCTGCCACCACCTGCCGGCGGCGGCGCCGTTCCCGCTGGCGCGCAGCGCGTCGCTGAATGCCGCGCTGGCACCGTTTATCGATAGCCGCGGCGTGGACATCGAGAATATGGAAGGCGCGGCGTTCTTCCATGTCTGCCGCGAGGAAGGTGTGCCGTTCCTGCAACTGCGCGCCATTTCCAACTTGGTCAAACCCGGTCATGACGACTGGGACATGGCCGGCGCGGTGCAGGCGCTGACCGCCGGACTGCACCGGCTGCTGGACAGCCTGGAAGCCGCCGAGCCGCTCGGCCAGCCAGCGGCGATGCCAGGTGGTTTCGTGCCCTAGATCAAAGTATGCCGTCGCGGCCAGCCATAGCATGGTGTTGAAACGAGCACGTTACCAACCCCACCGAAGGAGTCATCATGTTTCCGGAATTCCGCGACCTGATCAGCAAACTTAAAACCGAAGACGCCCACTTTTCCCGTCTGTTCGACCGCCATAACGAGCTGGACCAGCAGATCAAGAACATGGAAGCACGCATCGAAACCGCATCACCGGCGGAAATCGAAGACCTGAAAAAAGAAAAGCTGAAGCTCAAGGACGAGCTGTACCTGATCCTCAAAGCCGCCGTCTGAAGCGAGCGCCAGTTCCACACCCGCCATGCCGTCTGGATGGCGGGTTTTTGCATGCCAGCGTCCGTCGCACGCCGGAGCATGGCACTGGCCGAGGGCGGCCAGTGCCAGTCCGCGGCAATTGCACGCCACCTTGTCCCGGTACCAGGCAAACGGCACCCGTTCATGCTGCCGCCAAGCTGCCGTGGCCAGCAGCTTGCGGCCAAAAGCCATACCTCCCGGTCCGCCGCCGCACAGTCCCAGCAGTGGTAGTTCGCTCCGCGCGGGCGGAAACGGCCGCCGGCGCTGCATCAGCACATACCCCGGCTCGACGGCTTCGCGACGCACGCCCGCACTCCGCATAGCGCGATGCCACCATACAAACGTAGCGGTTTATGTCAGTTTGGCGACAATTTGCCACTCGCCAATATCTTAAAGTCATAACTTGCAGATGAGTTAATCATTTACAAGCTGACAATGGCTTATAGTTTATAGAAATACCGGCCGCCCCCAGCGCCGCCAACCGGCCAGCCGGCACCACAACACAGATTTTTGGGAATGAGCGCTCGTGAGTGAGTTGAACGAAAAAACCACTGTCCTGATCGTCGATGATTCATTGACCATCCGACAGTCGCTGCGCGCGATGCTGGGCAATGTCGACATTACCCGTTCCGAGGTATGCGCCAACGCCGCCGATGCCCTCAGCCGGCTGAAAAACCGCCAGTTCGATGTAGTGCTGTGCGATTACCACCTGGGCGAAGGCATGAACGGGCAGGAGATTCTGGAGCAGCTGCGCAGCTCCGGCTCCTTTCCGCTGACCTCGGTGTGGATCATGATCACCGGCGAGCGCAGCTACGAGCGGGTGGTGGCGGCAGCCGAGGTCGCCCCAGACGATTACATTCTCAAGCCGTTCTCCAGCCAGATGCTGCTGGACCGCATGCACCTGGCGTTTACCCGCAAGTTCTTCCTGCGTCCGGCGCACGAGGCGCTGATGAGCGGCCGCGAGAAAGAAGCCATCGAGCTGCTGCAGGAGTTGCTGCCCAAGGCCGACACCATGGTGAAAAAGCTGGATGTGCTGCGGCTGCTGGCCGAAACCCATCTGGCGCAGGAGCAATACGATGCCGCCGCCAAGCGCTACGGCGAGATCATGCAGCTGCGGGTGATCCCGTGGGCCAAGATGGGCATGGCACGCATCCTGCACGCGCAGGACAAGCCGGAGGAAAGCTCGGCGCTGCTGCAGGAAATCATCGAGGAAGCGCCGCACTACACCGATGCCTATGACACGCTGGCGCACAATCTGGCGCGTTGCGGCCAGTTTGCCGAGTCGCTGGCAGTGCTGGAAAAAGCGGTGTCGCTGTCGCCGCGCAACTTCCGCCGCCTGTGCCTGGCCGGCGAAAGCGCGCTGAACTCCGGCGACCCGGCCAAGGCGGCGCAATTCCTGGAAAAAGCGGTACAGGTTGGCCGCAACAACAGCGCCTTCGGCCCGGATGTGCTGGTGGACCTGCTGCAGGCGCACAGCGAGGCCGGCAACACCGACAAGATGGACCAGATCGCCAACCAGCTGTCGAATATGTTCAAGAACGGGCAGGACGCCTTCCTGCCCCATGTCTGCCGCGCCGTCAGCCTGCTGGGACGCCAGGCCCATGCCGAAGCGCAAGAATCGCTGCGCCAGGCCGCCGCCCTGCTGGGCGATGGCCGCTTGGCGTGGCGCAGCGGCGTACGCTTCCTGGAAGCGGTGGCACGCCTGCCTCCGGAGCTGGAAGGCTATTGCGGTACGCAGTGGATACACCAGCTGGCGATGCGCTTCGTGCGCACGCACCAGGACGTGGAGCAGCTGTCGGCGATGACGCGCAAGCGCGAGGCGCTGGCGCAGACCATCCACGATGCCTATGCCAAGCTGCAGGTCACCAACGACGAAGCAGTGGCGCTGACCAAGGACAAGAACAAGGCCGCCGCCGCACGGCTGCTGTATGAAACGGCACGCGAGACGCTCAACGAACGCCTGGGCATGAACGCCTGTGCGCTGCTGTTGCAGCAGGGCGACGCCGAAAGTATCAAGCAGGTGCATGAAATCATGAGCTGGCTGCCACTGGAACACGAACGGGTGCAGGGCTTCCAGCGCGTACTGGACAAGCAGAACAAGGCCGCCGCCGCGGCCGAAATCTCCGAAGAATAAGCCGTTCGGAGCGACTTTTTACCGCGGCAGCTGTCCAACCCCTCAGGCCTTGCGGCCAACGTTGGCCGCAAGGTGCGCCTGATGTTGCACCCGCAACCGGTAAAGGAGCGATCATGCGACTGCCCTGGTTTTTGCTGCTGCTGAGCAGCCTGGCTCAGGCAGCGCCGCCGCTGCCCGATATTGAAGGCTGGCAGGATTATCAGGCCGGGCGCTGGCAACAGGCGCGCGACCGCTTTCAGCGCGCCGCCGCCGATGGCAACCGCGTGGCGGCGTTCAATCTGGCCATCATGCACTGGCGTGGCGAATCGGTACCGGTGAACCGCGACAAGGCCATCCACTGGCTACGGGTGGCAGCGGACAGACAGCTGCCGCAAGCGCAGTACGCGCTGGGGCTGCTGTACGAAAACGGCGATGGCGTGCCGCGCTCGCAGCCCAAGGCCACGCACTGGTTCATGCGCGCGGCGCTGCAGGGCCACCGCGTGGCGCAGCTGGATCTGGGCACCCAGTACTACCTTGGCCGTGGCGTGAAGCAGGATCTGCGCATGGCGGCGTACTGGTATCAGCAGGCCGCGGAACAGGGTGATGCCGGCGCGCAATACCTGATCGCCAGCATGTACGAGCATGGCGACGGCGTCAGCCAGGATCTGGAAAGCGCCATCCGCTGGTATGCGCGTGCCGGGGTGCAAGGCGACGTGGCCGCCAGTCTGAAAGCCATCGCACTGGCCAGACGCGTCAGTCCGGCACCATAAAACCATTAGCAATCAAAGCACTAGCAATTCGTGACGCAATCTTGCGTCACGAAACGGCTGGCAGCGCCATTTTCTGCCGCCAGCTGTGGATAAGGTTATCCACAGCTGGCGTGGCAATAAAAAAGGCCGCCCCATGGGCGGCCTTGCGCATGTGGCGGCGGCTTAACCAGCCAGTGCGGCGGCCAGCTTGCTGCGGTGCGCGGCCAGCTGCGGCGGCAGACGGTCGGCCAGCTTGCCGAACCAGTCGTCGTGCGCAGCCAGTTCCTGCTGCCAGGCCTGCGCGTCCAGCGCCATCAGCTGCGCGAAGTGCTCGGCGCTGAATTCGTCGAGGCCGGCCCAGTTCAGGTGGCTGTATTCCGGCACCCAGCCCAGCGCATTGCGCTGCGCCTCGGCCTGGCCTTGCACGCGGCCAACCATCCACTCCAGCACACGCATATTGTCGCCGAAGCCCGGCCACAGGAACTTGCCGTCCTTGTCGGTGCGGAACCAGTTGACGCAGAAGATACGCGGCAGCTGCGACACTTTGTCCGCCATCTGCAGCCAGTGGTTGAAGTAGTCGCCCATGTGGTAGCCGCAGAACGGCAGCATGGCAAACGGGTCGCGGCGGGTGACACCCTGCGCGCCAAACGCGGCGGCAGTGGTTTCCGAGCCCATGGTGGCAGCCAGGTACACGCCTTCTTCCCAGCTGGCGGCTTCGAACACCAGCGGTACGGTGGAGGAGCGGCGGCCGCCGAAGATGAAGGCCGAGATCGGCACACCGGCCGGATCGTTCCAGGCGGCATCCAGCGACGGGCACTGGGTTGCCGCCACGGTGAAGCGCGCGTTCGGATGCGCCGCCTTGCGGCCGCAGTCCGGCGTCCAGTCGTTACCCTGCCAGTCGATCAGGTGTGCCGGCGCCTGCTTGCTCATGCCTTCCCACCACACGTCGCCGTCATCGGTGAGCGCCACGTTGGTAAAGATCACGTTCTCACGCAGCATGGCCATGGCGTTGGGGTTGGATTTCTCCGAGGTGCCCGGCGCCACGCCGAAGTAGCCGTTTTCCGGGTTGATGGCGTACAGCTTGCCGTCGGCAGCCGGCTTGATCCAGGCGATGTCATCGCCCACGGTGGTGACTTTCCAGCCGTCGTAGGTCTTGGGCGGAATCAGCATGGCGAAATTGGTCTTGCCGCAGGCGCTGGGGAAGGCGGCAGCGACGTAGGATTTCTCGCCCTGCGGATTTTCCACGCCCAGGATCAGCATGTGCTCGGCCAGCCAGCCCTGATCGCGGCCCATGGTGGAGGCGATGCGCAGCGCGAAGCACTTCTTGCCCAGCAGGGCGTTGCCGCCGTAGCCGGAGCCGTAGGACCAGATTTCGCGGCTTTCCGGGAAGTGCACGATGTACTTGGTATCCGGATTGCACGGCCACGGCTTGTCGGCCTCACCTGCGGCCAACGGTGCGCCCACCGAGTGCACGCACGGCACGAAGTCGCCGTCGGTACCCAGCACTTCGTACACGTTGCGGCCCATGCGGGTCATGATGCGCATCGATGCCACCACGTACGGCGAGTCGGTAATCTCGATGCCGACGTGGGCAATGGGCGAGCCCAGCGGCCCCATGCTGAACGGAATCACGTACATGGTGCGGCCGGCCATGCAGCCGTCGAACAGGCCGTTGAGCGTGGCGCGCATCTCTGCCGGTTGCTGCCAGTTGTTGTTGGGGCCGGCATCCTCGCGCTTGTCACTGCACACGAAGGTGCGGTCTTCCACCCGCGCCACGTCGGACGGGTCGGAGAAGGCGGCGTAGGAGTTGGGGCGCTTTTCCGGGTTCAGCTGCTTGAGGGTACCGGCGGCGACCATCTGCGCCAGCAGTTGCTGGTTCTCGGCCTCGGAACCATCCACCCAGTGGATGGCGGCCGGTTTGGTGAGGGCGGCGACTTCGGCCACCCAGTTGATCAGTTGTTGATGCTGGATATAGGAGGGGGCTTGCAACGACATGTTTACCTCTGCAGTTGGACAGCAGAGCAGCCGACAAAACACGCCCTTGAGCCAGACGACAGGGCGGGTCTGGTAGGCCGCCCTGAAACGGGGGCTGCGGCATTATCGCCGAGCTGTAGTCGCAAAGGTTCAGGGGCGACCGAAATATGCCGCTACACGACGCTTTTTATGCATCACGCACGGCTTTTTGTTGCGCAAAAAGCGCAAAACAGCAGGTTTACGCTAACGTAAAGTAGCCTGTCGACTACTTTATTGCACAGCCAGGCCCCGGCATCCTGGCCATCGCTATCATCGCGGCCACAAGAAAACAGCCCGGCCTGGGCCGGGCTGTTGCCTGTGCGCTACGCCAGCCTAGCTGGTCAGCGCCGCCTCTTCGTCCGGGTCCAGCTCCTCGCCGAGGAAGCCGCCGCTCTGGTGCGCCCACAGCCGCGCGTACAGCCCG
>CAMLGD010000100.1 GCA_946479405.1 uncultured Vogesella sp.
TGCGCGACGCGCTGGACCCAAAAGTAAAGTAAGCCCGAAAGTAAAGTAGCCCAGGTGAAGACAGACTCCCAACCAAGCACCCGCCCGGAAAGCGACACCGTGACCACCCTGCCCTCCCCGCCACTGCTCAGCGTGCGCAACCTGCACGTCAGCTTCCGCGACGAGCACGGCCACTGCGTGCCGGCGCTCAAGGGCATCAGCTTCGATATTCCGGCCGGGCGCACCGTGGCGCTGGTCGGCGAATCCGGCTCCGGCAAATCGGTCACCGCCATGGCCATCACCCGGCTGCTGCCGGCACACGGCTGCCAGATCGATGCCGGCAGCGAGATCCTGTTTGCCGGCCGCAACCTGCTGACCGCCAGCCGCCGCGAGCTGCGCCAGCTGCGTGGCGCCGATATCGCCATGGTGTTCCAGGACCCGATGACTTCGCTCAACCCGGTGTACAGCGTGGGCGAACAGATCATCGAAACGCTGATGCTGCATACCAGGGTTGGCCGCAAGGCGGCACACCAGCGTGCAGTGGCGCTGCTGAAGGAAGTCGGCCTGCCGACACCGGACCTCAAGATGCGCAGCTACCCGCACCAGCTGTCCGGCGGCCAGCAGCAGCGGGTGATGATCGCCATGGCCATCGCCTGCGAACCGAAGCTGCTGATCGCCGACGAGCCGACCACCGCGCTGGATGTCACCATCCAGCAGCAGATCCTGCAGCTGCTGGCCAGCCTGCAGAAAAAGCACGGCATGGCGGTGCTGTTCATCAGCCACGATCTGGAACTGGTCGGCCAGTTCGCCGACGAGGTGGTGGTGATGCACCACGGCAGCATCCGTGAACACGCGCCGGTGCAGCAGATTTTCGAGGCGCCGCAGGACGTGTACACCAAGGCGCTGCTGTGCTGCCGGCCGCACCTGGCGCGCCGCCCGGCACGGCTGCCGGTGATCAAGGATTTCCTCGGCGAAGCCGGCTACAGCGAGCCGCCGCAGCGCCAGCGCGGCTACCTGCCGGACGACGAGGTGATTCTGGAAGTACAGAATCTGAGCGTGGAATACCACAGCCGCCACGGCTGGTTCGGCAAGCAGCACTGCTGCAACGCGGTACAGGAGGTGTCATTCCGGCTGATGCGCGGCCGCACGCTGGGCATCGTCGGCGAATCCGGCTCCGGCAAGACCACGCTGGGCCTGACGCTGATGCGGCTGCAGGCCGCCAGCGCCGGGAGCGTGCTGTTTGCCGGCCACGACATGCTGGCGATGTCGCCGCGCCAGCTGTGCGACTACAAGCGCCGCATCCAGATCGTGTTCCAGAACCCGTATGCCTCGCTCAACCCGCGCTTCAGCGTGGCACAGATCCTTACCGAGCCGATGCTGCTGCACGGCATCGGCCGCGACCACGCCGAGCGCTTGCAGCTGGCCGGCAACTGGCTGGAGCGGGTCGGCCTCAGCCACCAGGCGCTGGGCAAGTATCCGCACGAGTTTTCCGGCGGCCAGCGCCAGCGCATTGCCATTGCCCGCTGCCTGACCATGCACCCGGACATCCTGATCTGCGACGAATCAGTGTCGGCGCTGGACGTGTCGGTGCAGGCGCAGGTGCTCAACCTGCTGCAGGAATTACAGGACGAGCTGGGGCTGTCCTACCTGTTCATCTCGCACGATCTGGCGGTGGTGAAGCATCTGTCGGACCAGGTGCTGGTGATGCAGCACGGCCGCTGCGTGGAACAGGGCGATGCGGACACGCTGTACGCCAAACCACAACACCCGTACACCCGCCAGCTGCTGGAGGCGATTCCGCAAGGTTGGCCGCACAGCTTCAAGCCGCAGGTGGCGTAACCAGCACCTGCAGCAGCCAGGCGGCGGCCGGCCCCAGCGGCTGGCGCCGCGACCACACCGCATCGATGCGCTGCCGCCGTGGCCAACCCGGCAGTGCCAGCCGCTGCAGCGCGCTGCCGTAGCGTTCCACCAGCCAGTGCGGCAGCTCGGCCCAGCCAAAGCCGTGCAGCGCCATTTCCATCAGCAGCAGGTAGCTGGGCGCCGACCAGCACTGCCCGCCGCTGTCCGGCTGCGGCGTATCCTGGTAGGTGCGCAGCCGCAGCTCGCGCCAGCCGCGCAGCGCTGCCTCGTCCAGCATGGCCTGCTGCGCCAGCGGGTGGCCGGCCGCCACGTACAGCGAGGTTTCCGCCGGCCGCGCCAGCGCCTGGTGCGCCAGATCGGCGCTGTAATCCGGCTGCGCGGTGAGCATGCCCAGGTGCGCGCGCCCGCTCTGTACCAACGCCAGCACATCGTCCAGCTCGCCTACCAGGCACTCCAGCTCCACCCGCGGGAAGCGCTGCGCGAAGCTGCCCAGCACCGCCTCGAAATCGCCGGTGTGGAAGGTATCGGACAGCACGATGGTCAGCCGCGGCTCCTGCCCCGCGGCCAGCAGCTGCGCCTGCTGCCGCAGGCTGTCCTGTGTCGCCAGCGTCTGCCGCGCATACGGCAGCAGCCGCTGCCCGGCAGCGGTCAGCTGCGGCTGGCGGCCACTGCGCTGGAACAGCTGCACCCCCAGATCGATCTCCAGGTTGGCGATGGTTTCGCTGATGGTGGACTGGCGCTTGCCCAGGCTGCGCGCGGCGGCGGAAAACGAGCCCTGCTCCGCCGCCAGCACGAAGGCGATCAAGGCATCATTGGCAATCGACATATCGGTTACTCCGATAGAACCTAACTGTTATCTACGCAAAAAACCTATCACACTGCCACGCATCCCGATACCACAGGTTGGCCGCACCATGCATAGCGACGACAAGACCCTGCGCGAGCGCATTTTCCACGCCGTGCTGTACGAAGCCTGCGCCATGGCGCTGCTGGTGCCGCTGGGCAGCTGGCTGGCCAGTGCCGACATGGGCCACATCGGCGTGCTGGGGCTGATGATGTCCACCATCGCCATGCTGTGGAACATGCTGTTCAACGCGCTGTTCGAGCGGCTGGAGCGCCGCTATGGCTGGCGGCGCACGCCGGCGGTGCGCAGCCTGCACGCCATCGGCTTCGAAGGCGGCATGCTGCTGCTGACCATCCCGGTGGTGGCATGGTGGCTGGACTGCAGCCTGTGGCAGGCGCTGGTGCTGGACATCGGCGTGCTGCTGTTCTTCCTGCCCTACACCTATGTGTTCAACTGGAGCTACGACCACGCCCGCGCCCGGCTGCAGGCGCGGCGCACGCTGGGGCAGACCGGCTGAACACCAGCCACGCTTCACGTCGCGCGCGAACGCATCGCGCGGCAGCCTCTACGTGTCGGCTGCCTAAACATGGATGGGAGCCGTCTGCCCAGCAGGCGCACCACATGGGCCTTTGCGCCCTTGCACAGAAAGGCAGCCATCATGCGCGCGACCTTCGCTTCCCTGACCCTCTGCACCGCCGTGGCGCTTCCAGCCGCCACTGCGGCCAACCTCAACTTCTATGCCTGGGCCGACTACCTGGCCCCGGGCACCGTGCCCGCCTTCCAGCGCAGCAGTGGCATCCAGCTGCGCTATGACAGCTTCGACAGCAACGAGGTGTTGCAGAGCAAGCTGCTGACCGGCCGCTCCGGTTACGACCTGGTGGTGCCGTCCAACACCTTTCTGGCGCGGCAGATTCCCGCCGGCGTGTACCAGCCGCTGGACAAGCGGCGGCTGCCGCACTGGTCCGGGCTGGACCCGGCCATCCTGCAGCTGATGCAGCGCGCCGACCCCGGCAACCGCTACGCGGTGCCGCTGTTCTGGGGCATCAACACGCTGGGCATCAATGAGGCGCGGGTTAGCAAGGCGCTGGGGGGCCCGCTGCCGGCGCGGCAGTGGGCGCTGCTGTTCCAGCCGGACATCGTGGCGCGGCTGAAGGGCTGCGGCGTCAGCCTGCTGGAGTCGCCGAACGAGGTGTTTGCCGCGGCACTGCACTACCTGGGCAAATCGCCCGCCAGCCAGCAGCCGGCCGACTACCAGGCGGCCGCGGCGCTGCTGCAGCGCATCCGCCCCTACATCACCCGCTTTTCTTCCTCCGGCTATATGGATGAAATGGCACGCGGCGAGCTGTGCCTGGCGCTAGGCTATGGCGGCGATCTGAACATCGCCCGCCGCCGCGCCGAGGCGGCGAAGAACGGCGTGCGCCTCCGCGCGCTGGTGCCGGCAGAAGGCATCGGCGTGTGGGTGGACAGCTTTGCCGTGCCCAGGGATGCGGCCAACGTCGACGCCGCCTACCGCTTCATCGACTACAACCTGCAACCGCGGGTGGCGGCGGCGAATGGCGATTTCGTCACCTATGCGCCGGCGGTGCTGGCGGCGCGGCCGCTGATGGCGGCGGAGCACCGCGGCAACCCGTCGATCTTCCCCGGCGCGGCGGAGCTGAAAAACAGCTATGTGCTGACACCGCTGCCGCCACCATTGCAGCGGCTGGTCACCCGGCTGTGGCAGGACTTCAAGACCCGCAATTACTGACTGGCCACCGCCGGCATTACGGCAGCAGCCGGATGCCGGCAAAGCCCAGGTGATGCGTCAGCTCGCGCACGATCAGCAAGCTGGCGGCAAATTCGGCATCCACCGGCAGCCCTTCCATCGCCGCCGGTCGTCCCTGCACCACCTCGGCAAAGCGACCGAAGGTGTACTCCAGCTGTTCGGTGGACAGCCACAATTCCCCGTCACCGCTGACGCCGGCATGCGCGGCCAGCGCACGCACGCCGGCATCGGCGCTGTACAGCTGGCTGTCGGCGGCCAAGGTTGGCCGCACCGGCGCCAGGGCGTCTTCCACCAGCATGATGGCGTGTTCCATTTCCAGCGCCGTCGGTGGCGCGTGGCGGAACAGGCTGGCGCCAAGCTGGGTGCCCAGCGGCAGCAGCGTGCTGCTCACCGGTTCCGCACCGCTGCCACTGGCAAAGCCGCAATGTGTAGCGGCCAGCTGCAGCACGGTAATACTGCCGGCCGGCTGCAGCGTGCGGGCGCGCCGATATAGCTGGCGCAGGCTGTGTTCAACATCGCTCATGGGGAGTCTCCGGGTTGTACATCAACGCGCTCAGGCCTCTTCGCCGGCAAACAGCGGGTGGCCGGCGGTGAAGTCGATCAGGTAATCCAGCAGCGCGCGCACCCGCGCCGGCAGGTGGCGCTGCTGCGGCCACACCGCGTAGATATCGCGCGCATCGCCGCGCCAGTCCGGCAGCGCGCGCTGCAGGCGGCCATCCGCCAGTGCGCGGTAGGCCTGGCTGAGCGGGCAATACAGGATGCCCAGCCCGGCGCAGGCCATGTCCACCGCCAGCTGGATCTCGTTTACCCGCAGCCGGGCAGTGGGCGGCGGCGGCAGATTCAGCCACTCGCCGCTACTGCGGTGCTGCAGCCGCCACTCCATCAGCGGCTCGGCCAGCAGCAGCGCGTGCTGCGCCAGCTCATGCGGGTGCTGCGGCCAACCATGCTGCTGCAGATAGGCCGGGGCCGCCACCAGCACGGTGGGCGCGCGCCCCAGCAGCCGCTGGTTGAGCTGCGAATCCGGCAGCGGCCCGACGCGTACCGCCAGATCGGCACCGCTGCCGATCAGGTCTTCGCGCTGGTTGCTCAGCTGCAACTCCAGGTTGATCTGCGGATACGCCGCCATGAAGCCGGCCCACGCCGGCTGCAGCACGCCGGTGGCCAGCGTCACCGGCGCCAGCACCCGCACCGTGCCGGCGACGTGGTTGATGGCACTGTCCAGCGCCTCGGTGGCCTGCCGCAGCGAGTCCAGCAGCGGCCGGCAGCGCTCGTAGTACTGCCAGCCCTCGCTGCTGGGCACCAGCCGCCGCGCACTGCGGTGCAGCAGACGGCAGCCCAGCTGCTGCTCCAGCCGTTGCAGCCGCCGGGTCAGCGTGGCCGGCGGCATGCCGGCCCGCCCCGCCGCCGCGTTCAGGCTGCCGCTTTCCACGATGCAGATGAACAGCGCCAGATCGTCCAGCATGATTCCATTCCTGCAATTTGATATTGAAATATTAGCTCTATTTGCATAAAGCGCGGTTGATTAAGCTGCTGCCATTGTTACTAGAGGAGCCACCGCCATGCCCGCCACCTTGCGCCTGCGCCTGATGTTTGCACTGCTGATGTCCTGCCTGATGTCGCTGCTGATGACTGCCTGGGTCACCTGGCTCAACCTTGGCGCCGGCCCGGCCTACCTGGCGCACTGGGGCAAGGCGTTTCTAGCCGCCTGGCCGGCAGCCTTCACCGTGGTGGTGCTGCTGGCGCCGGCGGTGCAAAGGCTGAGTCTGAAACTGGTGGGCGCCCTGCCCGCCGCCCGCGTGTAAACCCGAAGGAGAATCGCCATGTCCACCTTGCGCCTGCCCTACTACCAGCTTTCCGCCAACGCCCTGTCCGGCCTGCGCCAGTGCAAGCAGGCACTGGAAGACAGCCCGCTGGAGCTACCGCTGATCGAGCTGGTCTACCTGCGCATCTCGCAGATCAACGGCTGCAGCTACTGCCTGGGGCTGCACGCCGACGCGCTGCGCGACCGCGGCGAATCACAGCAACGGCTGGATGCGCTGGCCGGCTGGCACGCCAGCAGCCTGTTCAGCCCACGCGAACGCGCCGCGCTGCAGTGGGCCGAGGCGCTGACCGCCTTGCCGGACAACCATGCCGCGGATGCCGATTACCAGCCGCTGACCGCACATTTCAGCGCGCAGGAGGTGTCCGATCTCACCTGCGCCATCGCGCTGATGAACGCGTTCAACCGCCTGGCGGTGGGCATGCGCCAGTAAGCGGCCGCGATTTGGTTATTGCCGGACGGTGATCTATGGTTGGCCTAGCAACACCACTTGTGAAGGAGTCAACCATGACCCGTAGCACACTGTTTGTACTGCTGGCACTGGGCGCGCTGAGCGGCTGTGCCGGCTATGGCCACCACGCCGCCATGCATGACGACATGCAGATGAACAGCGGCCAGATGATGGGCGGCAATGGCAAGATGATGGGCGATGGCATGATGGCCGCTCAGAGCAGCGGCATGATGGGCGATGGGGCCATGATGATGGACCCGGCGATGTTCCATCAGGGCGTGCTGGCGGCACAGGGCGGCAGAACGCTGTACCGCTTTGACAAGGACAGCGCCGGCAGCGGCAGCAGTGCCTGCAACGACGCTTGCGCCGCCAAGTGGCCACCGTTCATGGCACCCCCGGCCGGACAGGCGCGCGGCGATTTCGGCATCGTCAGCCGCAGCGACCACAGCCGGCAGTGGAGCTACAAGGGTTGGCCGCTGTATTTCTGGAGCGGCGACCAGAAAGCCGGTGACATGCTGGGCGACAATATCAACGGCATCTGGCATGTGATCAAACCGTAGCCGCCACCCGCATAGGCACCAGGCCGGGCTGATAGCAGTCCGGCCTGTCTGTTTGCCGCATCTGCAGCGGCGCATGCGGCGGCACGGCGGCCGCAGCACTATGCCGGGTTAGTAGCCGCGTTCGCGCAGCACCAGACCCAGCCCAGGCTCACCGGCAGCCAGCCGCTCAAGGTTGGCCGCAATCTGTGCCACCGACTCCTGCCGCAGGGTGATGGCGGCAATGTGCGGTGTCACCGTTACCGCCGGGTGCTGCCACAGGCGATGCTCCGCCGGCAGCGGCTCGCTGGCAAACACATCCAGCTGCGCGCAGCGCAGGTGGCCGTTGTCCAGCTGATACAGCAGCGCGTGTTCGTCCAGCAGATCGCCGCGGCCGGCATTGATCAGCATCGCACCGGCCGGCAGTGCGGCCAACCTGCTGGCGTTCAGCAGTCCCTGCGTTTCCGGTGTCGACGGCAGCACGCAGGCCAGCACATCGCTGCCGGCCAGCAGCTCGTCCAGCCCCTCGTCGCCGAACAGGCAGTCCACGCCCGGCACCTGCCGCGGCGTGCGGCTCCAGCCGCTGACCACATAGCCGTCGGCGGCCAGCGCCTGCGCCACCGCGCGGCCGATCTCGCCCAGCCCCAGCACACCGACGCGCACGTCAGCCGGCAGTTTCGGCGGCAGCATTTTCCACACTCCGGCCGCCTGCTGGCGGCGGTAGATATCCATGTGCCGCTGGTAGGACAGCACGCCAAAGCGCACGTACTCCACCATCTGCGCCGCCATGCCGCCATCCAGCAGCCGGTAGATCGGCAGCGCCGGCGGCAGATCGTCGCGCGTCAGCAGTTTGTCCACCCCGGCCCCGAGCGCAAATACCGCCTTGAGATTGGGCAGACCGGCAAACAGCCCCGGCGGCGGCCCCCAGGTAATCACGTACTGCACGGCCTCCGGCTGGCTGAGCTGCTCCAGGCTGACAAACTGCTGCTGCGGCATGGCGGCACGGAACAACTCAAGGAAGATGGCAACCTCTTTCGGGCTGGGGGTATGGATCAGGATCATGGCGGGTCCGGCAGTGAGGAACAGATGCTTATCTTACTGTGGATGAAGCACGCCCGGCAGCGACAAGCGCCAGCGCGGGGCACGCGCCGGCGGCGCGGTATCAGGCCAGCCGTTTTTTCAGGTAATGGCGCTGATGGCCCGGCGGGCAGTCTTCCAGCACGCCCAGCGGCTGGAAGCCCAGCTTGTGGTAAAACTCCGGCGCCTGAAAGCTGTAGGTGTACAGGAACACGCCGCCACAGCCGCGGCGCACGGCCTCGGCCTCGGCCAGCGCCATCAGCCGCGCGCCCAGCCCGGCGCCGCGCTGCGCATCATCCAGCCACAGGTAGTCGACATACAGCCAGCCCATGCCGGAATGGCCGAACAGGCCGCCCACCACCGCGCCATGCTCATCGCGCGCATACAGCTCGAAATCCTGATAGCCGTAGTCGCCGATGTGCTCGACGTTGTAGGCCTTCAGCCCGGCCTGCACCACCGCCCGCGCCTGCGCGTCGGCCCCGTGGATGAACTGGAAATGGCTGTGCGACATACTGACTCCCGAAGCAAGAAAGCAGGCAGTCTAGCCAGAATCCGCTCTGCGACGCGAGGCTTGCGTCCGCTTCCGTACAGGAATGTCCCAGCCAGGCGTCACGGCGCTATCTCTCGCCGGACGCTGGCTAGGTGCCGCAGAAAGTGCGATAACCCGCCGCCAGCGCCGCCGGCGCCGGCTGGGTGTAGCGCTCCAGCCCGGCGCGCTCGCTGAACGGCTGAGCCAGCACCACCAGCAGTTGCAGGGTGGGTGCCATGTCGCCGTGATTGCTGGCTGCCGCCAAGGCTTCTTCCACCAGATGGTTGCGCGGGATGTACAAGGGGTTGGCCGCACGCAACGCGGCAGCGGTCTGCTCCGGTGCGGCACCACTGGCGGCCAGTTGCTGCCGCCACTGCGCCAGCCACTCGGCCAGCGGCTGCGGCGCGGCAAACTGCGCGGTCAGCCGCGCTTCGTCGCCAACAGCGGCATCGGCCAGGTAACGCCAGGCCAGGGTGTGGTCGGCAGCTTGCGCGGCCAGCAATGCCAGCCAGTCTTCCAGCAGCCCCGGCCCATCCTGTGGCGGCAGCCCCAGCTTGCGGTAGCCCTGAATGCGCCACTGCTGCAGGTATTGCTGCGCAAAGCCTTCCACGATTTCCGTCGCCGCCGGCACCGCGCTGGCCGGATCGTCCGGCGCGATCAGCGGCAGCAGCGTCTCCGCCAGCCGCGCCAGGTTCCACTGCGCGATCCACGGCTGGTTGCCGTAGGCATAGCGCCCCTGGCTATCGATGGAGCTGAACACCGTTTCCACATCGTAGTCATCCATGAAGGCGCAGGGGCCGAAGTCGATACTTTCGCCGGACAGCGCCATGTTGTCGGTGTTCATCACGCCGTGGATGAAGCCGACGTGCATCCACTGCGCAATCAGCTGCGCCTGCGCCGCGCACACGTCTTGCAGCAGCGCCAGGTAGGGGTTGGCCGCAGCCGTCTGTGCCGGGTAGTGGCGGGCGATGGTGTAGTCGGCCAGTGCCTGCAGCTGCGCCAGTTCACCGCGGGCGGCAAAGTACTGGAAGGTGCCGACGCGGATGTGGCTGGCGGCGACACGGGTCAGCACCGCCCCCGGTAGCGTGGTGTCGCGGTACACCTCTTCGCCGGTGGCCACCACCGCCAGCGCCCGGGTGGTGGGAATGCCCAGCGCCTGTAGCGCCTCGCCGATGATCAGCTCGCGCAGCATCGGCCCCACCGCCGCCTTGCCGTCGCCACGACGCGAGAACGGCGTGCGGCCGCTGCCCTTGAAGGCGATATCGCGGCGTTGGCCGCGGCTATCTATCACCTCGCCCAAGAGCAGTGCGCGGCCATCGCCCAGACTGGGGGAAAAGCCGCCGAACTGGTGGCCGGCATAGGCCTGCGCCAGCGGCTGCGCGCCGTCCGGCAATTGCGCGCCGGAGAACTGTGCGGCCAACGTTTCCGCCGCCAGCGCGGTGCTGTCCAGCCCCAGCTCCTGCGCCAGCGCCGCGTTCCAGTACAGCAGGCTGGGGGCGCGCGGTGCGGCCGGCTGCCAGGGGGTGGCGTGTTGCGGCAGCTCGCGGGCGTAGCTGTTGTCGAAGACGATGGTGGGCATGATCTGGCTTTCCGCTACGAAGATTGATTGAAGTTCGACCGTGCCATGGCGGCAAGGTGCGCCGCGCATGGCAGCAAAAAGCCGCCCCGGAGGGCGGCTGACACAAATGGGTTAACGGCTGCGGCCAACCTTGCCGCCCGGTTTGGCACCACCACCGCCACGGCCGGTGTTGGGCTTGGCGGCGGCGGGTTTGCCGGCCGGAGCCTTGCCCGCAGCCGGTTTGGCCGTTGCCGGTTTGGCGCTGGCGCTGAAGCTCTTGCCCTGGCCATTGCCACGCGGGCTGCCGGCCGGGGCGCGCTGGCCCTGCGGCTTGCCGCGGTTCAACGGCTGCTGGCCGAAGCGATGGCGCGCCGCGGCCGCCTTGTCGCCCGGCGGGGTTGGCGGAATCAGGCAGTGCTTGGCGTGGCCGATCAAGTCGGTACGGCCCATGCTGATCAGTGCGTCGTAGATGATCTGCCAGTTGTCCGGATGGTGATAGCGCAGCAGCGCCTTGTGCAGCTTGCGGCGGTAGCCGTCGCGCACCACGTCCACTTTTTCCGAGCTGCGGCTCAGGCGCTTCAGCGGGTTGCGGCGGGTGTGCCACATGGTGGTGGCCATCGCCATCGGCGTCGGGGTGAAGGTCTGCACCTGGTCGAGGCGGAAGTTGTTCTTCTTCAGCCACAGCGCCAGATTCACCATGTCCTCGTCGCTGGTGCCCGGGTGGGCGGCGATGAAGTACGGAATCAGGTACTGCTCCTTGCCCGCCTGGCGGCTGAAGCGTTCGAACAGCTCCTTGAACTTGTCATAGGCGCCCATGCCCGGCTTCATCATCT
>CAMLGD010000101.1 GCA_946479405.1 uncultured Vogesella sp.
CCAAAGCCAGTGACGATGCCGCTGCCGCCAGCTGGGGCGACTGAAGCGCTACCCGCTGTGCGGCCAACGCTGGCGTGCCGGCTTGGCAGCCGTTAACCACCCTGAAGCGTCCCTCTGTTTTGCCGCCGCTGCATATGCCCGAGCGCGGCCGCCGCGCCGCTGCGGCAAGCCGCGTGGCTGAATGTCTCCCTCCCGGCTGACTTGTCTTGTTCCCTGTCGCCGGCGAATGGCCTGCCCGTCACTGCAGGTCCGCGTCACAAGGCATCTGCCAGCTCGGCTGGTCGCGTGTAGCCACAGCCGCCGGCAGGGTCGCCAGCGGCCGGTGGTTGCTGCATGGCTGCGGCGTTCTGGTGGGTCATGCCGCCGCGCAGTCGGTCCCTCGTGGCTGTCGTCAAATGCCGCTGCCGGTACGCAGCCCGAAGCTTGTCTTTGTCATCTACACCATCCGAACTAGTCTCCCTCGCCAAACGGCGCTGCATGGCTAATCCCTAATCCTTGCAGGGTCACTCCTACCGGCCAATGTTGGCCGCATGGCCGAGCGCGTACTGTGGGAGTGTCTCAATAGTGCGGATAAGAACATCATGGCCTCACAAACGTACAAGCAATACGCGGTGCTGGCATCCAGTACCGTGTCGTTCACCATCTGCTTCATGATCTGGATGATGTTCGCGGTACTGGGTATCCCTATCAAGCAGCAGCTGGGCCTGAACGAAACCGAATTCGGCATTCTGGCCGCAACGCCGGTGCTGTCCGGCTCGCTGATCCGCGTGCCACTGGGGATCTGGACCGACCGCTTCGGCGGCCGCATCGTGCTGTTCACTTTGATGCTGGCCTGTGTAGTGCCCATCTATGTGATGCAGTTTGCTACCCAATTCTGGCATTTCCTCGCCATCGGCCTGTTTGTCGGCCTGGCCGGCGGCTCGTTCTCGGTGGGGACGCCGTACGTGGCACGCTGGTTCCGCAAGGAGCAGCAGGGTCTGGCGATGGGGGTGTTTGGCGCCGGTAACGCCGGTTCCTCGCTCACCAAGCTGATCGCTCCCAGCATCATCGCCATTGGCGGCTGGCAGCTGGTACCCAATGTGTACGCCGCGGTGATGCTGGTCGCTGCCATCCTGTTCTGGGTGTTCTCCTATCACGATCCCAAGCATCTGGTGTCCAGCAAGGTGAGCTTCAGCCAGCAGCTGGCGCTGATCAAGAACCCGGCCGTGATGCGCTACTGCCAGTACTACTCGGTGGTGTTCGGCGGCTATGTGGCGCTGGCGCTGTGGATGACCAAGTACTACGTGGCCGAGTACGGCTTCGATATCAAGCATGCCGCGTTCCTGGCTGCCTGCTTCTCACTGCCGGGCGGTGTGCTGCGGGCGATGGGCGGCTGGCTGTCCGACAAGTACGGTGCCTACAAGGTGACCTGGGGCGTGATGTGGGTGTGCTGGATCGCCTTCTTCATCCTGTCCTACCCGCAGACCCACTTCATCATTCAAACCGTCAAGGGTCCGCAAGGTTTCGACATCGGCCTGAATGCCACCATGTTCACCCTGGTGCTGTTCGGTGTCGGTGTGGCGATGGCGGTGGGCAAGGCTTCGGTGTTCAAGTTCATTGCTGACGAGTTCCCGGACAACATCGGCGCCGTGTCCGGTGTAGTGGGCCTGGCCGGCGGCATGGGTGGTTTCCTGTTGCCGATCATGTTCGGCGCGCTGGTTGACATCACCGGCGTGCGCTCCAGCTCCTTCATGCTGCTGTACGGCACCGTGTGCGTATCGCTGATCTGGATGCACTTCTCCTTCCGCGCCGTGCGCCGCGCCGAAGAAGAAAAAGACGCCCAGCTGGCAACTGCCACCCGTTGATGACAAACGCGTTTCACTGACCAATTTCGATGGTATCGGGGCGGCAGGGGCCGCCCTGTAGAGAGGATGACATCATGTCTCATGTACTGACCCGCTGGGAGCCGGAAAATACCGCCTTCTGGCAGCAGGACGGCAAGGCAGTAGCCCGCCGCAACCTGTGGATCTCGATTCCGGCGCTGATGCTGGCGTTCATTATCTGGCAGGTGTGGAGCGTGGCAGTGCTCAACATGCCCAACATCGGCTTTACCTACACGCAGAACCAGCTGTTCTGGTTGGCCGCACTACCGGCACTGTCCGGTGCCACCATGCGTATCTTCTACAGCTTCATGGTGCCGATTTTTGGCGGCCGCAAGTGGACGGCACTGTCCACCGCCAGCCTGCTGATTCCGGCGATCGGCATCGGTTTTGCGGTGCAGGACCCTAGCACCAGCTATGTCACCATGGTGATGTTGGCACTGCTGTGCGGCTTTGGTGGCGGCAACTTCAGCTCCTCGATGTCCAATATCAGCTTCTTCTTCCCGAAAGCCGAAAAGGGCACCGCACTGGGCCTGAACGCCGGCCTGGGCAACCTGGGTGTGTCGGTGGTGCAGTTCGTGGTGCCGATCGTGATCACCATGGGCCTGTTCGGTGCCTTTGGCGGCGAGCCGCAGACCTGGGTAAAAGGCGCGGTGACCAAGCAGATGTGGCTGCAGAACGCCGGCTTCGTGTGGGTGCCGTTCATCGTGCTGTCCACCATCGCCGCCTGGTTCGGCATGAATGACATCGCTTCGGCCAAGGCTTCGTTTGCCGATCAGGCGGTGATCTTCAAGCGCAAGCACAACTGGCTGATGTGCTGGCTGTATATCGGTACCTTCGGTTCCTTCATCGGTTTTTCTGCCGGCTTCCCGCTGCTGGTAAAAGGTCAGTTCCCGGAAATCGATCCGACCAAATACGTGTTCTTCGGCCCGCTGGTAGGTGCACTGGCGCGTCCGATCGGCGGCTGGCTGTCGGACAAGATCGGTGGTGCCCGGGTGACCCAGGTGGTGTTCCTGCTGATGATCGCTGCAGTATTTGCCGTAATCGGCTTCCTGCCGCACGGTGGCCAGGGTGGCAGCTTCCAGGGCTTCTTCGCCATGTTCCTGTGCCTGTTCGCGCTGACCGGCATCGGTAACGGTTCCACCTTCATGCAAGTACCGACCATCTTCCTGACCCTGCACAAGCGCATGGCTGGCAAGAGCGAAACCGCACAGAAACAGGCCATGGCTGAAGCCACCAAGGAAGCCGCTGCCGTACTGGGCTTCTCCGGCGCCATCGGTGCCTACGGCGGCTTCTTCATTCCGAAGAGCTACGGTACTTCCATCGCGCTGACCGGCGGTGTGGATGCTGCACTGTATGCCTTCATCTGCTTCTATGTGACTTGCGTGCTGATCAACTGGTGGTTCTACGCGCGTAAAAACGCCGAGATTCCGTGCTGATCTGACCCTTCTCCAAGCTGCAGACTGGCTTCTGCATCTTCTTCCGCGCCCCTGAACGGGGCGCTTTTTTTTTTGCATGGCAGCAAGGTTGGCCGCAGCGCAGCAGTCTTGATCCCTAGATATGGATCAAGGCTGCTGCGCTGCGATGGCGGCTATACGTCTTGCGCCGCAGTCACGGGATGCAGCGCGCAGACGCTGCCGGCGGCAAGGTTGGACCACAGGAAACCAGCAACTGCAATGCCCGTCAGCGCGGCGGGTCGAACCCTTTTTTTTGGAATGCCAACCATGACCATCAAACTGAAATTGCTGTGTTTCACCATTCTGGCCCTGCTGGCGGCGCTGGTGCCCAGCCTGGTGGGTCTGCAGGCACTGCGTGCCGCCGATGCCAAGCTGGACGTGGTGAATGAACGCCTGATCCCGCGCCTGGGGCTGGTGGCGAATATCCGCAGCACGTTCAAGGATCTGCGTATCGACGACATCCTGCAGGTGTACGAGCAGGACCGTGGTTTTCAGTTGCAGGCGCGGCTGCGCAACCGCGAGACCGGGCAGAAGCTGCGGCAGCTGCTCGGGCAGTTGAAGGCGCAGCTGCAGCATCCGGAGGATCTGGCTCATGTGCAGCGCTTTGAAACGCTGTACGAGCAATATCAGCTGCTGCTGGACCGGGTGCATGCGGTGCGGGTGGCGCCGGGCGCGACGGTGGCGCAGATGTCGGCGGTGGCGGAGCCGTGGCGGGTGGCCGGTACCGAATTGGGGGCGTCGGTCACCGCCATCGTCAATGACGTGCTGGAGGAGGGCAAGCACAACCAGGCGCAGGCGGCGGCCGAAATGGCGACGGCGAAGTGGATCTTCGCCGCCTCGCTGCTGCTGTCGATGGTGCTGCTGTTTGGCTGTGGCTGGCTGATCCTGCGCAGCATCAACCGCCCGGTGCAGTCGGCGGTGCTGGCGGTACGCGGTATTTCCGACCGCCAGGATCTGTCGCAGCGCGTGGCGGTGCACAAGAATGACGAGATCGGTGGCCTCTTGCAGGCGTTCAATCACCTGCTGGGCAAGATGCGCGATTCCATTCACCAGATCGGTCACCATTCGCACGCCGTCACCATCGCGGCGGAGGACCTGAGCGTGGCGTCCGACCAAGTCAAGAGTGGCGCCCAGCATGCCAGTGTGTCGGCGGCGGAAATGGCCTCGGCGATAGAGGAGGTTACCAGCAGCATCGGCCATATCGCCGCCCGCACGCGTGATGCCGACCGCCTGGCGGTGGCCTCCGGCCAGCAGGTGGCGCAGAGCGAGCTGATGATTCGCGACACGGTGACGGAGATCGAAGGTATTGCCACCGCGGTGAATGACACCGCGCGCTATGTGACCGAGCTGCAAAACCGCACCGAATCGATAGGCTCGGTAGTGAATGTGATCGGCGATATCGCCGACCAGATCAACCTGCTGGCGCTGAATGCCGCCATCGAGGCGGCGCGGGCTGGCGAGTTTGGTCGCGGCTTTGCGGTAGTGGCGGACGAAGTGCGCAAGCTGGCCGAGCGCACCACGACATCGACCGGACAGATCCATGCCACTGTGGCCAGCATTCGCGATGGCTCCAGCGCGACCGTGCATTTGATCGGCGATGTGGTTGGCCGCGTGGAGCACGGCGTGGCGCGCGTGCGCGAGGCAGGGACTGCCATTGGCCAGCTGCGCACGCTGGCGGGGCAGGTGGGGCAGCAGGTGGCGGAGATCGCGACGGCGATTCACGAGCAGAGCGAGGCCAGCGGGCGTATTTCGCAGAAAGTGGAAAGCATCGCCCAGATCGCCGAGGAGAGCAGTGCCGCGGCGCAGAGCACGGCACAGAACGCGTTGCGCTTGCACGAACTGGCGCAGAACATGCGCCGCGACGTGGCCTGCTACACCACCTGATCCTTCGCGGCGGCGGTAGTGGCGTCACCGCTGCCGCCTGGTGCGGTGGATATGGTAATTTTCTTACATGAAACTTACAGTGTTTTACCGTGCTGCAAACTGGTGCGGCCAACGTTGTTGCCACTTTCATTTGTCAAGTCATTGAAAAATAAAATGAATGTTGCGAGTGCTGCGCAATTTTGGTGAAAGTGATGCGTAAGAATGGTGAAAGCAATCGAGTACAAGCGGCATTGAAATTAGACTAGCGCTCCTTTGCCCAACAACACAGGGAGCACTCGTAACATGCAAGCGCATGTCGATACGCAAAACCACGGCAAATCCTTGACCGTTCTGACGTCGCTGTTCTTTATGTGGGGTCTGATCACCTCGCTCAACGACATCCTGATTCCGCATCTGAAAGGGGTGTTTGCGCTGAGCTATGTTCAGGCCGCACTCATCCAGTTCAGTTTTTTCACCGCCTATTTCATCGTGTCGCTGCCGGCCGGCCGCCTGGTGCAGGCGCTGGGTTACCAGCGCGGCATCGTGGTGGGTTTGTCCATCGCCGGTGCCGGCTGTCTGCTGTTCTATCCGGCGGCGGCCAACCTGTCGTATGCCGCCTTCCTCGGCGCGCTGTTCGTGCTGGCGGCCGGCATCACCATTCTGCAGGTGGCGGCCAACCCCTACGTCACCCGTCTGGGGCCGGCACGTACTGCTTCCAGCCGCTTGAACCTGACCCAGGCCTTCAACTCGCTGGGCACTACACTGGCGCCGCTGCTGGGTTCGCTGCTGATCCTGGGTGCCACCGCCGGTGCCGGGGCCGCCAAGGCGGTGCAGTTGCCTTACCTCGGGTTGGCTGCAGCGCTGTTCATCATTGCCGCGGTGTTTGCCCGCTTGCGCCTGCCGGAAGTGCATGACAAGACCGTCGCCGAGCGCGGCATGAAGAGCGTGCTGCGCCATCGCCACCTGGTGCTGGGTGCCATCGGCATCTTTGTGTATGTCGGAGGCGAGGTCGGTATCGGCAGCTTCCTTGTCAGCCTGATGGAGCAGCCGGACGTTGGTGGGTTGTCGCAGGCGGCAGCCGGCAAGCTGCTGGCGCTGTACTGGGGCGGTGCCATGGTGGGCCGCTTCATCGGCAGCGCGGTGATGCGCCGCGTGGCCGCCAACAAGGTGCTGGCGTGCAATGCACTGCTGTCGGTATTGCTGATTGCACTGGCCATCACTGCCGGTGGCAAGCTGGCGATGTACAGCCTGCTGGCGGTGGGGCTGTGCAATTCCATCATGTTCCCCACCATCTTCTCGCTGGCGCTGAACGGCCTGGGTCGCGATACCGGCGCCGGTTCCGGTGTGCTGTGCATGGCGATTGTCGGCGGCGCGCTGCTGCCGCTGTTGCAGGCTGGCGTGGCCGACGGTATCGGCCTGCTGGCTTCGTTCAGCGTGCCGCTGCTGTGCTACCTGTTCATCCTGTTCTACGGGGCTGTCGGCTACAAGCCGCGCCACGCCTGAGCCTGACGCTTGCGGCCCTGCCGCGCGCCACATGCCGCCACCCGTCCGGGGGCGGCATTTTTCATGTCTGCCAGCCGCTGATGCCCTACGCATGGCTAGCCATGGCTAATCCTTTCGAGCTAGTTCGCCTTCCTCCGTCTGTCCGCCTGGCGTGCCACCTGTGGCGAATGGGCGTCATTGCCTTGCCCGCCTAAGCTTACCAGCGTGACCACAGGTATCCGCAGCTGCAATGCGGCCAACCTTTGCGGGCCGCCAGGCGGCAAACATTCGGAGGCAAAATGAGCCACTTTCTCGACAGACTGAATTTTTTGGGCAAGGTGAAATCCACCTTCGCCGATGGCCACGGTGCGGTGGTAAAAGAAGACCGCAAGTGGGAAGACGGGTATCGCCAGCGCTGGCAGCATGACAAGATTGTCCGCTCCACCCACGGGGTGAACTGTACCGGCTCCTGTAGCTGGAAGGTGTATGTGAAGAACGGCCTGATTACCTGGGAAACCCAGCAGACCGACTACCCGCGTACCCGTCCCGACTTGCCGAACCACGAGCCGCGCGGTTGCCCGCGTGGTGCTTCCTATAGCTGGTATGTGTATTCCGCCCAGCGCGTGAAATACCCGATGGTGCGTGGCCGCCTGATGAAGCTGTGGCGCGAAGCGCGCAAGAGCATGGGCGCCATCGAAGCCTGGGAAAAAATCAGCCAGAACCCGGAAACAGCCAAGCAGTACAAGTCCAAGCGTGGTCAGGGCGGCTTCGTGCGCGCTACCTGGGATGAAGTCAACGAAATCATCGCTGCGGCCAACGCTTTCACCATCAAGAACTATGGTCCGGACCGCGTGGTGGGCTTCTCGCCGATTCCGGCGATGTCCATGGTGTCCTACGCCGCCGGTAGCCGCTACCTGAGCCTGATCGGTGGCGTGCCGCTGTCGTTCTATGACTGGTACTGCGACTTGCCGCCGGCCAGCCCGCAGATCTGGGGCGAACAGACCGACGTGGCCGAATCGGCCGACTGGTACAACTCCAACTACCTGATGGTATGGGGTTCCAACATCCCGATGACCCGTACCCCGGACGCCCACTTCTACACCGAAGTGCGCTACAAGGGCACCAAGACCGTGGCGGTATCGTCCGACTTCGGCGAAATGGCCAAGTTCGGCGACATCTGGCTGGCACCGAAGCAGGGCACCGATGCCGCGCTGGCGATGGCCATGGGCCACGTCATCCTCAACGAGTATCACAAGACCGGCAAGTCGGCCTACTTCAACGACTACGTGCGCCAGTACACCGACATGCCGATGCTGGTGCTGCTCAAGAACGGCGCCAAGGGTTACGAGCCGGACTACTTCCTGCGTGCCTCCAACCTGGTCGACCACCTGGGCGAAGACAACAACCCGGAATGGAAGACCCTGGTCTACGACGACAACACCGGCAACATCGTCGCCCCGACCGGTTCCATCGGCTTCCGCTGGGGTGAATCCGGCAAGTGGAGCCTGGAAGAGAAAGATGGCCACAGCGGCCGCGAGATCAAGCAGCGCCTGTCGCTGCTGGACGACCGCGACGAAGTGGTCAGCGTCGGCTTCCCGTACTTCGGCGCCGAGCACGACGACCTGCTGATGCGCAACGTGCCGGCCAAGAAGGTGCAGCTGGCCGACGGCAGCGAGGCGCTGGTCGCCACCGTGTTCGACCTGATGATGGCGCACTACGGCGTCGATCGCGGCCTGGGCGGCGGCAACGTGGCCACCTCCTACATGGACGACGTGCCGTATACCCCGGCCTGGCAGCAGAAGCACACCGGCGTGAAGCCGGAAATGGTGATCCAGGTGGCGCGCGAGTTCGCCGAGAACGCCGACAAGACCCAGGGCAAGTCCATGGTCATCGTCGGTGCCGCGCTGAACCACTGGTACCACATGGACATGACCTACCGCGGCATCATCAACATGCTGATGATGTGCGGTTGTATCGGCCAGAGCGGCGGTGGCTGGTGCCACTACGTGGGCCAGGAAAAACTGCGTCCGCAGACCGGCTGGGCTCCGCTGGCATTTGCCGCCGACTGGAACCGTCCGGCACGCCAGATGAACGGCACCAGCTTCTTCTATGCGCATACCAGCCAGTGGCGTCACGAGAAACTGGGCGTCAACGAAATTCTGGCCCCCACCGCCGATGGTCGCATGAGCCAGATGGCGCTGATCGACTACAACGCCAAGGCCGAACGCATGGGCTGGCTGCCGTCTACGCCGCAGCTGACCACCAACCCGCTGGACGTGGTGCGCGATGCCGAAGCGGCAGGCAAGGACCCGATCGCCTACGCGGTAGAGAACCTGAAGTCCGGCAAGCTGGACATGTCGTGTAACGATCCGGACAACCCGAAGAACTTCCCGCGCAATATGTTCGTGTGGCGTTCCAACATTCTGGGTTCTTCCGGCAAGGGTCACGAATACTTCCTGAAGTACCTGCTGGGCACCCAGAACGCGGTGATGAACGACGAGGACGGCTGCATCAAGCCGACCGAAATCACCGTGCGTCCGGCGGCAGAAGGCAAGCTCGATCTGCTGGTGGTGCTGGACTTCCGTATGTCCACCACTTGCCTGTACGGCGACATCGTGCTGCCGACCGCCACCTGGTACGAGAAGGACGACCTCAACACCTCCGACATGCACCCGTTCATCCACCCGCTGTCCGAGGCTGTGCAGCCGCTGTGGCAGTCGAAGAGTGACTGGGAAATCTACAAGGGCTTCGCCAAGGCGATTTCCGAGGTCGGTGGCGACTACCTGGGTACCCGCAAGGACCTGGTGCTGACTCCGCTGATGCACGACACGCCGGAAGAGCTGGGCCAGCCGTTCGACCCGCGCGACTGGAAAAAAGGCGAGTGCGAGCCGATTCCGGGCAAGACCATGCCGAAGATGTCGGTGGTGGAGCGCGATTACACCAAGATCTACGACAAGTTCACCTCCATCGGCCCGTTGCTGGAGAAAGTGGGTAACGGCGGCAAGGGTATTGCCTGGAAGACCGGGCACGAAGTGGACATCCTGCGCGGCCTGAACAAGACCGTTGCCGACGGTGTTGCTGCCGGCCAGCCCAAGCTGGATACCGCCATCGATGCCGCCGAGATGATCCTGACGCTGGCGCCGGAAACCAACGGCCACGTAGCAGTGAAGGCATGGGATGCGCTGTCCAAGATCACCGGCCGCGATCATACCCATCTGGCCCTGCCGCGCGAACATGACAGCATCCGCTTCCGCGACGTGCAGGCGCAGCCGCGCAAGATCATCTCCTCGCCGACCTGGTCTGGTCTGGAAAGCGAAGAAGTGAGCTACAACGCCGGCTACACCAACGTGCACGAGTACATCCCATGGCGCACCATCACCGGCCGCCAGCAGTTCTACCAGGATCACTTGTGGATGCGTTCGTTTGGCGAAGGCCTGTGCGTGTACAAGCCTGCGGTCGATCTGAAGACCACTGCCGCTGTGCTGGGCAAGAAGTCGAACGGTAACACCGAGATCGTCCTCAACTTCATTACGCCGCACCAGAAGTGGGGTATCCACAGTACCTACTCCGACAACCTGCGCATGCTCACCCTGAGTCGTGGTGGCCCGCACGTGTGGGTGTCCGAAATCGACGCCCGCAAGGCCGGCATCGTCGACAACGACTGGATCGAGGTGTTCAACGTCAACGGCACGCTGACTGCCCGCGCCGTGGTGTCGCAGCGGGTGCCGGAAGGCATGACCCTGATGTACCACGCCCAAGAGAAGATCGTGAACGTGCCGGGCGCGGAAACCAGCGGCAAGCGCGGCGGTATCCACAACTCGGTAACCCGCGCGGTGACCAAGCCCACGCACATGATCGGCGGCTACGCGCAGCTGGCCTGGGGCTTCAACTACTACGGCACCGTGGGTTCCAACCGCGACGAGTTCGTAATCGTGCGCAAGATGAAGAACGTGGACTGGCTGGACAAGCCGCTCTCGGAAGGCGTGTAAGCGCGCCGGCGGTGCCAGTGGCACCGCCATTCCCGAGCCTTCTGAGACATTAGGAGCAAGAACATGAAAATCCGTGCCCAAATCGGTATGGTGCTCAACCTCGACAAGTGCATTGGTTGCCATACCTGTTCGGTAACCTGCAAGAACGTGTGGACCAGCCGCGACGGTATCGAGTACGCCTGGTTCAACAACGTCGAGACCAAGCCAGGCATTGGCTATCCCAAGGAATGGGAAAACCAGGACAAATGGCAGGGTGGCTGGGTGCGCCGTAGCGACGGCAAGCTGGAGCCGCGCCAGGGTGGCCGCCTGAAGATCCTGGCCAATATCTTCGCCAACCCCAACCTGCCGTCCATCGACGAGTACTACGAGCCGTTCACCTACGACTACGAGCACCTGCAGAACGCACCGGAAATGCAGACTCCGCCGACCGCGCGTCCGGTGTCAGTCTTGACCGGCAAGAAGATGGACAAGATCGAGTGGGGCCCGAACTGGGAAGACGACCTGGGCGGTGAGTTCAGCAAGCGTGCCAAGGATGCGCTGTTCGAAGGCATCCAGAAGGAGATGTACTCGGCGTTCGAGA
>CAMLGD010000102.1 GCA_946479405.1 uncultured Vogesella sp.
CCGGTTCGGTATCGGCAGCATCCATGGCTTCGTTCATGATGCGCTTGATCTGCGCACGCAATTTCACCTTGCCATCAGGTGTCGCCAGTTCTTCCTCGCCCTTGGAGGACAACAGCAGGATCACCGCGCTGCGGATCTTGGGCATGTAGGCCTTGAAATTATTCTTGGCCTCTTCGTCCGCCAGCTCCGCCTGCATTTCCACTTGCAGCATCGGCGCCGTTGGTCCACCGGTCAGGTTGACCACAAAGGAGTCCATTTTTTCAAAAATGGGCGGACCTTCCTTTTTCTCTTTTTTGGGCGCAGCTTCTTCAGCATGTGCAACAGATGCGGCATCCGGAGCATGTGACTGCCCCAGAATCAGATAGGCAGCCAAGCCACCAATGGCCGCCAACAGCACCACCAGCAGCACGATGACAATCATGATCAGCTTCTTATTGCCACCTGCAGGCGCGGGTGCCGCAGCCGCCTTGGTTTCTTCCTTTTTTTCTGCCATCTCTTGGTCAACTCGCTAGCGGGAAATTATTTCGACTATTTTCTCCATTTCCACGCCTGTTGAACAGAGCTGCTATAGAAAAGCTGTCACGCGCGAATACTTAACTGCTCGGAAACAGCTGCCGCCACGCTGCTGACCAACGAATCACCACTCAATGACGGGATGCCCGGCTCTGCTTGCGACAAGAATGGCTCCTGCTGCTGACCACGATGCTGTCCCTGCTGTTGGCCCTGCTGCCACTGGGCGCCTGAATCACGGCCCTGCTGTTGCTGCGATTGCGAGCTTACCTCGACGCTGCTGACCTGAATGCCAGACTGCTCCAGCATCTTGCCCAGCTGCGGCAAACCGCTTTCCACAATTTCACGCGCCGCATGGTTGGCCGCAACCACGGAAATCCGTGCTTTATCCTGCGGATCAAAGGTAATGGAGATATCCAGCGGCCCCAAGTGCTCCGGCGACACTTTTATGCTGGCAGAATCAAGCTTGAACTGCACCAGATTACCCAGCTTCTCGGCAAACTCCTGCCGCCAGCTGCTACTGCCCGGCGTCATCGGCTGACGAATTTCCTGCCAGTTGTCGTGTCCGCGATGCGGCAGCAGGCTGTTGGCCGCATGGGAAAGCAGGCTCTGACTGCTATCAGTCGGCACAACGGCATTTGCATCGCTCAGCTCATTCACATCGGCATGCTGTTCAGGACGGAACAGCAGCCGGACATTGCCCGGCAACACATCGCTACGGCGACCATCTGCCGCCAGCGGAGCCGCAGGCGCCGATTGCGGCTGCAACACCTCAGCCAACCTGCCTAGCGCCTGCTCGATACCTTGCTGGCCCGGCACCTCCGGTTTAGCCGCGGCAGCCTTGTCACTGGCGGTTTGCTGCAGATGCAGGGCATTGAGAATCTGGGCCGGCATGGCAGCCTGATCCGGCAAGGCGCGGTCGGCAAATGCTGCCGCCTCTGGCAATTGCTGCCGGCTACCGGCAAGTTGCTGCTGAGGATTATAGCCCTGCATCAGCAGCTGCAATGCGGCCATGGCATCAGCCCCCGGCTGCGCGGCCAGATCGCCGGCAAGCGCTTTATCATCACTGCCAGTCAGCAAGTCACCCAGCGTAGATGGCAGACTATCTTCGCCACTGGCGGCAGGCTGCAACTGAGAGAGCAGCATTGTAAAAATACTGTTGTCGGCCGGCTGCCCGGCTGCAGCCGAGCTAGCGGCTGGTGCCGATGGCACAGCCTTGTTGGCAGGAGAAATCGCATGGGCCATGTTGAACGCCCCCAGTGACAGGATGCCACCATAAAGCAGGTTACGTGCCAGCTCTATTCTGGCTTTTTCAAGCGCGCGGAAAACTCGTCTAGCGTCTTTTGCTCACGCCGTTTCAGCGCCAGGTCGGCGCGATTTTGCTCGCGTTTTTGCAGTACTTCATAAGACTTGAGCTTGCGCCGCTCCTGCAGCCAGCCCTGCTTTTCCACCGCAAAGCGCTGCAGACTCCGCTCCAGCTCCTGCTGCTGCTGCGCGCGGGCATCATCCAGTTTTTGCATGAACAGCCGGTAGTCAGCCCACTGCGTCACCGACATACCCGCCTGCCCCTTGTGCAGCATTTGCTGCTGGTAATCGGCGATGAAGTTGTCCAGCTGCTGCAACGTCTGCTGCGCTTGCAGCTGCTGTTGCTGCGCCTTGCGCATGCGCTCTGCCGCCGCATCCACACGATCGCCAGCCAGCCGCAGCAACAGTTCAAACTTGCTCATGGCTTACTCATCACATCAACCGGCAAGGGTATCGCCCAGCAGATTGCTGCAGGTGGAGAAATCCACGTTTTCATGCATGGACTGGGTAAGGAAGGCAACCAACTGGTTATGGCGACGAATGGCCTCGTCGAGCATGGGGTCTGAGCCCGGCACATACGCGCCGACGCTGATCAGGTCGCGGCTGCGCTGATAACGGGAAAATAGCTGCTTGAAGCGCCGCGCGGAGTCCATGTGCGAGCGGCTGACCACATCCACCATCACCCGCGAAATAGACTGCTCAATGTCGATAGCCGGGTAATGCCCGGATTCGGCCAGCTCGCGCGACAGCACAAAGTGACCATCCAGAATCGCCCGTGCCGAGTCGGCAATCGGATCCTGCTGGTCGTCGCCTTCCGACAGCACCGTGTAGAAAGCGGTAATCGAACCACCGCCGGCCTCGCCATTACCGGCGCGCTCAATCAGTTGCGGCAGCTTGGCAAACACAGACGGCGGATAGCCCTTGCTGACCGGCGGTTCGCCAATGGCCAACGCAATCTCACGCTGCGCCATGGCGTAGCGGGTGACCGAGTCCATCAACAACAATACATCCAACCCCTGTGCACGGAAGTACTCGGCCAGCGCCGTGGCGTAGGCCGCGCCATGCAGACGCATCAGCGGCGGCATGTCGGCAGGCGCCGCCACCACCACCGCGCGCGCCAGCCCTTCTTCGCCCAGGATGTTTTCAATGAAGTCCTTGACCTCGCGGCCACGCTCACCGATCAAACCCACCACCACCACATCGGCGCGGGTGAAACGCGCCATCATGCCCAGAAGCACCGATTTGCCGACGCCGGAGCCGGCAAACAAACCCAAACGTTGGCCGCGGCCAACCGTCAGCAGGCCATTGATAGCCTTGACGCCGACATCCAGCACATCGTGTACCGGGGTGCGATGCAAGGGGTTAAGCGGCTGGCTGTACAGCGGGAAGTAGGCATCAGGAAACACCGGCCCCTTGCCGTCCAGCGGCCGCCCCAACGAATCAAGCACGCGCCCGAGCAGGCTGGCCCCTACCGGCACCTGCCGCCCCAACGGGCCATTCAGCTCTGCCCTGACCGTACTCTGCAGATAGTCAGGCGGCTGAAACGACATCACCGGCTTCACCGGCGTTCCCGGCAGCAGGCCCTGGATATTGGTGAGCGGCATCAGGAACAGCCGTTCTTCGGCAAAACCGACGACCTCGGCCTCCACCACATGCCCTGGCGCCACTTCCACGCTACAGGCGCTGCCCACCGGCAGCCGCAACCCGACCGCCTCCATCACCAGGCCGGTAACCCTCACCAACTGGCCTTGCACCTGCCACAGTGGCACTTGCGCCGCCGCTTCACGGCAGGCCTGCAGGTACCGGCGCTGTGCGGTCAATAGTTCAGACATCGTCCGCCCCCAGCGCGCGGCGCACCGCCTGCAAGCGCTGTGGCAGTCCCAGATCTAGCCGGCGCTGGCTGGTTTCAATAACACACCCACCGCGCACCACCGCTTCGTCCGCCAGCCACTGCCAACTCACGCCGGGATACGCATCGCTCACGAATGCTTGAATCACTGCGATGTCTTCCGGGTGCGCCTTTACTTTCGCCTGCAGCAGACCATGCCCCAGCTCATCCAGCGCCTGCTGCAGCAGAGGCAGAATGGCTGTACGCTCCAGCTCGATATGCGCCGCGACAATGCGTTCGGCCAACTCTAGCGCCAGAGTCAGTACGTCACCGGACAGCGACTCGCCCAGCAACGACAGCTGCTGCTCAAATGCCTGCTGCAACTCGGACAACGGCTGCCAGTATTCGGCAAAACGCGCCGAAGCCTCCTGCAACGCCTGGCCGGCACCTTCGCTACGGCCTTGCTGCAGACCTTCCTGATGCCCGGCATCGAAACCGGCCTGCCAAGCCTCTTGGTGAATTGCCTCCAGCTCTGCCGCCGTGGGATAGGCTGGCGGCGCCTCTTCTGGCTCGGCCAGTTGTGACGGCATGTCGGCAACCTCCTCCGGCACAACCGGCGGCGGCTCCAATGCAGAAACCCCCTCTGCAGGGGGTTCGCTGATGTCCGGCGGCGACTCAGGCTGCGGCGTCCCGGGCTGCGCCCCCAGCTCACCAAATCGCCAGGACTGCCACTGGCCCAGTGCCTCGGCCGGAATTACATTGTTATTCGACAAGGCCTTCGTCTCCACCCTTGCTTGCTAGTACGATCTGGCCTTCGTCGGCCAGCTTGCGCACGATCTTGAGGATTTCCTTCTGCTCGGCTTCCACTTCCGACAGCTTGACCGGGCCTTTGGACTCCAGGTCATCACGCAGCATTTCCGCCGCACGCGACGACATATTGCGGAAGATTTTGTCCTTGAGTTCCTGGCTGGTGCCCTTGAGTGCAATAACCAGCGAGTCGGACTGCACTTCGCGCAGAATGGTCTGGATCGAGCGGTCGTCGATTTCCAGCAGATTGTCGAACACAAACATCTTGTCCTGAATGCGCTGCGCCAACTCCGGATCGTATTCGCGGATGTAGGACAGCGCCGAGGCCTCAACGTTGGAGCCAAGGAAGTTCAGGATTTCCGCCGTCATACCCACGCCGCCGGCGGCGCTCTTCTTGATGCGATCGGAGCCGGACAGCAACTGGGTCAGTACATCGTTCAGTTCGCGCAGCGCCTGTGGCTGCACCCCTTCTAGCGTGGCGGTACGGATCAGCACTTCGTTGCGCAGCCGCTCCGGGAAATACGCCAGGATCGCGCTGGACAGATCCGGATCCAGGTGCACCATGATGGTGGCGATAATCTGCGGGTGTTCGTTGCGAATGAGGTCCGCCGCCGAGGACGGGTCCATCCACTTCAGACTTTCGATACCGCTGTGATCGTTGCCTTGCAGAATCTTGTCCAGCAGGTTGGCCGCCTTGTCCGGCCCCAGCGCCTCGATCAACACGTTGCGCAGGTATTCGTCGGTAGCACCGAAGTTGGCGCGGGCGGCATATTCTTCCTCGAACTGCCCCACCACTTTTTCCACTTCATCATGACTGAGGTTGCTGAGTCCGGCCATGGCCAAGCTCAGCTTCTGCACTTCCTTCGGCCCGAGATACTTGAAAACCTCGATCGCCTCTGCCTGTCCCAAGCTGAACAGCAGCACGGAGCTGCGACGAATACCGGCATCACTCATCGGACGCAATCCATTCTTTTATGATTTGTGCCGCCATGCGCGGATCGGCTTTCACCAAATCACGCGCTGCCTGAATATTGGTTTCGTACTGACGGCGCGACTGTTCTTTCGGATCCAGCGCCTCAAACGGCAGCTCGCCGCCGGCTGCGCTCACGCCCTCTCCTTCTTCACCAGCCACGGCCAACAGGCGGCCACCGGTCGCCGCCGCGGCTTCTTCACCCTCTGGCACGGCAGGGGCTGGCGGCTTCACCACGTCGCGCATAATCGGACGCACCACACCAAACAGCAGATACAGCACTGCAATCAGCAGTAAACCGTACTTGATGAGATTACCGGCATTCTCGGAAGCGTACTCAACCAGACGATCCTTCGCAGACGCCACTGGCACTGCCTCGGCAAAGCTGGCATTCACCACATTGACCGAGTCGCCTCGCTCCTGATTATAGCCAACTGCCTCTTTCACCAAATTGTTAATCTGCTGGTACTCGCGCTCGGACATCGGTGTCGGCTTCGCCTCACCGTTCGCATCCGGTACCATTTTGTAATTAACCACCACCGCCGCTGTCAGGCGCTTGATATTGCCCTGTGGCAACTTGGTGTGCTGGATGGTCTTGTCGATTTCATAGTTGGTGGTGATCTCGCGATGCAGCGCACCGGAAGCATTGCCCATCGGCAGCCCGGACAAGGTCGCCGTGCCTGGTGCCGCCCCAGGCGGCAGGGTCAGCGGAGCAGACGCCGCGTTTGGTGGCTGGTTGGTCATCGCCCCAGGCACCCCGGATGGCAGACTTGCCTCTTTACCCAGAGACTCGACGATCTGTTGGCTGCGGGTAGCGGAAGGGTTGGGCGTGGAGTTGGGGCGGTAGGTCTCCGAGGTCTGCTCCACCTCAGAGAAATCCACCGTCGCGGTAACCTGGGCACGGGCGTTGCCCTTGCCAAAGATGGGCTCCAGAATGGTCTCCACCCGCTTGGCGTAATCGGCCTCAATCTGGCGGATATAGGCAAGCTGACGGCGATCCATACCGGAGTTGCCGTTCAGATCAGGTACTACAGACAGCAGGTTACCGTCCTGATCGACAATGGACACATTACCCACCGGCAGATTGGGCACCGAACTGGAAACCAAGTGCAGGATACCCGCGATTTGCCCGGCATCCAGAATGCGCCCGCCACGCAGCGTCAGCATCACCGATGCCGTTGGCAGCTGCTGATCACGTACGAATACACTTTGCTTTGGCATCGCCAAATGCACCCGCGCGCTGTCTACTGCGGCCACCGATTCAATGGTACGAGCCAGTTCACCCTCGATGGAACGCTGGTAGTTGACCTGCTCGGCAAACTGGCTGATGCCGAACTTCTGCTTGTCCATCAGTTCGAAACCGACGCCACCCGCCTTGGGCAGCCCTTGCGAAGCCAGACGCAGGCGTGCGTCATAGACTTTGTCATTGGGCACCGAAATGACGCCACCGTCACCCAATTGGTAAGGAATGTTCATCTGCTGCAGAGCAGCCGTTATCTGGCCGCCGTCACGATCAGCCAGCCCGGTAAACAAAATCTTGTAACTGGGTTCACGATTGAATGCCATTAGCGCAATGGCAATAGACAACACCGCGGCGACCGCGGCGAAGAGGAGGATTTTGCGATTATTTGGGAGAGCATTAAAGCGCGCCGTCATTTCATTGACGCGCACTCTCCAGGCAGGCGTAGCGTTGTCTACCAGATCAGCCATACAGTGGTTATTTCGTTATTGGTTTACCGCTGCAGGCCAAGCCGGACAGCGGGGCTACACTTGCGTATTCATGATTTCCTGGTAGGCCGAAACCAACTTGTTTCTCGCCTGCACCATGGTTTGGAAGCTCAGGCTGGCTTTCTGCATGGTCACCATCACATCCTGAATGTTGACCCCTTCTTCCCCCAGTTCGAAACGCTTTTGCAGTTCCTGGGAGGTTTGCTGTACTTGGTTGACCTGCTCCAGTGTTGATTGCAACACCGAGGAAAAGTCAACTTCCGGCGCCTGGGCTGGCGCCGCGGGCTGCTTGCCGGCGGCCAGTGCCGACATCGCCTGCAGTTCACCCAGCAGCTGGTTGATGCCTTGCGTAGACATGTTGATTTCTACCTGTCTGTTACCGCCCTGCTTCAGGCGGACTCACCATCTTCTTCCCGGTAGCGCTGCAGCTTGTAACGCAGAGTGCGTTCGCTGATACCCAATCGCTCTGCGGCCAACTTCTTGACACCGCCAACAGCTTCCAGCGCATCCAGAATGTGCTTTTTTTCGATGGACTTCATGTCCATCGCCTGCTCAACGGCGGATGGTTCCGCAAAAATATCGGGCAAGGCAACAGGCCGTTCAGGCGAGACAGACTCCAGCATAAGATCGGCGGCAAAAACCTCCGTTCCAGCGGCAAGAATTGCCGCCCGCTGCATCACATTATCTAGCTCGCGGATGTTACCTTCCCAACTATAGGCAGTCAATTCTCGTTCGGCATCCCTGCCAAGCGTCAAATTCGACTTACCCACTGCGTCGGCATACTTTCGCAGCAATTTCCGTGCCAAAGGCAGAATATCCTCCGGCCGGGCGGCCAGGCCGGGCAGTTGCAGCGGGAAAACGTTCAGTCGAAAGTACAGATCTTCCCGGAAGCGACCAGCGGCGACCTCGACCTGGATATCGCGGTTGGTGGTAGCCAGCACACGGATATCCAGCTTGATGGTACGCGTCGCACCAACACGCTCCACCTCCCGCTCCTGCAGCACCCGCAACAGCTTGGCCTGCAGTGACAGCGGCATCTCGGTGACTTCATCAAGTAGGATGGTCCCCCCCTGTGCCTGTTCAAATTTACCGGGCAGACTGGCTGTCGCACCGGTAAATGCGCCTTTCTCGTGGCCAAACAGCGTGGATTCCAGCAGGTTGTCCGGAATGGCTGCGCAGTTCACCGCCACGAACGGCCCATCCTTGCGCCGAGAATACTGGTGCATGAAACGGGCCAACACCTCCTTACCTGCACCACTGGGGCCGCTGATCAATACACTGGCGTCGCTGGGCGCCACCCGACTGGCAATCGACAGCAGTTTGCGCATGGCGGGCGACTCAGCCACCAGCGTATCGGCGCTGACCTCCGGCGCGTTCAGTACAAAGCGCTCCACCTCGGCAATCAGTTGCTGCGGTTCGAACGGCTTGAGCAGGTAGTGGCTGGCGCCGGCACGCAGCAGTTCCACCGCCCGCTCGATCACGCCATACGCCGTCATTAGTACAAACGGCAAGCCGGGGTAGCGATCCTTGATAGCAAAGAACAACTGGTAGCCATCCATCGGCTGCATCTGCGCATCCGAAATCACCAGCCCGACCGGTTCGCGCTGCAGCACCTCCAGTGCCACCGTACCATCGGCCGCTTCCACTACCTGGAAACCGGCCAATAGCAGCGTGTCCACCAGCGCCTCACGCAGGTCGGCATCATCCTCAACCACCAAAACAGGCAAACGTTTCATTTATTGTTGTATTCCATCTTTCAGCCGCCAGCCCCCTGGCGGTTGGCACACAGTGCCATCAAACGACTGGCAATGCCCTGCAGCGGCAGCACTTCGTGCACACCGCCAGTGGCAATCGCTTCCTTGGGCATGCCGAACACCACGCAGGATGCTTCGTCCTGTGCAATATTCAGCGCCCCGGCTTCCTTCAGTTCCAGCATGCCGGCAGCTCCATCCCGCCCCATACCGGTAAGAATTACCCCGATGCAATGCTTGCCCGCCACGTTGGCCGCAGAGCGAAACAGCACATCAACCGACGGCTTGTGCCGGTTGACCGGCGGCCCCTGGTGCAGACTGGCGGCATAGCCAATGCCATTGGTGGATTTGACCAGCAGGTGCGAATGACCCGGCGCGACGTAGACGGTCCCTGGCTGCAGACGCTCACCATCCTCTGCCTCTTTCACTGCCAGCTTGCACAGCGAATCCAGCCGCGCGGCAAACGATTTGGTGAACATCTCCGGCATATGCTGGGTGATGACGATCGGCGGCATGTCGGCCGGCAGACTGGTCAGCAGCACCCGCAGTGCCTCGGTACCGCCCGTGGAAGAGCCGATCGCAATCAGTGGCAACCGGCCCAGCGCCATCCTGCCCGGCTGCCGCGGCAGGATAATATCGGCAGTATGGCTGGGCGCCACGGACATCGGCTTGATGTCGGGCATCTTTTGGGTGTGCGGCATAGAGTTCTCTTGTGACGACGACATTACGCGCTACAGCGACTGCTGCAGATGGCGACACCAGGCATCACAGGCTTCTTCCACCAGATCCAATACCTGCTCGAAGCCCTGCGGCCCGCCATAGTAAGGATCGGGCACCTCCGCCGACTGCCCCAGTATCGACAATAGCAGCTGCGGTACCACGCCACGACCGCCACGCACACGCTCCAGATTAACCAGATTGTCGCAGTCCGCGGCCAGCAGGTAGTCGTAGCGAGTGAAATCTGCCGCGGTCACCTGCCGCGCCCGCAACGCGCTCAGGTCATAGCCGCGGCCGGCCGCAGCCGCCACGCTGCGCGGATCCGGCGCGCGGCCAACGTGGTAATCGTGCGTACCGGCGGAGTCCACCTCCACCAACGCATCCAGCCCGTAATGGTGCAGGCGAGCACGCATCACCCCTTCCATGGTGGGCGAGCGACAGATATTGCCCATGCAGATCATCAAAATACGTAGTTTGCGTGCCATGCCTTCCCCCTGCCTTCCGGCCTTACAACTCACTGAACCAGGCTTTTTCTTTCAGCGCCTTCAGTTCGTCGCGCAGCTTGGCGGCCTGCTCGAACTCCAGGTTGCGCGCCGCCTCCAGCATGGCTTTTTCCAGCCGCTTGATTTCCTTGGCCAGCGTCTTTTCGTCCATCATCGCGATGCGTGCGTCTTCCGCCAACGCTTTCCGATCCGCCGACTTGTCGTGGTACACGCCGTCGATAATGTCCTTGATCTTCTTGTTAATGCCCTGCGGCACAATGCCATGCTCGGCGTTGAACGCCAGCTGCTTGGCGCGGCGCCGCTCGGTTTCGTCGATGGCACGTTGCATGCTGTTGGTGATGCGGTCGGCGTACAGCAGCGCCAGGCCGTTGAGGTTGCGCGCAGCGCGGCCGATGGTCTGGATCAGGCTGCGCTCGCTGCGCAGGAAACCTTCCTTGTCAGCATCCAGGATCGCCACCAGACTCACCTCCGGAATATCCAGCCCCTCACGGAGCAGGTTGATGCCGATCAGCACGTCGAACATGCCCAACCGCAGATCACGAATGATTTCCACCCGCTCCACAGTGTCAATGTCGGAGTGCAGATAGCGCACCTTGATGCCGTGCTCGGTGTAGTAATCCGCCAGCTGTTCCGCCATGCGCTTGGTCAGTGTGGTCACCAGCACCCGCTCGCCGCGCTCGATGCGCAGATGGATCTCCGACAACAGATCGTCCACCTGAGTGGACACCGGGCGAATCACGATTACCGGATCCACCAGCCCTGTTGGCCGTACCACCTGCTCCACCACCTGGCCGGCATGCTTGGCCTCGTAGTCCGATGGCGTGGCGGATACGAAGATGGCCTGTGGAATCAGTTTTTCGAATTCATGGAACTTCAACGGCCGGTTATCCACTGCCGACGGCAGGCGGAAGCCGTAATCCACCAGGTTCTGCTTGCGCGCGGCGTCGCCCTTGTACATCGCGCCTACCTGCGGCACGGTGACATGGCTTTCGTCGATGAACATCAGAGCCGTCTTGGGCAGGTAGTCGATCAGCGTCGGCGGCGCTTCGCCCGGTGCGCGGCCGGAGAAATGGCGCG
>CAMLGD010000103.1 GCA_946479405.1 uncultured Vogesella sp.
GCTGTGCTACCACGGCGTGCTGCCGCTGGCCGGTGGCGAGCACCCGCTGCTGGGCGCGTGCCGCATCAACCTCACCTTCCGCCGCGCCGGCTGAGCCGCGTGCTCCGCGCGCCGTCACCGCCGTCACCGCCGTGACAGCGCGTTGCCGGCGATGCCGCGCAGTCCGTTGCCAGCGCCGGCGTCGCCCGATCCCGCCTGGCGCTGGCCATTCGGCGCAGTGACAAGCCAGCCCCAGCCACGTAGCCTTGCGGCCAACCTTTGCCCCGAGCCCGCCATGCCCACCACCCTGCACTGCCAGCTAGCGCTACCGGCCAATTTCCGCGCCGACGGTTTCTTCGATTTTCATCGCCGCGATGCGCAGCAAGTGGCGGAGCGTGTGATGGACGACACACTGGAAAAAGGACTGCTATGGCACGGCCAGCCGGCGCTGCTGCGCATCCGCCTGCAGCGGCAGATGGCCGAGGCCAGCCTGCTGCTGGACGGCAACGCCAGCGACGATGACGCGGCGCAACTGGCAGCCTGCGTGCGCCACATGCTGGGGCTGACCCAGCCGGTAACCGAGTTCGAGGCGGCGCTGGCCGGCCACCCGCAGCTGGGGCCGTTGCTGGCGCGGCAGAGCGGGCTGCGCGTGCCGCAGACCGCCAGTGCCTTCGAAGCGCTGGCCTGGGCCATCATCGGCCAGCAGATCAGCGTGGCGGCGGCGGTGGCGATCCGCCGTCGCTTCATCGTGGCTGCCGGGCGACAGCACAGCAGCGGCCTGTACTGCCTGCCGGATGCAGACTGCGTCGCCGGCATGGACGAGACCACACTGCGTGCTGCCGGCCTGACCCAGGGCAAGGCGCAGACCCTGTTGCGGCTGGCCGCCGAGGTTGCCAGCGGCCGGCTGCCGTTGGCCGCCTGGCAGCTGGCGCCGGATGCCGCCGCCATCGGCAGCCAGCTGGCGGCCATTCGCGGCATCGGCCCGTGGACCATCAGCTACGCGCTGCTGCGCGGCTTTGCCTGGCTGGACGGCTCGCTGCATGGCGATGTGGCGGTGCGCCGCAACCTGCAGCGGCTGCTGCAACGCGAGGACAAGCTCAGCGCGCCGGAAACCGAACGCTGGCTGGCCGAGTTCGCGCCCTGGCGCGCACTGGTGGCCGCCCATCTGTGGGCGCTGCAGGCCGGCGACGGCTACTGATGCGGCCAACTTGCCGGCTGTCATCGCCGCGTCACAACGCGCCGCGATACTGCCGCCAGCTGCATGCGTTAGTCCCGTTTCTGCTTGCTACCCGCCCGCCCTGCGCGGGCTTTTTTTTGCCGCTGTTTGCCGGTGTTGGCCGACTCCGGCGTCACTTGCCTGCATTGCCAAATGTCATCGGTGACACTGCCGTATATACTCTGCCGACTTGTGACTTACGGTATGTGCTTGTGATGATTCGTTTTGTCGCCAAACTGGCAGCCCTGCTGCTGCCGTTGCTGCTGGCCGCCCCGGTGCTGCATGCCGCCGCGTTGCCGCGCGTCGGCGTGGTGCTGGGCGGTGGCGGCGCGCGCGGCCTTGCCCACCTGGGCGTGCTGCAGGAGCTGGAAAAACTGCAGGTGCCGATCAGCTGCATTGCCGGCACCAGCGCCGGGGCGCTGATTGGCGGCGCCTATGCCAGTGGTCAGGACCTGGATGCGCTGGCTCAGCAGCTGAACAGCGCCGACTGGGACACCCTGCTCGCCGGCAAACCGCGACGCGAGGATGTGCCATACCAGCGCAAGCACAACGACAGCAAGAACTACTTCGACCTCACCCTGGGCTTTCGCGACGGCAAGCTGCGCCTGCCGCCGGCGGCGATCAACGCCCAGGCCATCGACCTGTTCATCCGCCAGCTGACCCATGCCCGCAACGAAAGCAGCTTCGACAACCTGAGCATCCCGTTCCGCGCCGTGGCCACCGATCTGGAAAACGGCGAGGCGGTGGTGTTCGACAAGGGCGACCTGAGCCTGGCGATGCGCGCCAGCATGGCGGTGCCCGGCATGTTTTCGGCGGTAGAGGCCGACGGCCGCCTGCTGGTGGACGGCGGCATGGCGCGCCAGTTGCCGGTAGAGGAGCTGAAAGGCCGCTGCGCCGATGTGCTGATCGTGATCGATGTCGGCTCGCCGCCGGTGCCGCGCGCGCAGCTGAACAACTTTCTCAATGTGCTGGACCAGACCAGCTACCTGATGGTGGCGCGCAACAGCAAGGAATCACTGGCGCTGCTGGGCGCGGATGACATCCTGATCCGCCCGCAGCTGGACGGTGTCACCCCGGCCGACTTTGCCGCCAGCAGCCAGATCATCGAGGCCGGCCGCCTGGCCGCGCATGCGGTGGCGGCACGGCTGCAAACGTTGGCCGCCAGTCCGGAAGCCTACCGGCAATGGCAGACGGCGCGCAGCAGCAGCCCGCCACCGCGCATCGACCAGGTCAACGTCAGCGGCGACTTCGCCTTCGTGGAGCCGGGCGCGCTGATCGACAAACTTGCCATCAACCGCCAGCTGGGGCTGGGCAGCTTCCATCGCCGCCTGCAGGACGTGTTTGCCGAGGGCGATCTGGAGAAGCTGGATTACACCCTGCAGCCGCAGGATGGCCACACCGTGGCACAGGTACAGGCCGTGGAGCGCAACACCGGTCCCAACTACCTGCGCGGCGGCCTGGAGCTGCGTTCCAGCTCGCAGGGCAATGCCACCTTTTCGCTGCTGGGCGAGTACCGCCGCAACTGGCTGAACCACGCCGGCGGCAGCCTACTGGCCGAGGCCAAGATCGGCGAGGAACCGACCTACAGCGCCGAGTGGTATCAGCCGCTGGCGGCCAACTCGCCGCTGTTCGCCAGCCTGTCCGGCAGCTACCGCGAGAAGGACTACTCGCTGTACGTCAACGATAATCAGCCGGAAGCGGAATACCGCCGCCGCACCCGCAGCGTGCATGCCGATGTCGGCTGGCGCTTTGCCGAGATGGGCGAAATCCGCACCGGCTGGTATCGCAGCAGCGACGATCTGAAGCTGACGGTCGGCTCGTCCAACGCCGCTCTGGATGACTACAACAGTCAGGAGCAGGGTCTGCGAGTGCGCCTGGCGCTGGACCAGCTGGACAACCCGCGCTGGCCGCGCAGCGGTTACGCCGCCACGCTGGAGGCGCGCGCGCCCAGTTCGCGCAGCGACAGCGAGGACACCCCGCCCGCCAGCGGCTCGTTTTCGCTGGACAGCGTCACTACCGACCAGCGCGACATCAGCTGGCATTTCAGCCTGCGCGGTGGCTACAGCAACCCGGACGACAACAATAATGTGTTCGAGCTAGGCGGCTTCCGCTATCTGTCCGGCTACCAGCCAGGGCAGCTGCTGGGCCGGCAGATGCTATTTGCCCGCGGCATGATGTCGTGGCGCGTGGCCAGCCTGCCGTCGGCGATCGGCACCGGCCTGTACCTGGGTGCCTCGGCCGAGGTTGGCCAGATGTGGTCGCAGATCACCAATGATCGCGACAGCGGCTGGCTACCCGGCGGCACGCTGTTCGTCGGGGCAGACACCCTGCTGGGGCCGCTGTTCATCGGCGTGGGCAATAGCCGCGGCGGCCGTCTCACCGGCTACCTGAATCTGGGAGTGGAATATTGAGCCGCAACCTGACTTGTCGGGGCGCAGCCAAGCGCTGTGACCCGCGCCACAGCATGCTGTCATGCACTACAGTAAGCACTGGGCAAGCCACCAGCCGCCCGCTGCCAGCACCGGCCCGGGCCGCACAAGGAATGCGATGAAGCACGACCAAGCCACCCCACCGCCATCCCGCCTGAGCGCACCGTCGTCGCTGCGCCCGGTGGCGGTCTATGCCGTGTTTGCCGCGCTGTGGATCCTGTTTTCCGACCAGCTGGTCGCCGCACTGTTTCAGGACCCGGCCATGCTCACCCTGGTCAGCACCCTCAAGGGCTGGCTGTTCGTGGCAGTGACCTCGCTGCTGCTGTATGGGCTGATTTACCGTCAGCTGGACCTGGCCGCCCAGCTGGCACGCCGCGAACAGGCGGCGCTGCAGGCCCAGGCCGATGCCCAGCGCCTGCTGACGGAAATCTGCGACAACTCCTCCGACGCCATCTATGCCAAGGACGCCGAGGGGCGCTATCTGCTGTTCAGCCGCGAGGCCGCCCGCGTCACCGGCCAGGCCGCTGCCACGGTGCTGGGGCAGGATGACAGCCTGCTGTTCCCGCCGGCAGAGCTGCCGGTCATCCGCGGCAACGACCAGTGCGTGATGGTGGAAAACCGCACGCTGACCTTTGAGGAAACCGTCAGCACCGTGGATGGCAAGGTGGTATTCCTGTCCACCAAGGGGCCGCTGCACGACAGCCAGGGCGAGGTACGCGGCCTGTTCGGCATCGCGCGGGACATCACCGCGCGCAAGGCGCTGGAAGAAGAACAGCGCATTGCCGCCATCGCCTTCGAATCGCAGGAAGGCATGCTGCTGACGCAGGCCGATGGCGTCATTGTGCGCGTCAACCGCGCCTTCAGCATGCTCACCGGCTACAGCGCCGCGGAAGCGCTGGGCCACACTCCGGCCATACTCAAGTCCGGCCGCCACGAGCCAGCGTTTTTCAGCGCCATGTGGCAGCAGATCCATGAACACGGCTACTGGCAGGGCGAGCTGTGGAACCGGCGCAAGAACGGTGGCCTGTTCATTGCCTGGCTCACCATCTCCGCGGTACGCGGCGAAGATGGCCAGATCAGCCATTTCATCGGCGCCTTCTCCGACATCACCAGTCATCGCGAAGCCGAGGCCGAAATCCACCGGCTGGCCTATTACGACCCGCTGACGCAGCTGCCCAACCGCCGCCTGCTGCAGGACCGCATCCGCCAGGCGCTGGCCGCGAGCCAGCGCAGCCGCCACTACGGCGCGCTGATCTTCCTGGACCTGGATCACTTCAAGAACCTGAACGACACCCGTGGCCACCACGTGGGCGACCAGCTTTTGGTGGAAACCGCACTGCGCCTGAACCGCCACGTGCGCGAAAGCGATAGCGTCGCCCGGCTGGGGGGCGACGAGTTCGTGCTGCTGCTGGAAAACCTGGGCAACAGCTCGCAAGAGGCCGCCATTCAGGCCGAGCAGGTGGCGGAAAAAATCCGTGAAGCGCTGGCGCTGCCGTTCCAGCTGGGCGAATTGACCTTCCACGCCACCGCCAGCCTGGGCATTGCGCTGTTTCTGGGCCACAGCGAGTCGGCGGAATCGCTGCTGAAGTATGCCGACGTGGCGATGTATCAGGCCAAGACCGACGGCCGCGACACACTGCGTTTCTTCGACCCGTCGATGCAGACGGCACTGGAAGAACGCAGCCAGCTGGAAAGCGATCTGTACCAGGCGCTGGCGCACGAACAGCTGCAGCTGTACTACCAGGTTCAGCTCAACGACCAGCGCCAGCTAATCGGTGCCGAGGCGCTGCTGCGCTGGCAGCATCCGCAGCGCGGGCTGGTGCCACCGGGGCAGTTCATCCCGCTGGCGGAGGAAACCGGGCTGATCCTGCCCATCGGCCAGTGGGTGCTGCAGCAGGCCTGCCGCCAGTTGGCCGCATGGCAGCAGGCTGGCAATGCGCTGCAGCAGCTGTCGGTGAATGTCAGCGCCCGCCAGTTCCGGCAGCCCGATTTCGTGGCGCAGGTCGAAGCCGCGCTAAGCAGCAGCGGCGCCAACCCGACGCAGCTGATGATCGAGCTGACCGAAAGCATGGTGCTGGACGATGTGGAGGACACTCTGCACAAGATGCAGGCACTGCGCCGGCTGGGCATCTCGTTCTCGCTGGACGACTTCGGCACCGGCAACTCCTCGCTGGCCTACCTTACCCGCCTGCCGCTGGACGAATTGAAGATCGACAAGTCCTTCATTCTCAACCTGCCGCACAGCCGCAACGATGCCATCATCGCGCAGACCATCATCGCCATGGCCACCGGGCTGGGGTTGCGGGTGCTGGCCGAAGGCGTGGAAACCCGGGCACAGCAGGATTTCCTGCAGCAGCACCATTGCCAGGCCTATCAGGGCTTCCTGTTCAGCCGGCCGTTGCCGCAGGCCGAGTTCGACCTGCTGCGCCAGCAATTGCAGGCGGCGGTGTAAGCCATGCCCTCGCCGACCACTCCACCCGCCTCCTCCGGCCCGCCGCGGCAGCGCTGGTACCGCTGGCTGCTGCTTGCCCTGCTGGCGTTGCTGGCGCTACTGCTGGCGGTAGCCGCCGCTGCCAGCTGGTGGCTGCAGCAACAAGGGCTGCAGCTGCAAGGGCTGGGCTGGCGCGACGGCAGTGCCACCGTGGCGCAATGGCAATGGCGGCAGCAGGATTGCGTCGCCGCCGAGGGCCGCGGTCTGCGCATCGAGCACTGGCAACCGCTTACCATCACCCTGCAGCAACTGCAGCTGCAATCCTGCGGCAAAGCCGGCCCACGCCAGCTGCCGGCGCCGCCCCCCGCCGGCCTGCCGCCATTCAGCCTGCGCATCGCCAGCCTGCAGGCCCCCGCCCTGCCGGCGCTGGCCGTCGCCGTCACCCAGCAAAACGAGCGCTGGCAGGCGCAGCTGGCACAGGGGGCCGCCAAGTTGGCGCTGGACTACCAGCGCAACAGCGGTCAGTGGCAGGCACAGGGCACGTTGGCCGCAGCACGGCTGGCGCCACAGCTGCTGGGGCACTGGCAGCTACAGGCCCGTGGCCGCTGGCTGCCTGGCCAGTTGCAAGCCCGCGTGCAGGCCGATGGCAAGCAGCTGGGCTATCAAGGCGACAGCCGCCGTGGCGATGCCCAGCTGCTGGCCACGCTGCACAACCACCAGTGGCAGCTGGATGCCACGCTGCCGCAAGCGCTGCCGCTGGCGGCCGGCTGGCTGCTGCAGCCGCGCCGGGCGTTGCAGGCCAGCGGTGATCTGGACGGTGTACACAGCCTGCAGGCCGACCTGCTGGCCAGTGGGCCACAGGGCAAGCTGCAGCTACAACTCACCCCGCAGGACAAAAGCCTGCAACGCGGCAGCGGCCTGCTGCAGCTGGATGGCAAAGACTTGCACGCCCGCATTCCGCTGCAATGGGCCAAGCGCCAATTGACGCTGGCCGCCGGCGAAGCCCGCCTGCCGCAGGGCGTGCGCCTGAGTTGGCCGCAAGCGTGGCAACTGCCGCTGAGCGCCAGCGGCAGCAGCCGGCTACCGTTCCGCCTCGATTATCAGCAGCTGCAGCTGGCCAGCAACGATGGCACGCTGCGCTGGGGCGATGGCCGCTGGCAGTGGCAAGGCGCGCTGGCGCTCTCCGGCCGCCATGCCGGCTTGCAGCTGGTGGGCCAGTGGCGCGGCCAGCTGGACCCGCAAGGCGCGCATGGCGCCCCGCTGCAACTGAACGTCAGCAAGCCACAACTGGCACTGGCGATCAGCCTGCCGGTCAACAGCATCGACCCGCGCCAGCCGCTGCTTAACGCCAGCTTTGCCGGCCACTACCAGGACTGGCCGCTCAAGGGCAGCGTGGCCGCCCGCCAGCAAGGGGCCGGCTGGCAAGGCAATCTCGCCGCCAGCAGCCGCCTGCCGTTCTACAGTAAAGGCGGCGCGCTACAGCTGGCGGCCAACTGGCGCGGCAGCGACGGCAAGTGGCAGCTGGATAGCGGCAGCAAGCTGGACATTGCCGAAGGCATCGTCGGCGGTGTGCTGCTCAAGCCGCTGAGCCTGCAAACCGCCAGCGCACTACTGAGCGACGGCAACAGCGCCCACGGCCAGCTGCTACTCAGCGCAGACGGCGCGGTAGCCAGCCGCTGGACACTGCCGGCGGTCAGCGGCACGTTGCAACTGGCCGGCGATCGGGCCAGCGCCCAGCTGCAACTGCCGGCCTGGCGCAGCAAGTTGCAGCTGGCAGCGCGCCGCCAGGGCCACGGTGCCAACGGCAGCGTACAGCTGGATACTCCGCTGAGCGCCGCCATGAGCCGCGGCCTGGGCGTTACCCTGCAGCAGGGGCAGCTGGCCGGCAAACTGCAGTGGCAGTGGCAACAGCAATGGCAGTTGAACGGCGACGTACAGCTGAGCGATGTGGCGCTGGACTGGGGTGGCATCCTCGCCAACGGCGGCCGTGGCCGGCTAACGTTGGCCGCACGCCCCGGCCAGCTGCAGCTGCAAAGCGATGGCCCGCTGCAGCTGGCACAGCTGGATGTCGGCACCCTGCTGCAAGATGTCTCCCTGACCCTGCGCTCCGACCTGCAGGACTGGCAGCTGGGCGCCGTGCACGCCAAGCTGCTGGGCGGCAGCCTGCAGGCCGACAGCCTGCGCTGGCCGTCCAGCGCCTTCCAGACCGTGACCGTGCAACAGCTGGACCTGGCCGCCGTGGCGGCACTGCAGAACGACCCGCAGCCCACGGTACAACTCACCGGCCGCGTCGGCGGCACCCTGCCGCTGCAACTGCTGCCGGCGGGTATCGCGCTGCAAGACGGGCTGCTGCGCAACGAGGGTGAGCTGACCCTACGTGTGCCGGCCACCGCCGGGGTCAATGCCATGGCACAATCCAACCGCGCAGTGCAGCTGGCACTGGACATGCTCAGCGAACTGGACGTCAACGACTTCCAGGCCCGGCTGGCCATGCAGCAAAACGGCTTACTGGATGCCCGGGTGACGCTGAAAGGGGTCAACCCCAAACAAAACCGCCAGCCGGTAGTCCTAAACTACAGCCACAGTGAAAACGTGCTGGAACTGTTACGCAGCCTGCGTATCGGAGATGAAATATCCCGCCGCGTGCTCAGCCGCAAGCAATCGGCCGCTACGCGCAACCCCACACCGGAGACTTCGCCATGAAACCCGTCTGGCTGATACCGCTCCTGGCACTGGCCGCCTGCACCCCGCGGGTGGCGCTGGAAGTGCCCAAGGAGCCCATCACCATCAACCTGAACGTGAAGATCGATCACGAAATCCGCCTCAAAGTGGAAAAAGACATCGATAACCTCACCACCGACAGCGGACTGTTCTAGGAGCACAGCATGAAAACGGCAGCACGATGGATGGCAATTGGCCTGCTGGTCTGCAGCAGCCTGGCAATGGCACTGGATGTGGGCGGCGCCAAGGCGCAGGGCCTGGTGGGAGAACAGCCGGATGGCTATCTTGGCGTGGTGAAGGCCACCCCGGAAGCCGTCTCGTTGGCGGCGGACATCAACGCCAAGCGCCGCGAGGCTTACGACGCCATCGCCAAGAAAAACGGCACCACGCTGGACCAGGTCGCCACACTGGCCGGCCAGAAAGCCATCGAAAAAACCCCGCCCGGCAGCTACATCAAGGCACCCAACGGTCAATGGGTAAAGAAGTAAGCCCGCCGGTGCCGGTGCTGGCGTCATCGCCACCGCCCGCCTGACCCTGGCGGCAGTCATGACGTGGCCGCCATACGCTGGCTGGCTGCAGGTTCTTGTGACCGTCCGCACCGCCGCCGGTTTAGCAACCCCATCCCGGCCTTGCCGGTGCCGTAGGCCCAGCCCAGACAGCCAGGCTTGTGTCTGACAGTTTTGTCTAGCACGCCTGCTGCAACAGCTGGGCTTGAGCGCGGTCAATTTGGTCACTGGCAATACCAGAGTAAATTACTCAACATTACAGCTACACCACGGAGGCATCATGTTCGGCACCAAAACCCGCGAAGCACTGGCCGCCACGCTGGCGGAAAACGCCATCCTGCAGGCACAGAATCAGGCGCTGCAACAGGCGCTGGCCGACAGCCAGCAGCAGTTGGCCGCCCAAGCGGCTGCACAGCAGGACATGGCCCGCCACCAGCAACTGCTGGACGGGGTACTGGCCAGCCTGCCGCGTTTTGGCGAGTCGCTGACCGGTATCCAGCAATCGTTTGGCGGTCTGTCCGGCCATCTGGCTGAAGAGCTGCTCACGGCCCAGGCTGCCGCCAGCGAATCCGGCGCCAACCGCAGCGCGTTCGAAAGCATTGCGGCCAACCTGCAGGCGATGACCGCGCGCATTACCGCCGCCAGCGACAGCGTGGAAGGCCTGGCACGCCGTGCCGACGAAATCGGCGGCATCGTGCAGCTGATCAAGGACATCGCCGAACAAACCAACCTGCTGGCGCTGAATGCCGCCATCGAGGCCGCCCGTGCCGGCGAAGCCGGCCGCGGCTTTGCCGTGGTGGCGGACGAAGTACGCAAGCTGGCCGAGCGCACCTCTAACGCCACCAGTGAAATCGGCACCCTGGTGGCCGCTATCCGCAGCGATACCGGCACCGCCCGCGCCATTATGCAAAGCGGCGCCGGCGATGCCGCCAGTCACAGCGCCAGCAGCGCCGACGCCATGCACAGCATGCAGCGACTGCTGGAACTGTCGCAGCGCATGCAGCAATCCATCGGCGTCTCGGCACGACTGGCCAATGTCGAGCTGGCCAACATCGAAGAGCTGCAGCTGAAGCTAGAGGTGTACAAGGCGCTGCTGGGCCTGACCTCGCTGGCGCCGGAGGCGCTGCCGGACGAGACCCAGTGCCGGCTGGGGCAGTGGTATTTTTCTGGCGACGGCAAGGCGCAGTTTGCCGGCCAGGCCGCCTACCGCGACATGGCCGCACCACACCAGGCGGTGCACGACTACGCCCGCCGCGCGCTGGAACGCTACCGCGACGGCGATGTGCCGGGCGCGCTGGCGGCGTTGGCACAGATGGAAAGTGCCAACCTGAGCGTGATGGCGGGGCTGGGACGGCTGCTGGGAGAAACGCATTGATGCGACGCCCCCTCTACCCGGCCACATGCCCGGCACACAGGTAGACCTGGCGCCGTTCCCGCTGCCAGATCAACCATTTATGACCATGGGCTGTCTATTTTGTTAAATATTCTTGTAACAAGGAAAACCTAGTATCTGCGTGCACCACCCGGAGTTCGGGTCATTACTCACGAGAGATAGCACATGAAACCCCTGATTCGTCTGTCCGCTGCTGCCGTACTGCTGGCCTCCTCTGTGGCGGCATTTGCTGGTGAAGCCGAAGACCTGAAACTGAGCAGCGACGTAAAAGCCGCCATCGACAGCTCGGCCGCGCTGAAAGCCTTCAACCTGAAAGTCAGCAGCAAGGATGGCAACGTGACCATCGACGGCGCGGTGGATCAGGGCCTGCAGATGGCCGAAGTCGGCATGATTGCCGAGAAGGTGGCCGGGGTGAAATTCGTGTTCAACAACATCATGCCGAAGCAGTAAGCCACACACTGCCGACGCCAAAAGGTTGGCCGCA
>CAMLGD010000104.1 GCA_946479405.1 uncultured Vogesella sp.
ATCACCCACCTGCCCACCGGCATCGTGGCCGAGTGCCAGGACGGCCGCTCGCAGCATGCCAACAAGGCCAGCGCCATGCGCGTGCTGGCGGCGCGCATCTACGATATCCAGCTGCGCGCGCAGCAGCAGAAGGAGGCGGCCGAGCGCAAGAGCCTGATCGGCTCCGGCGACCGCTCCGAGCGCATCCGCACCTATAACTACCCGCAGGGCCGCGTCACCGACCACCGCATCAACCTGACGCTGTACAAGCTGGACTACGTGATGGACGGCGACATGGTGGAGCTGACCGACGCGCTGCTGGCCGAGCGCCAGGCCGAACTGCTGGCGCAGCTGGCGGAGTAAGCCGGGCATGCGGCCAACGTTGGCCGCAAGATGTTAACGCGACAAGGGCAAGCCGTATGGCTTGCCCTTGTGCTTTTGGCAACGCCCTAGCGTGAAGTGGAAGGGCGTTGTGGTGTAAACAGCAAGGCTGCCGCCTGAGTGACCCCGCAGGAGCGGCCCGGCTTTGCCGGGTCCGGCAGGGCTTGAAAACGTCACCCGGTTGGCAGCCTGGCAAGTCATGCGGCTTGTCCTTGCTGCTTCCTGCCGCCGATATGGCAGCGCTAGCCCCAGCGTTTGCCCAGCTCATCCAGCCCGGCCTCCTGCAGATCGATCGGGCTCATCACGATGCGGAACTTGCAGTCGGCATTGAAGTTGAGGAAGAACGGCTCGGCGATGGCGGGTACCGCAGCCTGGCTGGCAACCTCCACCACGAAGATGCCGCAGCGGTGTCCGTCCTGCTCGGTGAAATAGGCCGCTTCCGGGCGGATGCTGTCCATGATGCGGTCGATGACGGCAGCAGCCTGGCCGCTGCGCACCAGAGTGTTGAACGGTTCGTGGGGGAAGTCCACGGTGAGTAGCATTTTCATGGCGCCATGCTCCTTGCTGGGCGGCGCAGGCGGATTGTCTGGCCGTGCTTGAGAGATAGGCCATGTAAGACTTGGCGGCGGGGTAATTGCGGGATGGTTGGCATGTCGTGCGGGTGATGCCGGGCGGCGATGTTTGCGCTGGGACAACTGTGCACGGTGGCGGCGTTGCCTTACACTTTATTTGTGCATATATTGATACCATTCGCATGCAAACGGAGGTGGCACCATGTTCCCGCGCAATATTGGCAATACCGAGCGCGTCATCCGCATCGTGGCCGGGCTGGCCATCACATCCTTGGCCTTTGTCGGGCCGCACAGCCCGTGGGCGTTTCTGGGGCTGGTGCCGCTGGCCACCGGGCTGCTGGGCTGGTGTCCGCCGTATGCGATCTTCGGCATCAATACCTGCAGGGCGGCACGCAAGCCGTAGGGCAGGCGACGGGCAATAAAAAACGCGAGGCAGCTGCCTCGCGTTGTTGTTTACCGTGTCGCTAGCCGGCCTAGCGGGTGATGACGGGTGAGACGTTGAGCGCCACTGCGGCTTGCAGGGCTTCGTGGTCATCGCCGAACGGGCCCATGCGGACGCGATACAGGCCATCCTGATTCACGATACCGAGTTTTTCGTCATGCACGTTGGCCGGATCGGCCAGCAGCGTTTTCAGCTCGGCCTCGGCGGCGGCCAGGCGGCTGAAAGAAGCCAGTTGCAGGTAGAAGTTGTCGGCGCTGGCCATTTTCTGCTGCGCCTGCGGTTTGGTGGCGATGCGCTCGCTACCTTCCACCGGGAACACGCGCTCCACCACCACCTTGCCAAAACCGCTGTTGACGATGCCCAGCTTGTGCGCGGCGGCATAGCTCAGGTCCATCAGGCGGCTCTTGTGGAACGGGCCACGGTCGTTGATGCGCACGATCACCGACTCACCGTTCTTCAGGTTGGTCACCCGGGCGTAGCTCGGGATCGGCAGCGTCGGGTGTGCGGCGGTCATCGCGAACATGTCGTAGCGTTCGCCGGAACTGGTCTTGCGGCCATGAAACTGCTTGCCGTACCAGGAAGCCTTGCCGGACTGGCGATAGGGCTTTTCCGAGGCATCCGGGCGGAAGCTCATGCCCAGTGCGGAGTACGGTTTGTTCGCCGAGGCGATCAGCGGCTCATTCTGCGGGATGGCATCCGGTATCAAGTCCAAGTTGACCGGGGTTTGCAGGGCCGGGCCGTCTTTCTGGAAGTAGGCTCCCGTGTTGACGGCGGATTTTTTGTAACTGACCTTGGCGGTCTGCGTGGCAGTCGCCGGTCTGACGGTGGTACAAGCCACCAGCAAAGCACTGATGAACACTAGCCACAGCCATCGGTAAAAAGGTTTCATCACCTCTCCTATGCTGTTGTGCCAACGGTGAGTTGCGTGCGCGCTAGTTTCCTCCGGCAAAATCATGCTGGCGCCAGGCTTCGAACACGAGCACGGCGACGGCGTTGGAGAGATTCAGGCTACGCGATTCGGGCCGCATCGGCAGTCGCACCCGCCGCGTAGACGGGAGCGTGTCGAGAATCTCGGCGGGCAGGCCGCGGGATTCGGGACCGAACAAAAGTACATCGCCGGGTTGGAAGGCGATGCGGTCATGCCGGGTGGCACCCTTGGTGGTGGCCGCAAAGATGCGGCGCTCGCCAAGGTGAGCCAGACAGGCTTCCCAGTTCTCGTGAATCACCATGCGGGCGTACTCGTGATAGTCGAGTCCGGCGCGTTTCAGTTTGGCGTCTTCGAGCGGAAAACCCAGTGGCTTGACCAGGTGCAATTCACAGCCGGTGTTGGCACAGAGTCGAATAATATTGCCCGTATTGGGCGGTATTTCCGGCTGGTAGAGAACAACGGTAAACATCGTTGCGGGGCGAATATTCTAGTAAATCAACAGGTTGGTCAAGTGTGACGAAAATGCGCCTTGGCCAGCACCCACGCTTCTACCCGTTTTGCCCCTGCTTTTTGCAGGGTTTTGGACAGGGCGTGCAAGGTGGCGCCGGTGCTTGCCACGTCATCGACGATGACAAGGAAAAGGCCGTCACAGCGGTGTTTTACGCCGAAGGCATCGCGCAGGTTGGCCAGCCGTTCGGCACGGTTCAGACCTGCTTGCGGCACGGTGTTGCGTTTGCGCCAACACAGCTCGCGAGCCAAGGGTGCGCGCATTGTAACAGCCAGGCTGGCTGCCAGCGCATCCGGCAGGTTAAAGCCACGTGCGGCCAACCTGGCAGCCGCCAGCGGCACCGGTACGATCAGATCCGGGGTGGGTAGTGCGGGATGGCGTTGCAGCAAGGTGGGCATCAGGCTGGCCAGTGTGCCCTGCAGCACCGCTTGCGGGCCGTATTTGCAGCGGCCGATCAGGCCATCCAGCGGGTAGTCGTAATCGTAGGCGGCCAGCAAGCGTTCGAATGCCGGTTGCAGGCGCTGACAGTCGCCGCAGGGGGCGTGGCCACTGTGCACCAGCGCATGGCATTGCGGGCAACGGGCGGCGTTTTGATAAGGCAGGCTATGCTGGCAGTGCGGACACAGGCCGTTGCGGGCGGGACGGTGGCCGCACAACTGACAGTGCTGTTCAAATAATGAGCAGTTGTCAAGAAGGCGGCGAAGTGGGTTTGACAGCATGTGGCAGCCCCCGGCAAGATCAGCCTAGTTTTTACTCTAATTTATGACGGTAGCACAGATGACCCAGGCCTCCATCGCTTTCCAGCGCCCGCCCAAATTGCACCCGGAACAAGCTCTGTGGAGCCAGCAGGAAGTAGAAGTGCTGTACGACCTGCCGTTCATGGAGCTGGTATTCCGCGCCGCCGAGGTGCATCGCCAGCATTTCGACCCCAGCCGGGTACAGCTGTCCACCCTGGTATCGATCAAGACCGGCGGCTGTCCGGAAGACTGCGGCTATTGCCCGCAGTCCGCGCATCACGATACGCCGGTGGAAAACCAGCCGATGATGACGGTGGACGAAGTGGTGGAAGCGGCGCGCCACGCCAAGGCCAACGGTGCCGGCCGCTTCTGCATGGGCGCCGCCTGGCGCGGTCCGAAAGATGCCGACCTGGAAAAGACGCTGGACATGGTGCAGCAGGTGAAGGCGCTGGGGCTGCAGACCTGTGCCACCTTTGGTCTGCTGAAGGACGGTCAGGCCGAGAAGCTGAAGGATGCCGGCCTCGACTACTACAACCACAATCTGGATACCGCGCCGGACAAGTACGCCGACATCATCCAGACCCGTGACTACGAAGACCGCCTGGCCACGCTGGGCAAGGTGCGTGGCGCCGGGCTGTCGGTGTGCTGTGGCGGTATTGTCGGCCTGAACGAGACCCGCGAGCAGCGTGCCGGGCTGATCCTGCAGCTGGCCAACCTCGACCCGCAGCCGGAGTCGGTGCCGGTGAACAACCTGGTGAAGGTGACCGGTACGCCGCTGGACGGTGCCGAGTCGCTGGACTGGACCGAGTTCGTGCGTACCATCGCCGTGGCGCGTCTGACGCTGCCGAAGAGCTATATCCGCCTCTCCGCTGGCCGTCGCGAGATGCCGGAAGCGATGCAGGCGCTGTGCTTCCTCGCTGGTGCCAACTCCATCTTCTACGGCGACAAGCTGCTGACCACTGGCAACCCGGATGTCGACGCCGACCGTGCGCTGATGGACAAGCTGGGCCTGCAGCCGCTGTAACACGACGGCGACAGGCGGCCAAACCGCCACAGGCGCTACACTGCGCCACCGAACAAGCACCTTGCCGCTGGCGGGTGCTTTTTTTCCGACTATTGCACTGAAAGGTTGGCCGCATGCGTCCCGACGAAATCGATTCCGCCCTCCACGGCCTGGCCGCCGAGCACCGCCTGCGCCGGCGCGCCACGCTGCAGTCGCCGCAGGGGCCGCGGGTGACGATCGACGGTCGCGACTACCTGGCCTTTGCCAGTAACGATTACCTGGGGCTGGCCAACCATCCGGTGCTGCGCCAGGCCATGCAGGCTGCTATCGAGGACTGGGGGGTAGGTGGCGGCTCCTCGGCGCTGGTGGCCGGCCATTTCGGCATCCAGCAGCAGGCCGAGGAGGCGCTGGCCGCCTTTGTCGGCTGCGAGGCGGCATTGTTGTTCGGCTCCGGTTATGCGGCCAACCTTGGCGTGATCACCAGCCTGGTGGGGCGCGGCGATGCGGTATTTGCCGACCGCCTCAACCATGCGTCACTGAATGATGGCTGTCTGCTGTCGCGCGCGACTTTCAAGCGCTTTCGCCACAACGACCTGGCGCAGCTGGAGCAACTGCTGCGCGACACGCCGGCGCGCACGCGGCTGATCGCGGTGGACGCGGTGTACAGCATGGATGGTGACGAGGCGCCGTTGCGCGATTTACTACAACTGGCCGAGCGCTACGACGCCTGGCTGTATCTGGACGACGCGCACGGTTTCGGTCTGCTGGGCGACGGCCATGGCGCGCTGCTGGAGTATGCGCTGCACCACCCGCGGGTGGTGTACATGGCGACGCTGGGCAAGGCCGCCGGAGCGGCCGGGGCGTTCGTGGCCGGCAGCCGGCAGCTGATCGACTGGCTGATCAACAGCGCGCGCACCTATATCTTTACCACCGCCCATCCGCCGGCGCAGGCGGCGGCAATTTTGCGCAGTCTGCAGCTGATTGACGCCGATAAATGGCGTCGTCATTTAATTGATGAGCATATTTCGGTGCTGCACGCCGGGCTGCGGGCAACTTCTTTGTCGTTGTGCTCTTCCCGTTCGCCAATTCAACCGATTATTATTGGCAGCAATAAGGAAGTCTTGAAGCTGGCGGAACAGCTGCGTGCGCGCGGGATCTGGGTGCCGGCGATCAGACCGCCCACTGTGCCGGCAGGCAGCGCACGCTTGCGTGTGTCACTGTCTGCCGGGCATACACGCGACGACGTGGCAGAGTTGTTAGCCGCATTACTATCGGTAATTAGTTAAAACTGCTGCTTCATTTGTTGTAAAAAGATGCCAAGATAAAAACAGCCACTGTGCATGGGGAGATGCCTCATGCAAGCGCTCACGAGTGGGTCTACACGAACTGTATGAACAGTACGGCTGATTTCCTGTTTACACCGGAAGAAGCTGCCGAAGCGGCGCTGGATTTTCTGGCCCGCTTGCAGGCTCCTGATGGTGCAACAGTCTGGGGGAAGATAGGCACCGTCTGGCATTGTCTGGCCAGACGGGGCGATACCGCTTGTTTGCCGAAACCGGACAAGCTGCACGCCGCTGCCAGCCTGCCGGACCACGTCCGCCTGCACCGGCTGGGCAGCGAAAGCGCCCCGTTGGGCTGGTTGCTTTGGCATGGACAGAAAGTGGCCGACGAGCTTACCTCGCGCCTGGCCTACCTGCTGTCCGGCCACCTGCTTGGCGCCGGCCTGAGCGAAGCGCTGTCCACTGCCCGTCTCACCCATCACATCCTGCTGGAAATCAGTCGCCTCGCCAGCGAGGCCGACGACCTCGATACCGTGCTGCCGCAGCTGCATCAGGCGGTGCGTTTCCTGATGCCGGCTGACAACTTCTACATCGCGCTGCACGACGAAAACGCCGGTGTGTTGCGTTTTCCCTACTTCATCGATCAAAGTGATGCATTAAAACCACAGCCGGAACAGACCTTTCCGGCGCGCGGTCCGGATGCCTCGCTGACCGCCTGGCTGATCCGCGAGAACCAGTGCCTGATGCTCGGCGGCGACGATCTGATCACCCTGTGCCGGCGCGAAGGCATCCCGCAGCACGGTGCCGCCTGCGACTGGTGGATGGGCATGCCGCTGAGCAATGGCAGCGGCAAGGTGATGGGCGCCATGGTGGTGCAGGGCTATCACGGCCAGGCACGGCCGGACCAGCATGCCGAGGCCGCCTTCCTGTATGTCGGCCACCATATTTCCGCCGCGCTGGACCGGCTGTTGTATCGCGCCGATCTGGAACAACAGGTTTGGCGCCGTACCAACGAGCTGGAAACCATCAACGCGCGGTTGCGCGCCGAAGTGGCAGAGCGCCAGCGCACCGAGCAGCTGCAGACCATGCTGTTCCGCATGGCTGAACTGTCCAATACCAGCCTGTCGATGGAAGCGTTCTTCGCCGGTCTGCACCGCCTGCTGGCGGAGCTGATCGATGCCGGTAATTGCCAGGTAGCGTTGTACGACCAGGAACGCGACGAGCTGAGCTTTCCCTACTGTGCCGACTTGTACCAGTCCGAGCTGGCGCCGCGCGCGCCGGGACGCGGGCCGGTGGAGCAGGTGCTGCATAGCGGCCGGCCGCTGCTGCTGGCCGATACCCAGTGGCCGCAGGATGACGAAGCGCTGGAAGCGCCGCCGTGCAGCTGGCTGGGCGTGCCGCTGTACAGCGGTACCCTGCTGCGCGGCGTGCTGTCGGTGCAAAGCTATACCCCGGATGCCCGCTACAGCTGGCGCGAGCAGGAAATCCTGGAGTTCGTCGCCAACCACATCGGCAGCGCGCTGGCGCGGGTGCAGGCGCTGGACGATCTGCAGCGCGCCTATGCCGACCTGGAACAGCGCGTGCGCGAGCGTACCACCCAGCTGGACGCGGTCAACGCCCAGCTGCAGCACGACAGCCTGCACGACCCGCTGACCAAGCTGCCCAACCGCAACTATTTCGGCCGCGTGCTCAAACGCAGCTGGGACGCCTTCCAGCTGGACCCGGAGCAGCGCTTTGCCGTGCTGTTCATCGACCTGGACCGCTTCAAGCTGGTGAACGACTCGCTCGGCCACCTGGCGGGCGACCTGCTGCTGATCGAAGCGGCGCAGCGCATCCAGGGCACATTACGCTTTGCCGATTTCCTCGCTCGTCTCGGCGGCGACGAATTCGCGGTGCTGTTGTCCTGCGTCGACACCATGGACGAGTGCGAGGACATCGCCCGTCAGCTGGTGGGGTCGTTCGAGCGTCCCATCGTGCTGTCGGGGCGCGAGCTGTTCACCACCGTCAGCCTGGGGGTGGTGCTGGCCGACAAGAGCCACTACAGCCGCGCCGAAGACATGCTGCGCGACGCCGATCACGCCATGTACCGCAGCAAGCAGCGCGGCCGCCACGGCTACACCCTGTTCAACCAGGAGTTGCGCCGCGATCAGGCCGACCAGCTGGCGCTGGAAGCCGAGTTGCGCCATGCGCTGACCAACGACTACGAGCTGGTGCCGTACTACCAGGCCATCGTCGACAGCCAGACTGGCCGCCTGGCCGGTTTCGAGACCCTGGTGCGCTGGCACCATCCGCAGCGTGGGCTGATTCCGCCCAGCGTGTTCATGCCGATGGCGGAAGAGAGCGAGCTGATCCTCAAGCTGGACCGCTACATGATCGAGCGTGCCTGCGCACAGTTGGCCGCCTGGTATGCCGAGGGGCAGCTGAGTAACGAGGTGTGCCTGCACATCAACCTGTCGTCCACCCATTTCCACGACCGCACGCTGCTGGACTGGCTGCTGCCGCTGCTGCGCCAGTACGGGCTGCCGGCTGGCACCCTGCATCTGGAAGTGACCGAGAGCGCGCTGATCGACGTGCCCGATCTGGCCATTAGCGTGATGAAGCAATTGAAGGAAGAAGGCGTATGTCTGGCGCTGGACGACTTCGGTACCGGCTACTCGGCGCTGTCCTACCTGCATCGCTTCCAGTTTGATGTGCTGAAGATCGACCAGTCCTTCGTGCGCGAAGTGCATTGCCAGGAAGAATCCGCCGCCATCGTGCGCGCCATTCTGGCGCTGGCGGCGGCGCTGGGGCTGGAAGTGGTGGCCGAAGGGGTGGAAACCCCGGCCCAGGTGCAGGCGCTGCGCGAGCTGGGCTGCACCCGGCTGCAGGGCTACTACTTTGCGCGCCCGGTGCCGGCCGCCTCGCTGGAGTGGGAGCGGCTCAATGGCATTGTGCCGGCGGCCACCGCGCTCAGCGCCTGAGCGCCGCATACCAGCGTCAGTATTTGCCGTGCTACGCCGCCCCGTCGTCATGACCGGGCGGCGTTTTTACCTCCCGGCACAACGGCGGGTATCTTTCCGCCGGCAGTATTGCGAAAATGCGTTTTTGCCCCACCTTGTTGTTTCATGAGCCTTTTTATCGAAAGTCACGGCCGCGGCGCCGACGTGGTGCTGCTGCACGGCTGGGGGCTGCACGGCGGCGTGTTCGACCGCATTGCGGCCAACCTTGCCGCCGATTTCTGCGTCCACCTGGTGGATCTGCCCGGCCACGGCGGCAGTGCCGCCAGTGCCAGCTTCAACCCGGATACCATCGCCGCGCAGCTGGTCGAGCGTTTTCCGTTGCCGGTACAGATCGTGGGCTGGTCGCTGGGCGGGCTGATCGCCCAGCACTGGGCCGCCCACTACCCGGCGCAGGTGAAGAGCCTGGCGCTGATCGCTACCAGCCCGCGCTTCGTGCGCGACGACAGTTGGCCGCATGCACAGCAGCGTGCCGCCATCGAGGGTGTCGGCGCCAGCCTGGACGGCGCCTTCGAGCAGACGCTGGAGCGCTTCCTGGCGCTGCAGTTGCTGGGGGCCCCGGCCGCGCGCCAGACCCTGGCCGGATTGAAAGAGCAGATGTTCGCCCATGGCCGTCCACAAGGCCTGCTGCCGGCGCTGGACTGCCTGCTGGCGGCCGATGCGCGGGAACTTGCACCGCTGATTACTTGTCCGGTAGGGCTGTTCTTTGGCGCCCGCGATGCCATCACCCCGATCGGGGCGGGTCGCTGGTTGGCCGCAGCGCTGCCGGATGCCACCCTGTACGAATTTGCCCAGGCTTCGCATGCGCCCTTCCTCTCGCACGAGAGCGAATTTCTGCAGCACCTGCGCCACCATCTGGAACAACACGCATGACTGAAGCGTTTTACACCGACAAGACCCGCGTGCGCGCCTCGTTCGAACGCGCGGCGAACAGCTACGATGCCGCCGCCGTGCTGCAGCGCGAAGTGTCGGACCGCATGGCCGAACGGCTGGAGTACATCAAGCTGCAACCAGCGGTAATCCTGGATGCCGGCAGCGGTACCGGCTACGGCAGCGCCGAACTGCGTCGCCGCTACCCGGAGGCGCGCGTGGTGGAGCTGGACCTGGCGCATGCCATGCTGTGCGCGTCGCGCGAGAAGCAGCGCGCCGGGCAGGGCATGCTGTCGCGCTTGTTCAAGCCGCAAAGCCCGTGGCAGGTGTGTGCCGACGTGGAGCGCCTGCCGCTGGCCGACAACAGCGTGGACATGATCTGGTCCAGCCTCACCATCCAGTGGCTGAATCTGCCAGAAGCGGTGTTTGCCGAGTTCCAGCGCGTGCTCAAGCCGGGCGGCATGGTGCTGTTCGCCACCCTGGGGCCGGACACGCTGTTCGAACTGCGCGCCGCATTCAGCCATGCCGACGGCGCCAACCATGTGAACCAGTTCATCGACATGCACGATCTGGGTGACGCCATGCTCGCCAGCGGCATGTCCGAGCCGGTGATGGACATGGAAAAGATCGTAATGACCTACGCCAGCGCGCGCGAGGTAATGCAGGACCTGAAATCCATCGGCGCGCACAACGTCACCGATGGCCGCGGCCGCGGCTTGCTGGGCAAGCATGCCTGGCAGCGCGTGTGCGAGGCCTACGAGGGCTACCGCCGTGACGGCCAGCTGCCGGCTACCTACGAAGTGTTGTATGGCCACGCCTGGAAGGGCGAGCCGAAGAAAAAAGCGAACATCCTGCCCGATGGGCGGCAGGTGATCGAATTTACCCGTACCCCGCCCAAGTGATGAGTTGAAAAGACAAGCATGTTGTTATCCCGCCGTTTGCTGGCGCTGGCCCTGATCACCGGGTTGGCCGCCTGTAGCACCCCCACCGCGCCGGTGGTGAAAGTCCCGCTCAAACCCAAGATCGCCTTCGCCCTGGGTGGCGGCGCGGCCAAGGGTTTTGCCCATGTCGGCGTGATCCGCGTGCTGGAGCAGAACGGCATCAAGGCCGACATCGTCACCGGTACCAGCGCCGGCAGCGTGGTGGGCGCCATCTACGCTTCCGGCGTGGACGGCGACGCGCTGCGCTACCGCGCCATGCGCATCGACGAGAGCGAGCTGCGCGACTTTACCCTGTCCACCAGCGGCTTCCTCAAGGGCGAGAAGTTGGCCGCACTGGTGAACCAGCAGGTGGACGGCAAGAAGATCGAGCAGATGCCGCGCAAGTTCGGCGTGGTGGCCACCAATCTGGATAGCGGCGCGCGCATCGTGTTCCGCAGCGGCGA
>CAMLGD010000105.1 GCA_946479405.1 uncultured Vogesella sp.
TCCTGCCCCCGCAGCCAAATATGTAAAAGCCGCAAGTCCTCCGGACCTGCGGCTTTTTGCATTGTGTTGCTGTCAGACGGTATGCACCGTCTGCGTGTTTCAGCTTACTTCGAAGTGGCCGGCCAGCTGTGCCAGGTTGCAGGCTTGCCGTGCCAGTACGCGAATGGTCTGATTGGCGGCATCGATATGCTGATGTGACTCTTCGAATTGGGCGGCGATGTGCGTCATGCGCTCGGCCAGATGGGTAGCGCTGGCCGATTGCTGGGCATTGGCGCTGGCAATTTCCTGCATCATGCCGTTCACATTGCCAACATCGCCGCGCACAGCATGCAGCTGGCTGCTGGTACGCTGCTGCGCCTCCAGCCCGGCGCGGGTCTGGCTGGTGATGCTGGCGATGGCGCCCACCGTGCTGTCTGCCGCGCCGCGCACGTTGGCGACCAGGGTGTTGATTTCATCGGTGCTGCTGCTGGTGCGCTCCGCCAGTTTGCGTACCTCATCCGCAACCACGGCAAAGCCACGGCCGGATTCGCCTGCCCGTGCTGCCTCGATGGCGGCGTTCAGTGCCAGCAGATTGGTCTGCTCGGCAATGTCATGGATCGTCTGCGTTACCACGGTAATGCCGGTGATGGCGGTGGTGAGTTCGGTAATCACGCCCTGCGTGCTTTCCACCGTGCCAGCGGCGGCGGCACCACGCTGATGTGCAGTTTCCATCTCGGCGGCGCCGTGCTGCAGTTGCTTCTGCGAGTGCAGGCTCAATTCGGCGGTTTCGGCGGCATTCTGCGAGACTTGCTCGATCGAGGCGGACAGTTCTTCGATCGAGGCGCTCATCTGCAGGACGCTGTTGTTGGCCGCCGCCATACGCTGGTGGATATCGGCAATCGTGTGCTGCATGCGATCGGTTTCACCGGCCACTTCGTGGGCGGTCAGCTGTACATCGTCCAGCATCACTTTCAGATGAACCTGCATGTAGGCCAGCGCGGTTTCCAGCTGCCCCAGTTCGCCGGCGGCATCGATACCCAGCGTATTGGTGAGCTTGCCTTCGGCGATATTGAAGCAGGCGCTTAGCAGGCGCTGCTGCTCCTGTCGCCGCCGTTGTTCCAGCCACAACCAGCCGCTGCTGAGCGTGATCGCGCTGGCGGCCAGCATCCAGCCGGCGGTACCGCCCAGTAACGCGCCGGCGCCGGCGGCCAGGCTGGTCATGCTGGCAGCGTACAGGGTCTGGAAGTGTGCCAGCAGCCGGCCGCGTGGCGCGGGCTTGCGTAGCGGCGCGCCTTGCAGCAGCGGCGGGTAGCTGGCTTCCGCCTGGTGGATGGCTTCCCGCGTGGCCGGGCTGCGTACCGACATATAGCCGCTGATCTGACCTTGCTTCTTGATGGGAACCACAAAGGCATCCACCCAGTAGTGGTTGCCGTTCTTGCAGCGGTTTTTCACCAGTCCGCGCCAGCAGTGGCCACTCTTGACGGTGCGCCACAGGTCGTCGAACAGTACCGGCGGCATGTCCGGGTGGCGGACAATATTGTGGTTTTGCCCGAGCAGCTCATCCCGACTGAAGCCAGAAATGGCGACGAAGGCATCGTTGGCATAGCTGACCGCACCTTTGAGGTCGGTGCGGGTAACGATGATGCCTGAGACGAATGGCGTTTCCACGCCGGTAACAGGTAAATTCTTCTTCATGGCCTAACCTGGGATAGCTGACAGCAGGGCATCATAGCGGCGGGGTATTTCTGGCGCGTGATATCGATTTGATCACAATCAAGAGTCAGTTATTCGTTAGTAATCACTTGTAAATAAAGGGGTAAATCAGGTGGAATTACATGCTCTTTTGTCCGAGATGATTGCAGCGGTTTGTCTCATTTGTGACAAACGTTTGCTAGAGAGGGTGTGATGAAAATAGCAGTGTTCGATACCAAGCAGTACGACCGCCAGGCATTGGCTGCGGCCAACCTGGTGGCACAGCACGAGCTGCAGTATTTCGAACCTCGGCTGAATGCCGCCACGGTGGAGCTGGCGGCTGGTTTCGATGCAGTGTGTGCCTTTGTGAATGACCGGCTGGATGCTGCGGTGGTGGCCAGGTTGGCCGCAATGGGCGTCAAGCTGGTGTTGTTGCGCTGCGCCGGCTACAACGGCGTGGATCTGGCGGCCTGCGCCCGGCATGGCCTGAAAGTAGCGCGGGTGCCGGCCTACTCGCCGCACGCGGTGGCCGAGCATGCCTTTGCCCTGCTACTGGCGGTGAACCGACGCATCCACAAGGCCTATGTGCGGGTGCGGGAGATGGATTTCTCGCTGGATGGACTGGTGGGCTTTGACCTGCATGGCAAGACCTTCGGCGTGATCGGCACCGGTCGCATCGGCGAGGCGGCTATTGCCATCGCCCGCGGCTTCGGCATGCGGGTGTTGGCCAGTGACGTGCAGCAGGATGCGGTACTGGCGGCGCGGCTGGGGTTCAGTTACGTGCCGCAGGCGCAGCTGCTGGCCGAGGCCGACGTGGTCAGCCTGCATCTGCCGCTGCTGCCGCAGACGCGGCACTTGATCAATGCCGCTACGCTGGCGGCGATGAAGCCGGGTTGTGTGCTGATCAATACCAGCCGTGGTGGCTTGATCGATACCACCGCGTTGATCGACGCGCTGAAGTCCGGCCATCTGGGCGGTGTCGGGCTGGATGTGTACGAGATGGAGGAGGGGGTGTTCTTCCAGAACCTGTCGGATACCGGCTTGCAGGACGATCAGCTGGCGCGGCTGCTGACTTTCCCCAATGTACTGGTCACCTCGCACCAGGGCTTTTTGACGGCCGAGGCGCTACACAATATCGCCAGCACTACGCTGGGCAATGCCACGACGTTTGCCCACGGCGGCGCACTGGACAACGAAGTCCGGCTGTAGAAGCCAAGGTTGGCCGCAACAAGTCATTGCGGCCAACCTTGGCGGTGGTTACCGCGCTGCCGGATCGCGGCGGAATACCCAAGTGTTTTCGCTGGAGGCTTCCGGTGTAAAGGCATAGCCCTCGGCATTGAAATCCAGCAGTGCCTGTGCGTCGGCAATGCCGTGCTTGAGCGCCCAGCGCGCCATCAGCCCGCGCGCACGCTTGGCGTAGAAGCTGATGATCTTGTACTGGCCGTTTTTCAGATCCTGAAACACCGGCGAGATCAGCCGGCCTTGCAGTTGTTTCGGCTTTACCGACTTGAAGTATTCGTCCGAAGCCAGGTTCACCAGTTGTGGAAACTCATCTGCTGCCAGCTGGCGGTTGAGCTCGTCGGTGATGATGCTGCCCCAGAACTCATACAGGTTCTTGCCTCGCGGGTTGGCCAGCCGGGTGCCCATTTCCAGGCGGTAGGCCTGCATCAGGTCCAGCGGGCGCAGCAGGCCGTACAGACCGGACAGGATGCGCAGATGCTGTTGCAGCCATTGCAGCTCCTGCTCCGACAGGCTGGCTGCGCCCAGACCCTCGTAGACATCGCCCATGAAGGCCAGTACCGCCTGCTTGGCATTGGCCGGGGTGAAGGCCGGTGTCCAGTCGTGGTAGCGGCCAACGTTCAGTTCGGCCAGCGCCGGGCTGATGTCCATCAGCTGGCCCAGTTGGGCCGGGCTTTGCGCCCGCAGCACCTCGATCAACTCGGCGCTGTGGGCGAGAAAATCCGGCTGCGTGAACTGCGCAGTGTGGGCGGGGGTCTCGTAGTCCAGCGTTTTGGCTGGCGAAACGACCATCAGCATGGCGAATCCTTGTCTGTGAGGTGGGCGCTCATTTTAGAATGTCGCGTCCAATGATGGGAGAGATTGATGCGAGTTCTGGTACAGCGGGTGACGCAGGCGTCGGTGACGGTGGAAGGGCAGATCAGCGGGCAGATTGCTGCCGGCCTGTTGTTGCTGGTAGGGGTGGAAGACAGCGATGGCGAGGATGACATTGATTGGCTGGTACGCAAGATCAGCCAGCTGCGTATTTTCAACGATGCCGACGGGGTGATGAATCGCTCGGTGCTGGATGCTGGCGGCGAAGTACTGGCGGTGAGCCAGTTCACGCTGTTTGCCAGCATCAAGAAGGGAAACCGCCCCGGCTATAGCCGGGCGGCGCGGCCGGAAGTGTCGCAGCCCTTGTTCCAGCGCTTTGTGCTGCAGATGCAGGCCACACTGGGCAAACCCGTGCCAACCGGGATTTTTGGTGCCGACATGCAGGTGGCGCTGGTGAACGATGGCCCGGTGACCATCTGGCTGGACAGTAAGGCACCGGAGTAAGCCGCGGCGCGTTAGCCGCAATGGCAGGGCAGGGTTGAAAAGCACAAGGCCGCAGCATTTGCTGCGGCCTTGCTGTTGCGACGGGCATGGCTTACAGACCATCGGCCTCCGCCAGCACGCGAACCTTTTGTCCTGGCTGCAGGCGCACCAGCTGGTCCGGGTCGTTCCAGCGCAGGATGTCGGTGTGCGACACGCTGAATTTGCGGGCGATGCTAAACACAGTATCGCCACGCTGTACCACGTAATCGGTCGGTACCGGGCCTGTCGCCGGCTGGCGCACACTGTAGGACACGGTGCGCAATGGGCTGGCTGCGCTGCTGGCCAGTGCGCTGGCGGCTGGCAGGCTGCTCAGCACTTTCAGGTTTTGCCCCAGCTTGATGGCATTGTCGTCCAGGCCGTTCAGCTGTTTCAGGTCGGTCACGGTCATGCCGTAGCGACGCGAGATATTGAACAGGGTATCGCCGGCGGCCACGGTATGCAGGCCGGCACTGGCGACGACTACCCGGTCCGGGCTGCTCAACAGCTGCTCGCGGCCAACGTTACTATCGTTGCGGGCGATGATGCGAATCGGCTCGCTACGTTCTGTTTTGTTGTTGTCGACGCGAATGACCACACGCGGCGTGTCGCTACGTACTTCCGGCTTGGTGTCAACCACGCGCGGTGCCGGGTTGGCGGCGGCGAGCACATTGCTGGCTACAACTGTTTTGCTGTCGGTATTGGTCACGACTGGCGTGGCGGCCGCGCTGGCTACGGTCGGCTGCGGCTTGCTCTCGGCGATCAGCACCGGGTTTGTGACCAGTTTGGCGGGTGTCACCACGGTGGCGACGGCAGTAACGGCCGGCTTGGCAGTTTCAGCTGCTTTGCTGTCGACGGTTACTTTTTGCGGCTTGCTGACCAGGCTGGCGGACATCACGCTGGCGACGGTCGGTACTGGAGCGGCGACTGTTGCCGGGGTGGGGGCGGCGTTGGCGGCAAAGGCGACCAGTGTGGCGGTTTCGCTGGCTGGGGCGGCGATATCGGTGGCATCCAGCTGTGGTGCGGTATTACCGTTGCCATGCAGCGCCACCAGTACCGGGCGGCCCGCCGGCAGCGGATTGCTGCTCTTGAGATTGTTGGCGGTGATCAGCTCGTTCGGATTCATCTCGAAGCGGCTGGCCAGCTCGCTGGCGCTGGTATCGCTATCCGGTACGTGTACCTGCCAGGTCAGCAGCGGCTTGTCCCATTTGGCCAGATTGGTCTCGAACTTGTGCAGCTTGTTTTCCGGCAGCAACATCTGACGGCCGTTCTTGTGGGCATACACCGGCAGGTTGAACGCCGGGTTGAGTTCCTTGAACTCGGCCACCGACATCTCGGCCAGGCGTGCCGCGATGTCGATGTTCATGTGACGACCGGTGGCGACGGCAACAAAGGTGGGCTTATTGGGCAGCGGCGCCAGGCGCAGGCCGAACTTCTCCGGTTCCTGCAGCAGGTTGCGCACCGCCAGCAGCTTGGGCACGTAGTTGCGCGTTTCCTTCGGCATCTGGATGTTTTCGTAGCTTTCCACTTCACCACGAGCGCGGACCTTGGCGATGGCGCGCGACAGATTGCCTTCACCCCAGTTGTAGGCGGCCAGGGCCAGGCTCCAGTCGCCAAACATGGTGTACAGGTTTTGCAGGTAGTCCAGTGCGGCACGGGTGGCTTCCACCACGTCGCGGCGGCCGTCATACCACCAGGTCTGTTCCAGACCGTACTGGCGGCCGGTGGCCGGCATGAACTGCCACAGGCCGGCAGCGCCTACCTGAGACTGTGCGGTGGGTACAAAGGCGCTTTCCACCACTGGTAGCAGGGCGATCTCGGTGGGCATGCCGCGGCGTTCTACTTCGTTCATGATGAAGAACAGGTATTTGCGGCTGCGGTCGACGGTACGGCGGAAGTAGTCGATGCGGGCACTGAAGAAGCGCTCGTGCTGGCGCACCAGTTCCGGGTTGACTTCACCCATCTGGAAGCCTTCGCGTGCGCGCTGCCACACGCTGTCGCCGTTGCGCAGCAGGCTGCTGTTGAGCAGCATCATATCGAGGCCGGCGGCCAGACCATCATCCACGCTGCGCTGCGGCGGGTTCAGACTGACATTACTGCTGCTGGCGTGCGCCGGCGACAGCACAAATGCGAGCGAAACCGACAATGCGAGCGGGGTAAGCTTTTTCATGGACCTGAGCCTGTATTCCGTATCGGGCGATGCTAACACGCAAGGACGGACAGTCAAACGCGAAAGTTCACCTTAAAGCATGATTTTTCTGTGTTTTAGTCGATATTTATCGCTGGCAACATCATTTGTCGGCAGGGGCTGAACTTATGCCGGTCGAAAGTGGTTTTTCCACTCGCGCAGTGTGGTAAAAACGGCCTCACTATCGACCAGGTTTTTACCCGCTTGCCGGTTGGCAGCCTCCGCTACTGCCTTGATATTGGTACGTAAAAACGGATTGCTGGCCTTTTCCAGCGCCAGGCTGCTGGGCAAGGTTGGCCGTTGCGCGTTGCGGTGGGCTTGATCCTGCTGCCAGCGTGCCTGCAGTGCCGGATTGCCCGGCTCCACCGCCAGCGCGAATTGCAGGTTGGACAGCGTGTATTCGTGGGCCGGGTAGCACAGCGTGTCCTCCGGCAGTGCCGCCAGTTGCGTCAGTGACTGATGCAGTTGTGCCGGCGTGCCGTCGAATATGCGGCCGCAGCCGGCACCGAACAGCGTATCGCCGCAGAACAGGTGCTTGCCCCACAAAAAAGCCAGGTGATTGGCGGTATGCCCGGGTACGGCCAGCACCGTGGCTGGCTGGCCAAAGGCCAGTACCTCGCTACCGGCCATCACTGGCTGGTTGATGTGCGCCACGCCCGCCGGGCCGTAAATATCCAGTTGCGGCCAACGTGCCAGCAGTACCGGCAGGCCGCCGATGTGGTCGGCATGATGGTGAGTGATCCACACGGCATCAAGCTGCAGCCGGTGCTCATCCAGAAATGCCAGCAGCGGGGCAGCGTCGCCCGGGTCGACGGCAATGGCGCGGGTAGTGTCGTGCAAAACCCAGATATAATTATCGGCAAAGGCACAAACCGGTGTGAGGCGAATAATGTCGGCCATGGGTTACCCCGAAACAATGGAAGCATTTGCTGACTGGCTGGCCAGCTCGGAACTGGGACAATACCTGCTGTGCCGCGAGCAGGTGTTTTTCGACCGTGCGGTGGCGGATGCGTTTGGCTTTCGCGCGGTGCAGGTCGGGCTCAGCGACTACGATTTTCTGGCCTGCAACCGTATTCCCTGGCATGGCTATGCCGGGCCGGAGGTGGGTGCGGACGTGGTCTGCGACGCCGCCTTCCTGCCGTTTGACAGCCGCAGCCTGGATTTGTTGGTACTGCCGCATGCGCTGGATTTTACCAGCGAGCCGCATCAGGTGCTGCGCGAAGCCGAACGGGTGCTGGTGCCGGAAGGACGGCTGGTGCTGACCGGTTTCAATCCGGTATCGCTGTGGGGCATCTGCCGCCTGTTGCGCGGCAAGCGCGATGCGCCGTGGAGCGGCAATTTCTTCAGCCCGGCACGCATTCGCGACTGGCTTACCCTGCTGCAACTGGAGCCCACCGGCAACGCCTTCATGGCATACTCGCCGCCTTTCGCGCGCGGCGACTGGCTGGCGCGCTGGCAATTCATGGACAGCATCGGCGGGCGTTGCTGGCCGATGCTGGCGGGTGTCTACGGCATCGAGGCCGTCAAGCGTCAGCGCGGCATGCGGCTGATCATGCCCAACTGGAGGCCAGCCAAGGCTGGCAGCGGCCTGATGGTCGCCGGCGGCAACGAGCGCCACCCCGTTAATCAATCTGTGCAGGACGAGATACCACATGACTGACGAAACCATCGTCGAGATCTACCCGGACGGCGCCTGCAAGGGCAACCCCGGCCCCGGTGGCTGGGGCGTACTGCTGCGCTACAAGGGGCAGGAAAAGGAAATGTTCGGTGGCGAGCCCAATACCACCAACAACCGCATGGAACTCACCGCGGTGATCCGCGGGCTGGAAGTGCTGAAGCGCCCATGCCGCATCGTGGTGCACACCGACTCGCAGTATGTGCAGAAGGGCATCAGCGAGTGGATTCACGGCTGGAAGAAACGCGGCTGGACCACCAGCAACAAGGAGCCGGTGAAGAACGCTGATCTGTGGCAGCAGCTGGACGAGCTGCGCAACCGGCACCAGGTGGACTGGCGCTGGGTCAAAGGCCATGCCGGCCACGAATTCAACGAACGCGCCGACCAGCTGGCCAACGCCGGCGTCGCCAGCCTGCGCTGATGCGGCCAACCTTGTAGAGCATTTATGCGCCAGATCATTCTCGATACCGAAACCACCGGCCTGGACCCGAACCAGGGCCACCGCATCATCGAATTCGCCGGCCTGGAAATGGTGAACCGCAAGCTCACCGGCCGCCACCTGCACCTGTATATGCACCCGGAGCGTGATATCGATCCGGACGCCGAGCGGGTACACGGCATCTCGCTGGATTTCCTCGCCGACAAGCCCAAGTTTCGCGACGTTGCCGCCGAGCTGTGCGAGTTCATCGCCGATGCCGAGCTGATCATCCACAACGCGCCGTTTGACGTCGGCTTCCTCAACGCCGAGTTCAACCGCATCGGGCTGCCGCTGGTGAACAAGCAGTGCACGCTGGTCACCGACACGCTGGCGATGGCGCGCGACACCTTTCCCGGCAAGCGCAACAGCCTGGATGCGCTATGCGACCGTTTCGAGATCGACCGCAGCAACCGTACCTTCCACGGCGCGCTGATCGACTGCGAGCTGCTGGCCGAGGTCTACCTGTGGATGACCCGCGGCCAGGAAAGCCTGATGATGGACATCGGCTACGGTGACAATGCCGACGGCAGCGGCGGCCAGGGCTACCGCTTCGAGCGCAAGCCGCTGACCGTGCTGGCAGCTGCCGGCGACGAGTTGGCCGCCCATCAGGACTACCTCGACACACTGGATAAAAGCGTCAAGGGCACTTGCCTGTGGCGCAGCATCGAAAACCCGCCCAGCGAGCAGCCGGCATGAGCAGACGCATCGCGCTGGTGCCGGCGGCCGGTCACGGCAGCCGCTTTGGCGCAGCCACTCCCAAGCAGTATCTGGACATCGGCGGCCAACCCTTGCTGGCGCACACGCTGGCCGTGTTGGCTGCCAACCCTGACATCGATCAGGTGGCGGTGGTGATCTCGCCGGGTGACGAATGGTTCGACAGCTTCGACTGGCCGCAGCCTAGGCTGACGGTGCTGCGCGTTGGTGGCGCCAGCCGTGCCGAAAGCGTGGCGAACGGGCTGGCGGCACTGGCGCCGGCTGCCGACGACTGGGTACTGGTACACGATGCGGCACGCTGTTGCCTGTCTGCCGCGGCGCTGGTGCGGCTGATGGCCGAGATTGGCGATGACGCCGTGGGCGGCATCCTGGCGCAGCCGGTGGCCGATACCGTGAAGCAGGGCGCTGCCGACGGGCGCATCAGCGCCACCGTGCCGCGTGATGGCCTGTGGCTGGCACAGACGCCGCAGATGTTCCGTGCCGGGTTGCTGGCCCGCGCGCTGGCGGATGCGGCCAACCCGGCGATTACCGATGAAGCCTCCGCTATCGAGTTGCTGGGCCACGCGCCGCGGCTGGTGGAGGGTGAGGCGCAGAATTTCAAAGTGACCTGGCCGGGCGATCTGGCGCTGGCGGCGGCGATACTCGCTGCCCGCGGCTAGCAGATTTGCCGCCGCGCAGCATGTACTACGCTGGCGCAGTTTCAGCCGGTGGTGCGCTGGGCGCTGCGGCCAACATAAAGGATTGAACATGACACCGTTTCGCATTGGCCAGGGCTACGACGTGCACCGCCTGGTGGAAGGCCGACCGTTGATTCTGGGCGGCGTGAGCATCCCGCACGACAAGGGCCTGCTCGGGCATTCCGATGCCGATGCCTTGCTGCATGCCATCACCGATGCGGTGCTGGGCGCGGCGGCGCTGGGCGACATCGGCCGCCACTTTCCGGATACCGATCCGACCTTCAAGGGCGCCGACAGCGGCGTGCTGCTGCAGGAGGCGATGCGCCGCGTGCGCGCCGCCGGCTGGCAGCTGCTGAACGTGGACAGCACCATCATCGCTCAGGCGCCCAAGCTGGCGCCGCATATGGACGCCATCCGCGCGCGCATCGCCGCGCTGCTGGACATCGACGTCGGCTGCGTCAATGTGAAGGGCAAGACCAACGAAAAACTGGGCTACCTGGGCCGTGCCGAGGCAATAGAGACGCAGGCGGTATGCCTGCTGGTGCCGGCGGCAGGCTAGACACGGCCGCAACGTTGGCCGCATCAAGCGATTCAAAAAAACACTAAACACCTGAAACCTGCGGAGTGACTCATGGACCAGAACCAGCTGAAACAGCAAGTGGCGCAAGCCGCCATCAAGTTTGTACCGGATGACTGCATCGTCGGCGTCGGCACCGGCAGCACCGTCAATTTCTTCATCGATGAACTGGCCAAGATCAAGGGCCGCATCAAGGGCGCGGTGTCCAGCTCCGAGGCCAGCAGCAAGCGGCTGAAAGAGATCGGCATCCCGGTGCTGGA
>CAMLGD010000106.1 GCA_946479405.1 uncultured Vogesella sp.
GCTCCGGGCTGGCGCCGATTGTGGCGGCGCTGCTGCTGTCGCTGACCGGCTGGCAGGCGCTGTTCCTGGTCATGCTGCCGCTGGTGTTGCTGACCGACTATCTGGTGCGCCGCGCGGTGCCGGAGCACGAGCCGGTGGAAAACGAGCGGCCGGACCGGCTGCATCCGTGGGCGATTGCGCTGCTGGCGGCCGGGGTGTTCCTGCTGCAGTTCGTGCTGGAGCGTGCCCGTTTCGAGCTGTGGACCCACGGCTTGCTGCTGTGGGCGCTGGGCGCGGTGGCCTGTCTGCTGCTGCTGCTGTATCTGCGCCATGAGTGGCGCCGCCGCGCACCACTGGTGCCGTACCGCCGCTTTACCAGCGAGCGCTACCTGTGGGGGCTGGCGGTGTATGGCGTCGGCTACCTGGTGGTGTCCGGCTGCGGCTATGTGCTGCCGCTGTACATGGCGCAGGGGCTGGGCATGGATCAGTTACACAGCGGGCTGTGGCTGGGGCTGACCGGGCTGCTGGCGCTGCCGTTCGCCATCCTGCATCTGCAGCTGATGCTGCGCTGGCCGGATGTGCGCCGCTACCTGTTTGCCGGTGCCTTGCTGCTGGCTGCGGCGGCGCTGTTGCTGGCCAGCATTACGCACCATAGTCCGGGCTGGCTGCTGCCGGCCGGGCTGTTCCTGCTACACAGCCTGTTCATGCCGTTCTTCCTCGGCACCACTGCGGCGGCCACCTTCAGCCAGGTGGACGAAACGGTGTTCAGCCACGCCTATCAGGTGAAGAACGCCATGCGCGAAGTGGCCAATGCGGTGGGGCTGTCGTGGGGGGTAATCATCATGCAGCAGCGCAGCATGACGCACGCAGCCGAGCTGCCGGCGGCGGAATCGGCGCAGCTGGTGCTGCAGTCCGGCCATGATTTTTTCTGGCTGCTGGCGCTGATGGCAGTGGCGCTGGCGCTGCTGCTGCGGCTGCAGCGGCGTTTCGTGTAGCCATGAAAAATGCGGCCAACGTTGGCCGCATTGTTTATCGTGGCTGCGCCGATGGCATCAGCTCATCAGCTGCGCGGCGAACTCGGCCGGAATCGCCGGGCGGCCGCGCTCGTTGATGGCGGTGCCGATGATCAGTCCTTCCAGCACCACTTTCTGATCGGCGCGGCGGATCACCTGCTGGCGGAAGCCGAAGCGCAGTTTCGACACCGGCTCGAACGCCACTGTCACCGCGAACTGGTCGCCGCTGGTGAGCGACGCCTTGTAGTCCAGCTCCGAGCGCACCACCACCAGGTTGATGTTCTGCCGTGCCAGCTCGGCGAAGTCGATGCCTTTTTCCAGCAGGAACTCGTGGCGGGCGTGCTCCAGGTAGTTGAAATACACCCCGTTATTGACGATGCCCTGCATATCGCATTCGTAATCACGCACCTTGAATTCAACGGCAAAAACAGACATCAGCGGCTCCATCGGCTGGTTACTGGATAAGTCGCGGGCGGCTGTGCGCCCGCATCACGGGGAGGGGAGTGTAGCGCAGCCAGCTACCCGCCGGCAGCGCAAGCTTGGCCGCATCAGCCTTGCGGCCGCAGCGCCTTGATCACGTACAGGTCGAAGCGGGTGGATTTGCCGTCCAGCACCACCGACGGCTTGACGCCTTCGATGGCCGCGCCGCGTTGCGGCCGCTTCACCACCACGCGCACGGTGGCGGCGGCGATGGCGGCGGCCAGCAGCTCGCTGCTGTCCAGGTCGTCGCCGATCACCTGCTGGAACGCCTGCATGCCTTTCTTGGCGGCGGCGCTTTTCTTGTCGGTGTCCGGGAACATCGGGTCGACAAACACCACTTCCGGTCGCTGCGCTTCCGGCAATTCGGCCTGTGCCGCCAGCCAGCGCTTGGCATCGGCGTGCACCAGCGTCATGCGGCTGGCGATGTCCATGGTGTCCGGGTGCCAGCGGGCGCGTTCCAGTGCATCGAACAGCAGTGCGGCGGCCACCGGTGAGCGCTCCAGCATGGTGACCTGGCAACCCAGGGTGGCCAGTACGAAGCTGTCGCCGCCGAGGCCGGCGGTGGCATCCACCACTCGCGGCAGTTCCTTCGCCCCTTTCAGGCCGATGGCCTTGGCCACCGGCTGGCCGCGGCCGCCGCCCTGTTCGCGGCGGTGCTTGGCGGCGCCTTCGACGAATTCGGCATACACCGCGCCATGTTTGCCCGTGGTCAGCAGTTCCAGCCGTTCCGGGCCCAGCTCCAGCCAGTAGCCGTCAGTCGGGCGCTGGCTGACCAGTGGCAGGGCAAAGCGTTCGGCCAGTTGTTGTGCGCTGTCGCGCCGCGCCGGTTCGGCGCAGTAGAGCGGGGTAGCAGTCATGGTGCGGTGTCCTTGCAAGTGGCCGCGAAGATACGGCAACACCGTGCCGGCGGCAATGCGCTGGCTACTTCAATGCTTATTGCATAGCATGTCGACATGGAAAAACTCGCTACCTTTTGCCTGGGGCTGGTGCTGTGTGTCTGGCTGCCGCAAGTGCCGGACTGGCACCTGCTGCTGGCGTTGCTCATCGCCACCTGGCCGCTGTGGTGGCGGCGGCGCCTGCCGCTGTTGCTGGTCTTGCTGCTGCTGGGCATGAGCTATGCCGGCTGGCGTAGCGAGCAACGCCTGGCCGGGCGGCTGGATGCCGCGCTGGAAGCTGTGCCGCTGCAGATCAGCGGCACGGTGCGCGGGCTGCCGGACCCGGGCGAATTCGGCGTGCGCTTCCGCTTTGTGCCGGACGAGGGCACGACGGCGCTGCCGCCGTTGCTGGAGCTGAACGATTACGCCAAACAGCCGTGGCCGCCGGGCAGCCGCTGGCAGCTGCAGGTGCGCTTGCGCCAGCCGCGCGGCACGGCCAACGTGGCGGGCTTCGATGCCAGCCGCTGGTACTGGAGCGAGGGCGTGCTGGCTACCGGCAGCGTCGGCAAGGGCCGGCAGGCCTTGCCGCCTGCCAGTGGTTTCTGGCCATGGCTGGATGCCACGCGGCAGCGGGTGGTCACCCGGCTGAGCGCGGCGATCGGGCCGGGACGCGATGCCGCACTGGTGGCGGCGCTGGCGGTGGGGTCGCAGCAGGGTATCGAGCGGCGCGAGTGGCAGGCGCTGTCGGCCACGGGGTTAACGCACGTGGTGAGCGTGTCCGGGCTGCATATCACGCTGCTGGCCGGGCTGGTGTTGTGGCTGCTGCGGCGGCTGCTGCAACGTTGGCCGCAGTGCCAGCCACAACGGCTGGCCTTGCTGGCGGCCATGCTGGCGGCGCTGGCCTATGCCTTGCTGGCCGGCTTTTCGGTGCCGACCCAGCGCACGGTGTGGATGCTGGCCACCAGCACCGTGGCGCTGTGGGGCTGGCGCAGCCTGTCGCCGTGGCAAATCTGGCTGGCGGCGCTGACGGTGGTGTTGCTGCTGGACCCGTTTGCGGCGCTGGCGGCGGGTTTCTGGCTGTCGTTCGGTCTGGTCGGCGCGCTGCTGGCGGGCGAGGTCGGTCGTCGCCGCCGTCCCGCGTACTGGCCGGCACTGCTGGCGGCGCAATGGCGGGTGACACTGGCATCGCTGTTGCCGCTGGCGTGGCTGTTTGGACAATGGCCGCTTTTGTCGCCGCTGGCCAATGCACTGGGCATTCCGCTGGTGTCGCTGCTGCTGACGCCACTGGCGCTGCTGGCCGCCGCACTGCCGTGGGACGGGCTGGCGCAGCTGGCAGGCTGGGTCGCCGCCGTTTTCTGGAGTTGGGTGGACTGGCTGGCGGCCGGGCCGCAGTGGTGGTTTCCGGCACTGCCGTGGCTGCTGTTGCCGGCGGCGCTGCTGGGGACGCTTTGCTTGTTATTGCCGCTGACGCGCAGTTTGCAATTGGTCGGTGCGCTGCTGTTGCTACCGCTACTACTGTATCGCGTGCCGCACCCGCAGCCGGGCGAGCTGCAGGTGGAGGTGATCGACGTGGGGCAGGGGTTGGCGGTACTGCTGCAAACGGCGCGCCACGAGCTGCTGTTTGATACCGGTGCCGGCGATGCCGGGCGCAATGTGTTGCCGGTGCTGCGCGCACTGGGGGCGACGCGGCCGGCACTGATGTTGTCGCATCACGATGCCGATCACGATGGAGCCGCCGCCGGGGTGCTGGTGGCGCTGCCGGTGGCCACACTATGGCGCGGGCAGCCGGGCAGCGTGCCGGAGCGCGCCGCCACGCCATGCCGCGGCGGACAGAGCTGGGCGTGGGACGGTGTGCGCTTCGATGTGCTGTGGCCGCAGCCGGAGACGACGGGCGACGACAACAGCCACAGCTGTGTACTGCGGGTGGCCACGCGCACGCAGGCGATCTTGCTTAGCGGTGATGCGCCGCAGGCGGTGGAAGAGGAACTGGTGGCACGTTATGGTGCGGCGCTACGCAGCCAGGTACTGGTGCTAGGCCATCATGGCAGCCGCAGTGCCACTGCGGAGGCATGGCTGGATACGGTGCGGCCGCAGCATGCCATCATCAGCGCCGGTTACCGCAACCGCTATCGCCATCCGCATCCCTTGGTGCTGGCAAGGTTGGCCGCACGGCCGATCCAGCTGTGGCGTACCGATTGGCACGGGGCGCTGCAGTTGCGGCTGGGGGCGGACAGCGTGGTGCTGCCGCGGCGGGCGGCGCGTTACTGGGCGCCGCCGCTGCCGTCCGCCGTTGTTGGCAGATAGCTGGTGGCCGCTACCACGTTGCCGCGCTCACGGTATTCCAGCTCGTCGAACGACAGCCGGCGCGCGATCATGATGCCGCGGCCGTGGCTGGCCAGCAGCTCACCCGGTTCGCGGGTCAGAAAATGCTGCCAGTCGAAACCGTCGCCCTGGTCGCGAATCACGAACTGCAGTTGCCGCGGGCTGCGCGTCAGGCTGACGCTGATCTTGCGCTGCCCCAGCACCGGGTCGGCCAGGCGCCGTTCCAGCTCGTGTTCCCATTGCTCCTGCCGTTGCAGCAGGGTTTTTTCCTCGTAGCTCACCCCCAGGTTGCCGTGCTCGATGGCATTGACGATCAGCTCGAACAGGCCGGTGGCGACTTTTTCCGGCTCCGGGCTGGTCTTGGCCAGCAGGGCGGTGACATGGCGGGCCTCGTGCGGCGTGCGGAAGCTGAACTCGGCATGGTCCAGGTGTTGCAGCGCGCCGATCTGCTGGTTGGCCAGCTCGCGGAAATACTGGTGCCGGTCCCAGTGCACGGCGGCGGCGGCCACCACCGCCAGCAGCATCTCGCGCGAGAACGGTTTGGTCAGGTAGTAGAAGGCGCCGGAGGACAGGCCTTCCTGCACGCTGGCCGCCGCGCCGACCGCGGTCTGCATGATTACCGGCAGGAACGCCAGCCGCGGGGTAGCTTTCATGCGCCGCAGCAGTTCGAAGCCGCTGATGCCGGGCATCATCTTGTCCAGCAGCACCGCGGCGTACTGCTCGCCATCGTGTTGCAGCACCTGCCAGGCATCCTCGCCGTTATCGACGGCAACGGTCTGGTAGCCGGCATCTTCCAGCAGCTCGCCCAGCAGCTCCAGGTTGAATGGCTCGTCGTCCACCAGTAACACGCGTTTGGCCATGGTCAGATCTCCTTGTGGGGGCCTTGTTGCCGGCGCGGCAGGCTGAAGCTGAACACGGCGCCGCCGCCACTGGCATTGTGCACGCTGATTTCGCCGCCGTGGGCATGAATGATTTCGCGGCAGATGGCCAGGCCGAGGCCGGTACCGCCGGCGCCGGTCTTGGTCAGGCTGCTCTGGATGAATTTGTCGAAGATGCGCTCGCGCTCGTCTTCCGGCACGCCGGGGCCATAGTCGCGCACCTCCAGCCGTACCGGGGCCTCGCTTTCCGGGCCGCTCTGGATGTCCAGCGTCACCCGCGTGCCGTGCGGGCTGAACTTGATGGCATTGGACAGCAGGTTGCGCACCACCTGGCCGATGCGGAACGGGTCCATGTCCACCTCCACTTCATACGGCAGTGGCACAAACAGTAGGGTGATGGCCTGCTGCTCGGCCAGGCCTTTCAGTTCGTCCAGGCAGTCGCGCACCACCTGCTGCAAGTCACTGCGCTGCAACTGGTATTCCATGCGGCCAACTTCCATTTTCGACAGGTCCAGCAGTTCGTTCAGCAGCGACAGCAGCCGGCTGCCACTGTTGTGGATGCGTTCGAAATAGCGCTGCAGGCGCGGCGCGGCCACCGCGGCATCCTGCTGCTGGCCCATTTCGGCAAAGCCGAGGATGGCATGCAGCGGGGTGCGCAGCTCGTGCGACATATTGGCGAGGAAGTCGGTCTTGGCGCGGCTGGTTTCTTCCGCCAGGTCGCGCGCCCGGCGCAGCGCTTCTTCGGTGTTGCGCTGCGCGGAGATGTCCTGGTACAGCCACACCGAGCCCAGCGCCGGCTGGCCAGGCTTCACCGCACGGCCATACATGCGTACCCACAGGCTGCCGCCATCGCCGCGCACCAGGCAGACATCGTCTTGCGACACGGTGCCGGTATTCAGTGCCGGGTAGATGCTGCGGCCGGTGCGCTGGAAGTGTTCGTCGCTGTCGTACAGCAGGCGGGTGGACTGCTCGGCGATGTCTTCCTCGTGGTAATGGAACAATGCCAGGAACGCCTTGTTCACCTGCTTGAAATGGCGATCGACGATATAGGCCATCGCCATCGGGCTGGCATCCAGCAGCGCGGACAGCTGGCGCGACTGGGTTTCCACCTGTTCCGCCAGGGTGTCGGTCAGCCGCAGCAGCGCAGCTTCGCGCTCTTTGCGGGCGGCGATATTGCGACATACCACCAGGTAGAACGGCGCGGCATTCGCCGGCTGGATCAGGCTGAGCGACAGTTCCACCTGCAGCATGAAGGACTGGTCGCAGATCAGTAGTGCTTCGAACGGATGCCCCAGCAGCGGGGCGACATGGTCGGCAAAGCGGCTGTGTAGCGGCGGGTACAGCTCGCTGATCAGCGCACCGGCCGGCAGTTGCAGCAGCGCGTCCGGCGGCTGGCCGATCAGGTGGGCGGCCTCCGGGTTTACTTGCAGTACCTGGCCTTCACGGCTGAGCAAAATCACGCCGTCGCTCTGCTGGGCCAGCAGACTGCGGTAGCGGTCTTCGGTTTCCAATAGTGGTTTCAGTCGCTGCTGCTGCCGTTCCAGCTGGGTTTTCAGCCCGAGATTGCTTTCCTGCAGCCGTCCGATCATACCGCTCTGGTAGTGCAGGGTCTGGCGGCCCTGCCGGGCCAGCTGGCGTGCGGTGGCGGCCAGCAGTGCCAGCGCGATCAGCATCAGCGTGCCGGCGAGCAGGTGTTCATGGCTGGCGCTGTCTTCCACTGGCAGCAGTTCGAAAGTGAGTTGTTGGCCGCCGATGATACGGCTGGCGCGCAGCAGCGGCAGCGGCGGCAGTGACAGGCTGGGGTGGCTGTCGGCCAGCAGCGGGTGGCGGCGATCCTGGATCAGGATGCGCAGCCGCAGTTGCTCGGCGGCTTCGCCCTGACTGTTGCCGGTCAGCAGCTGTTCCGGGCTGAGGCCGATGGCCAGCAGCATTGGCTGCGGTCGGGCCTTGGCGCTGAAAAACAGCACCAGTCGCTGGTTGCTGCCGGTATGCAGCTGGGCCAGGGCGGGCAAGCCATCGGCAGCGGCGCGCTGCAGGGTGGCCAGCACCTCCGGTTGTGCCCCCAGATCAAGGTGCAGCGGCAGTGCCTGGCTATCGTCCGGGTATTGCTGGGCGACCGGGAAATACATGGCCCGCTTGGCTGCCGGCTCCAGGCGGGTGCCATTGAACTGGCGCAGCAGCAGGCCCTGGCTCAGCTCGATGCTGTCGCGCTGGCGCGGGTCTACCCGCTGGATCACGGCCAGAAAATCAAAGGCGCTATTGGACGACAGCACATAGGGGGCATAGCGGGCAAAGCTGCCGTTGCTGGTGTTGCTGCTGCTTTCCGCGCTCAGCAGCAGTTCGGTGGCGGTCTGGCCGCTTTGCAGCAGCTGCTGCAAGCGCAGGTTCAGCGCGGCGAGGTGTTGCGCCGCTTGCGACAGTTGGTGACCGCGACGACTGTGATCTTCGGCCTGCTGCAGCAGCAGCATGGCCAGCAGCCATAGCCCACCCGCCAGCAGCACGCTGGTCAGCAGCAAGGTGGCGGGTTTGAGCCGGGCTTTCATCGGCGGGGCTGGCGCGCGTCCGCGATGGCCGCTCAGTGTTGCGCCAGGTTGGCGTACAGCTGGCTGAATTCCTGCGCCAGTTTATGTCTGGGGTCGAGGTACACCATCGGCAGGCTGCGCTCGTGCGATTCGCGAATCTTCACCGACGCCGACAGCGGCGGCTGCAGTACCGGATGGCCGGCATCCCGCAGCTCCTGCACCATGCGTACCGGCAGGCTGGCGCGCGGCTGGAACTGGTTGACCACGATGCCTTCGATCTGCAGCTCCGGGTTGTGATCGGCGCGGATTTCGGCGGCGCTATCGAGCAGCCCAAGCAGGGCCTGGCGCGAGAAGGTGTCGCAGTCGAACGGGATCAGGCAGCGGTTGGCTGCAATCAGGGCGGAGCGGGTATAGAAGTTGAGCGCCGGCGGGGTGTCGATCCAGATTTCATCGTATTCCGCTTCCAGCTGCAGCAGGGTCTCGCGCAGCTTGAACATCTTGTAGCGCGCCTCCAGCTTGACCATCAGCTCTGACAGCTCCGGGTGCGAGGCCATCAGGTGCAGGTTGTCGTGCCGGGTGGGGGCGATGAAATCCTGCGCTTTCTTTTCAAACAGGCTGATGTTCAGCATCTGGTTGAAAAAGCTGGCCGCGTTGGCCTCGGGCACCGTGCTGCTGCCGGTCAGGTAGTGGCTGGCGTTGCCCTGTGGATCCAGGTCCAGCAATAGCACCTTGCGGCCGGCCTTGGCAGCGGCGGCGGCCAGGTTGACGGTAATGGTGGATTTGCCCACCCCACCTTTCTGATTGAATACCACCCGTCGCATGATCACCCTTTTCAAGTTGGCCGCAGCCCGGCTGTTGCTCAGGCGGCAATAGCCTGTTTGCAGACGTAATCCAGCTGCTGGAAGGAGGCCGACTGGCGCACCACCGGCATCGGCCGAATTTCGCTGTCATTATAAGTGCGGCTGAGGATTTCCCGGCCGTTTTCATCCAGCAGCTGCATGGCTGCCAGGCGGAAAGTCGAGGCGACGCAGTCCACTTCCCAGCTATTGATCGACTGCTTGTGCTGCGGCGTGTTGAGGAAGTTTTCCTTCTTCGGATTGAAGATGGTCTTGCGGTCGCGGAACAGTGTCAGCGTGCCTTTGCGGCGGATGCTGAGCTTGTCGATCTCGTGCAGGATGTTGCCATTGGGCGATACGCCCAGAATCACCCACTCCGCGTTGGCCACCACCGGCGGCCGGGCCTGCGGCGCCTGGCGCGGCGGCAGCTGGATCACGCCCTTGGTAGTGCTGGTCTTGCCGCCGACGTTGCTGGTGCTGGCGCAGCCGGTCAGGGCCAGCAGGGCAAAGGCAAACAGGATATAAGGCTTCATGGTCAGGCTCTGGCTGCATAAACAGCGCAAGTCTCGCATATAGGGCGGCTTCACAGTAGTGTTTCTCCGTTAAAACCCAGGGTCTGCCGCCATGTCAGGCAGGCTGGGCGGTGCTTGCCGGCCAGGGTGGGGGCGCGGCGTGGTTGCCGGGCACGGGGCCGGCGGTTTTTGCGTACAATGGCGCCCTTCACGCGGAAAACCCGATGCAGGACGCACTCTCCCTTCTCCAGACTACTTTTGGCTACCCGGCGTTCCGGGGCATGCAGGCCGATATCATCGACCATGTCGCCGGCGGCGGTAACGCGCTGGTGCTGATGCCTACCGGTGGCGGCAAAAGCCTGTGTTACCAGATTCCAGCACTGTTGCGCCCCGGCCTGGCGCTGGTGGTGTCGCCGTTGATCGCGCTGATGCAGGATCAGGTCGCCACGCTGCGCGAAGCAGGGGTGGCGGCGGCATGCCTGAATTCCGCCACCACGCCAGACGAGGCGCGCGCCATCGCCCACTTTGCCCGCGAAGGTCAGCTCGACTTGCTGTACGTGGCGCCGGAGCGCTTGCTGTCGCCGCGCTTCCTTGAGTTTCTGGCCAGCCTGCCGCAGATCGCGCTGTTCGCGGTGGACGAGGCGCACTGTGTCAGCCAGTGGGGACACGACTTCCGTCCGGAGTACCAGCAGTTGGGACTGCTGTTCCAACGTTGGCCGCAGGTGCCGCGCATCGCGCTCACCGCCACCGCCGACGCCGAAACCCGCGCCGACATGCTGCATTTCCTGCAACTGCAGGATGCGCGCCAGTTCGTCACCAGCTTCGACCGCCCCAATCTGTTCTATCAGGTAGTGGAGAAAGACAGCGCCAAGAAGCAGCTGCTGGCCTTCATCGAGAACGATTTCCCGGCCGCCTCCGGCATTGTCTATTGCCTGTCGCGCAAGCGGGTGGACGACACGGCGCAATGGCTGGGCGAAAACGGCATCCACGCCTTGCCCTACCACGCCGGCATGAGCCACGAAGAGCGCGATCGCAACCAGCGCACCTTCCTGCGCGACGATGGCATCGTGATGGTGGCCACCATCGCCTTCGGCATGGGCATCGACAAGCCGGACGTGCGCTTTGTCGCCCACATTGACCTGCCCAAGAGCCCGGAGAATTTCTACCAGGAATCTGGCCGCGCCGGTCGCGATGGCCTGCCGGCTACCAGCTGGCTGTGCTATGGCCTCA
>CAMLGD010000107.1 GCA_946479405.1 uncultured Vogesella sp.
AAAAGGATTGCGTGGTGGCCGGCCCGCTGTGCGAATCCGGCGACGTGTTCACCCAAGGTGACGGTGGCGTGGTACTGCCGCGTCCGCTGCCGGCGGCACGGGTGGGCGATCTGCTGGTGTTCCACGACACCGGCGCCTACGGCGCGTCGATGTCCAGCAACTACAACACCCGCCCGCTGATCGCCGAGGTGCTGGTGGACGGCGACGCTGACCGCCTGATCCGCCGCCGCCAGACGGTGGAAGAGCTGCTGGCGCTGGAGCTGCAGTAAACGCTCCCGCCGCCATGCCACAGGCCACGCTGCAGCGTGGCCTTTTTGCTGCCGGCAAGGTTGGCCGCAAGCTGCGGCCAACCTTGCCATGATGCCCAACTGTCCCCTGCTGCACAGATGGAATAACGCGGCAGACATCGGCCTGCGCTGCACTGGACCGCAAGCTGCTAGCAGCAGCTGCTGCTACCCACCCCGCGGCGTTTGCCATAGATCAAACCACCCCGCACCCCACTCTTGAGCTACCGCCACTGCGGCACTATATCCATGGCAAGCGGCCAAAAACCGCTACAACCCACTGATGCACAAGGAGAAGCCATGAATATCCTGCCCTCCCGCAGCGGCCTGTTCGACGAACTGTTCCGCGACTTCACCAGCCCCGGTTTCTTCATCAAACCACTGCACGGCGACACCCTGCCGTCGCAGATCAAGCTGGATGTAAACGAGACCGACAGCGGCTACACCGTGCTGGCAGAGATGCCGGGCGTGACCAAGGACGATATCCACGTGGAAATCGACGGCCCGCAGGTCACCATCAAGGCGGAAGTGAAACAGTTCGACAGCCAGAACAAGGACGAGCGCAGTCTGCGTAGCGAGCGCTACTACGGCATGGTGTCGCGCAGCTTCCAGCTGTCGGCCGACATCGACCGCGAGCAAGCCAGCGCCAAGTACGAAAACGGGGTGCTGACGCTCACGCTGCCCAAGCGCCGTGGTGCCGCCGGTGGCACCCGGCTGCAGGTGGACTAAGCCGGCAGCCTTGCCACAACGCCCTACAGCCCGGCCCCATGGCCGGGCTTGTCATTACGGCTCCGTCAACGGCAGCAACTGCGGGCGGATCACCTCGTCCAGCCAGTTCATGAACAGTTGCACCCGCCGCGGCTGGTGGCGGCGGTTGGCGTACAGCAGGCTCACCGGCATCGGCGCCGCCTGCCATTGCGGCAATACCTCCTGCAGCTGGCCTGCGGCCAACTGTGCCGCCACCGCCACGCGTGGCAGCTGCACGATGCCCATGCCGGCCAGGCAGGCCGCCAGGTAGGCATCGGCGCTGTTTACCACCAGCTGGCCGGCCACGGCCACGAAGCAGCGCTGCCCGGCCGCATCCAGGTATTCGAAGCCATCCGGCTTGCCGCCCAGCTGCGACACGTAGTGCACCAGCCGGTGCGCGACCAGGTCATCCAGCGTCTGCGGCGTGCCGTGCACCGCCAGGTAGGCCGGGCTGGCGCAGTTGGCCAGCGCAAAGCGTCCCAGCGGCCGGCAGATCAGGCTGGCGTCGCGCACCTCCCCCACCCGCACCACGCAGTCGAAGCCTTCACGCACCAGATCGACGCGGCGGTCGGTGCTGGACAGCTCCAGCTGCAGCCCGGGATGGGCGGCGAGAAACGCCGGCAGCTGCGGCAGCACCATATTGCGGGCAATGCCGCTGGACATGTCCACCCGCAGCCGGCCGCTGACCGCCGCCTGTTGCTGCTGGAACATGGCGCCCAGCTCGTCGAAATCCGCCAGCAGATCGCTGCTGCGCTGCAGGAACAGCTGCCCGTCCTGGGTCAGCTGCACCCGCCGTGTAGTGCGGTGCAGCAGGCGGGTGCCGAGCCGGTTTTCCAGCTGCTGCACTGCGTCCGACACCGTGGCGCGCGGCAGGCCCAGGCTTTCGCTGGCGCGGATGAAGCTGCCCAGCTCCGCCACCCGCAGGAATACGCGTATTGCGTCCAGTTGCTCCATGCCCACTCCATTGTCCGGATTATCCGGACAGTCTAACCAGATTCAGCCGATTTATCGCCCCGCAGCCCGGCAATAGACTGCACAGCATGACGGCAGCCGCCGTTTCCCTACTGCCAACAGGAGTCACAGCATGCGCAAGATCGCCATCATCACCGGGGCCAGCCGTGGCCTGGGCCGCAATACCGCCCTGAAACTGGCTGCCCGCCACACCGACATCATCTTCACCTACCACAGCAACCGCGCCGCCGCCGACGAGGTGGTCGCCGCCATCGAAGCGCTGGGCGGCAAGGCGCTGGCACTGCAGCTGGATGTGGGTCAGGTCGCCAGTCACGCCGGCTTTGCCGACGCCGTGCGCAGCGCACTGCGCCAGCACTGGCAGCGCGACAGCTTCGATTTCCTGATCAACAACGCCGGCATGGGCGTGCATGCCGCCTTTGCCGACACCAGCGAGGCGCAGTTTGACCTGCTGCTGAACACCCACTTCAAGGGCATGTTCTTCCTCACCCAGGCGCTGCTGCCGCTGCTGGCCGACGGCGGCCGCATCGTCAACCTGTCCAGCGGTCTGGCTCGCTTCGCGCTGCCGGGCTATGCCGCCTACGCGGCGATGAAAGGCGCGGTGGAGGTACTGACCCGCTACCTGGCCAAGGAGCTGGGGCCGCGCGGCATTGCCGTCAACACCATCGCCCCCGGCGCCATCGCCACCGATTTTGGCGGCGGCACGGTGCGCGACAACCCGCAGGTGAATGCCTTCATCGCCAGCCAGACCGCGCTGGGCCGCGTCGGCGAGGCGGACGACATCGGCGGCGCCATCGCTGCACTGCTGTCGGACGACAGCCGCTGGGTCAACGCGCAGCGTATCGAGGTATCCGGCGGCATGATGCTGTAACGGCCAAAGGTTGGCCGCAGGCTTGCGGCCAACCTTTGGTGCAGCAGCCCCGGCCTTGCCGGCTGCTTTGCCTGCCATGTATCGACGGGACACTGATTGCCGTATTGCTGCTCGTAACCCCTACCGCTGGGCAATACGCCGGCATGGGCTTGCCCGGCATATCGCGGCCAACTGTCCCGGCGGACAGGAAACTATTACCCGGCGTGACAATCAACCAGCTTAACATCTGCCAAATTGCCACCCTGACTGTCCGCCATCGCCACCATGCCGTTCCGCCTGTCCCGCAGCATGCTCACGCCGCTGATCATTGCTACCGCCCTGTTCATGGAAAACATGGACGCCACCGTGATTGCCACCTCGCTGCCGGCCATCGCCGTCGATCTGGGGGTGGACCCGATTGCCCTCAAGCTGGCGCTAACCTCCTATCTGGTCAGCCTGGCGGTGTTCATCCCGCTCAGCGGCTGGATGGCCGACCGCTTCGGCGCGCGCCGCATCTTCCGCGCCGCCATCGTGGTGTTCAGTGCCGGCTCGCTGCTGTGCGCGTTCAGCGGCAGCCTGGCCGGCTTTGTGCTGGCACGCTTCATCCAGGGCATCGGCGGCGCGATGATGGTACCGGTAGGCAAGCTGGTGATCCTGCGCACCACGGCGAAAGAAGAACTGGTGCGGGCGATGAGCTATCTCACCATTCCGGCGCTGCTGGGGCCGGTGGTGGGGCCGCCGCTGGGCGGCTTCATCAGCACCTATTTTCACTGGCGCTGGATTTTCCTGATCAACCTGCCCATCGGCCTGCTGGGGCTGGTGCTGGCCGGGCGCTACATCGACAACCTGCGCGATGACAAGGTGCCGCCACTGGACTGGCTGGGCTTTGCCTTTACCGGCCTTGGCCTGTCGCTGGCCATGCTGGGGCTGGCGACCGAGGGCAAGCATATGTTGTCGATGGGCTGGTCCACCACGCTGGCCATTGCCGGCGGCTTGCTGCTGGCGCTGTACCCGTGGCATGCCCGCCGCCGGCAACACCCGCTGCTGGATTTGTCGCTGCTGCGGCTACCCACCTTCCACGTCAGCATTGTCGGCGGCTTTCTGTTCCGCGTCGGCATGGGCTCCACCCCGTTCCTGCTGCCGCTGATGCTGCAGCTGGGCTTTGGCCTGACACCGTTCCAGTCCGGCCTGCTCACCTGCTCCACCGCGCTGGGCGCCATGTTCATGAAGACCATTGTCAGCCGCATCCTGCAACGCTTCGGCTTTCGCCAGGTATTGCTGGTCAACAGCGTATTGTGCGGCGTGTCGTTTGCCGCCTACGGCCTGTTCGACGCCCACAGCCCGCACTGGCTGATGCTGGCCACCTTCCTGCTCGGCGGCTGCCTGCGCTCGCTGCAGTTCACCAGCCTGAACGCCATCGGCTTTGCCGACATTGCCCCCGCCGGCATGGGCCATGCCTCCACCCTGTCCAGCGTGGCGATGCAGCTGGCGTCCGGCGTGGGGGTAACGTTGGCCGCATTCGCGCTGCAGGGCGTGGCGCAGTGGCAGGGCCACACCACGCTGCAGGGCAGCGACTTCTCGTGGGCATTCCTGCTGATGGGTCTGCTGGCGATGCTGTCCACGCTGCAGTTCCGCCGCCTGCCACCGCACGCCGGCGCACAGCTGGCGCGACCGGTGGCCAACGAGGGCTGAACACCGACGGCACAACGCAGGATCAGGACGCGGCAGGCGGCGTAGCCTGCAGCGGCAGCCGGCTGCCGGCCTTGATCTCGCGCAGCGCCAGGCTGGAGTGGATCGCCGCCACCCCCGGCAGCTGGCGCAGCACGTCCTCGACGAACTGGCTGTAATCGTCCAGCGAGCGCGCCACCACCTGCAGCAGGTAATCGGCGTTGCCGGTGATCTTGTGGCAACTCAGCACCCGTGCCTCGGCCTGCATCGCCAGCTCGAACTGGTTGGGCAGCTCGCCGCCATGCACGCCGAAGCTCACTTGCACGAAGGCCAACACGTCCAGCCCCAGCTTGCGGCGGTCGAGATTGGCCTGGTAGCCGGTAATGTAGCCGTCTTCCTCCAGCCGCTTCAGCCGCCGCCAGCACGGCGTCACACTCAGCGCCAGCTGCTCCGCCAGCGCGGTGTTGGACAGTGCGCCGTCCTGCTGCAACAGGCGCAAAATAGTCAGATCAGTATCATCCAGCGCACGGTTTGGATTTTTTTCGCTCATTGCAGCCAACTTTGAGAAAAACATTCTCAATACTAGCCAGCCACGGCGCCAAATGGCAAAGCAATTCCCGCCGCCAGCGCCGATACTGAGCCATCTCCCAGCCCGGACGACCCGCACCATGCTCACCATCTACAGCGACACCCACCGCCTGCACCACGGCTCCGAACTCAAGGACGGCGTACTGATGCCGTGTTTCGAAATGCCCAGCCGCGCCGACACCGTGCTCAACCGCGTGCTACAGCAGCAGCTGGGCGAGGTCATCGCCCCGCACAGCTTCGGCGTCGAGCACTACGCCGGCGCGCACAGCCTGCGCTACCTCAGCTTCTTGCAGAACGCGTGGCAGGAATGGCGCGCCAGCGGCCGCGAACACGATGCGCTGCCGCTGGTGTGGCCGGTGCGCGATCTGCGCAGCGACCTGGAGCCGGAATTCATCGACGGCAAGCTGGGCTTCTACGCCATGGACGCCGGCGTGGCGATCACCGCCGGCACCTGGCAGGCGGTGAAGACCAGCGCCGACCTGGCGCTGACCGGCATGCAGCTGATCCAGGGCGGCGAGCGTGCCGCCTTCGCGCTGTGCCGCCCGCCCGGCCACCACGCCGCGCATGAATACATGGGCGGTTACTGCTACCTGAACAACGCCGCCATTGCCGCCCAGCATGCGCGCAATCACGGCGCCAGACGGGTGGCGGTGCTGGACGTGGACTACCACCACGGCAACGGCACGCAGAGCATCTTCTACCAGCGCGACGACGTGCTGTTCCTGTCGCTGCATGGCGACCCGAAAAACAGCTACCCCTACTTTTCCGGCCACCGCGACGAACTGGGCGCCGGCGATGGTTTCGGCTACAACCTCAACCTGCCGCTGCCGCACGGCACCGACTGGCAAGGCTACAGTGCCGCGCTGCACAAGGCCTGCCAGCACATTGCCGGCTACGCACCGGACGTGCTGGTGGTATCGCTGGGGGTGGATACCTTCAAGGACGACCCGATCAGCAGCTTCCGCCTGGAAAACGACGACTACCTGCGCATCGGCCAGATGCTGGCCAGGCTGGGACTGCCGGTGCTGTTCGTGCTGGAAGGCGGCTACATGGTGGACGACATCGGCGTCAACGCAGTGAACGTGCTGCAGGGCTTCGAAGGGGCATGAGCCTTACAGCGGCTTGAGTTCGCGCAGCAGTTTTTCCGCCTCCTCCGCCGGCAGCAGGCGGATGGAGACCGGATCGCCGCCAAACGGAAACAGCCAGGACTTGCCCGGGCTGTAAGCCACCAGCAGGTAGTAGCTACTGCCGGCGACCGCACTCAGCTTCGCCACCCGTGGCCCCTGCGGAAACTCGCGAAAGCGGAACTCATGCTCGCCAGCCGCCAGCGGCAGCTGCCGATAATGCCCGCGCGGCAGACTGACCAGCGGCTGACCGTTGTCGGTGATGTTCATGTCACTGGCAATCAAGGTGGCACCGCTGTTGTTCAGTACGTACAACATGGCCTGCGGCGCTTGCCCTACCGCCGCAGATGCCGTTTCTTCCGCCCGCAACGGCGGCACAAGCAACAAACCACAGCACAACAAGACCAACAGTCGCCAACGCATCGCATGCACCTCCCTGCCGCTGGGCAAACCGCCCATTACGCTATAGCGCAGATTGCCCGCTGTGCTAATGCCAGTTGCGGTCACGCCGTTCACCCCAGGCAAAATCACCACGTGTTGCCGCGGCAAACTGGCATGCCAATTGCGTAATCAGCAGTCGTCACCAGCAGGAAAGATACGATGATGCAGATCGGCAAGCAGATTGCACCGGCCAGCAGCACCCTGGCCGGCAGCACACAGGCAAAAACTACCGACCGCGGCGACGGTTTTGCCGCCGTGGCGGCGAGCACGACCAGCGGCACAGCAAGCACCACCACCCCTGCCAGCGGCAACCGGCAGCCACTGAGCGACAAGGAGCTGGCGCTGCTGCTGCCCACGCGCGAAAACGTTGGCCGCATGGCCGCCGACGTGCAGACACGGCTGCAGCAGAAGCTGGCTGCGGCCGGCATCAGTACCAGCCCGGCGTTCGAGCTGCTGGAAAGCGACCCCAACACTGGCTACATCAGCGTGCGCGGCGAGCGCCCGGATGCCGCCGCCATCGAGCAGCTGATCAATGACGACGACAAGCTGTCGCTGGCGATCCACAACGTCAACGCCGTGGCCAGCCACATTCCCAGCCTGGAAGCCGGCACCGCCTACACCACGGCGTGGTATGCGGCCAACAGCGACAGCGCGCGCATGGCGGTGTTCGAGTACTACCGCGCGCTGATGACCCGCCTGCGCAGCGATACCCATATGCAGTTCGGCCCGCAGGGCATGGCGTTCAGCCTCAATGGCGAGGACATCCCACTGCCGGGCTGATCCCGCGGCGGCCGGCAACAGCGCGACACCACGCCGCCCTTACTCGCCTGCCTGCCACGGCTCCGGCATCGCTAACGGCGGCAGGCCTGCGCCCTGGAACGTCTGCCGCCACTCGCTGGGTGCCACGCCGAAAGCCTTGTGAAAGTGCAGCCGCAGCGAGGCCGCTGAGCCGAAACCGGCCTGCTGCGCAATGCTCTCCACCGGTAGCGCGCTGGTTTCCAGCAAGCGCTGGCAAAGCGCCAGCCGTTCGGCCAGCAGCCAGCCCTGCACCGTGCTGCCGGTAAGCTGGCGGAAGTGGCGGGTGAAGGTGCGCCGGCTCAGTAGCGCGCGCTGCGCCAGGCTATCCAGGCTGTGCGGCTGCGCCAGATTGGCACGCACCCAGTCCAGCAGGCCGGCTAGCCGCCCGCCGCGCACAGTGGCCGGCAGCGGCTGCTCGATATACTGCGCCTGCCCGCCCTGGCGATGCGGCGGCGTTACCAGCCGCCGCGCCACGCTGTTGGCCGCTTCGGCACCGCTGAGCTGGCGCAGCAGGTGCAGGCAGCAATCCAGCCCGGCTGCGGTGCCAGCCGAGGTCAGCAGCGCGCCATCGTCCAGGTACAGCACATCGGCATCCACCGTCACCGCCGGGAAACGGCTGGCGAAGTCATCGGCATAGGCCCAGTGCGTGGTAGCACGACGGCCATCCAGCAGGCCGGCCTGCGCCAGCACATACGCCCCCAGGCACAGCCCGACGATGCGCGCACCACGTTCATGCGCTGCGCGCAGTGCGGCCAACAGCGGCGCCGGCGCGGTTTCGGTGTGGTCGCGCCAGCTGGGCACAATCACTACCTCGGCCTGTTGCAGCGCTTCCAGCCCGGCCGCCAGCGTCAGGCCAAAGCCGGCGGAAGTGGCCAGCACCCCCGGCTCGGCGGCGCACACCTGCAGGTGGTAGGCCGGCGCCTGCAGCCGGTTCTCGCCAAACACCACACAGGGTACCGACAGGTGAAACGGGCTGATGTGATCGAACGCCACCACCGCAACGCGAATCTCGGACATGAGCAGGCCTCCACTACAATGGCCCGATCTTAACGCAAAATGTCATACGGGCCACTCGTGGCACTGTACGCGCCACGGCACACTACCTCATCGCCAGCCAACATCAGGAGAGCAGCATGAGTACCCCGAAACGCGCCTTGATCGTCATCGACGTACAGAACGAATACTTCAGCGGCAAGCTGGGCATCAGCTACCCGGACCCCGCCATTACCCTGCCCAACGTTGGCCGCGCCATGGATGCGGCCAACGCTGCCGGCATCCCGGTGGTGGTGGTGCAGCACATCACCCCGCCCGGCGCGCCGATCTTTGCCGAAGGCAGCCACGGCGCCGCGCTGCATCCCAGCATTGCCGAACGCCCGCGCGACCACCTGATCAGCAAGCAGCAGGCCAGCTGCTTTACCGGCACCGACCTGGCCGCCTGGCTGCGGGCGCGCGACATCGACACCCTGAGCATCGTCGGCTACATGACGCACAACTGCGATGCTTCCACGGCGATACACGCCAGCCACGACGGCTGGCAGGTGGAACTGCTGAGCGACGCCAGCGGCTCGCTGCCCTACCGCAACCGCGCCGGCAGCGCCAGCGCCGAGGAAATTCACCGCGTGTTCACGGTGGTGATGCAGACCGGCTTTGCCGCGGTGGCCAGCACCGCCGACTGGATCGCCGCGGTGCAGGCCGGCCAGCCACTGGCCGCTACCGAAGGCGTGCTCGGCTCGCATCTGCAGGCGGTGGCGCGGTAAGCGCCATTAACCAGACCCCTGATCCAGCGTTGCGCCTCCTTGCCGTGCTTTTGCACTGTCTGCGTCGGTGCCTTGGTTCAGGTACGCGGCGAGGTTCTGGTAGCAGCGCCCAGCCACTGCCAACATTGGCCGCAAAAAAACCGCCAGCTGCGATCAGCAGTTAGCGGTTTTTTCTTGCGGACACGGTAGCAAGCGCAGGGTGGGCAAAGCGCATCCGGGGAACAGCTTTGGGCTTATCCGGGCGACCGCCCTGCCCAGGCGCAACTTACTGGCAGCCGTCCGGCGTGCAGAACGGCGCCTCAACCCCTGCCGTGCTGCCGGCGCCAGCCAGCAGGCCCTGCAGGTAGCCGGCAAACGCTTCCGGTTTGCCCAGATACGGCGACAGCTCCAGCCGCTGCAGGCGGCCATTCAGCTCCAGCAGCAACGAGGGGAAGCCGCGCAGGCCGTGGGCCGCCATGTCGCGGTGGCTGCGGCCAACGTGGGCGGCAAATTCGCTCTGCTGGCGCTGGTACTCGGCGGCAAAAGCCGCACCATCCAGCCCCTGCTCCTGCGCCAACTGCTGCAGCACCGCTGGCTCGGCAATACGCTGCCCTTCCACGTAATGCGCCTGCTGCAGGCGATGCAGCATGCTCAGCCCGTCCATCCCCAGCGCCTCGGCCGCCAGGATCGCCAGCGTCGGCGGCGTGCTGTCGAACACCGCGCCGCTATCCAGCAGCAGGCCGTTGAAGTAGGCATCGCCAAACGGCTGGCCGGTGAGCTGCTGGATGCGCTGATCGTGCCCCATCACGTACTGGCGCAATTGCGGCGTGACCGGCTGCCGGTTCGGTCCGCTCATCATCGCCCCGGCGTGCAGCACGATGGCGAGGCCGGCAACGTTGGCCGCGGCGGCCAGCAATGGCGCGGCGCCATAGCACCAGCCGCACAGCGGGTCGTAGTAGTAGTGGAGCTTGGCCGTTACCATTTCATTTCACCTTTATTCACCTTGGCGCCGATGTCCAGCGCCAGCCCCATGCCGGCCTGCGGGTAGGCGCGCTGCATGGCGGCAATCAGTTCGGCGGCATTGTTGGCCTTGCCCGCCTCGCTGTCAAAACGCTGCAGGTAGTTGCGGGTGTAGCCGATGGCACTGGCATCCAGCGCGCTGCCGGCAGCCATGTGGCCGGGCACCACGATGGCGGGCTTGAGCGCGGCCATCTCGTCCAGCTGCGCCAGCCACGCCTGGCGTTCGGCCGGCTGCTGGGTGTCGGCGGTCCACACGTGCAGGCCGCTGAACAGCGCCACGTTGCCGGCGATGGCGCGCAGCGACGGAATCCACACATACGGGCGCTGCGCCAGCACGCCACGGGTGCCGCGCAACTCGATTTTTTCACCGTCCACGCTCAGGCTGTC
>CAMLGD010000108.1 GCA_946479405.1 uncultured Vogesella sp.
GGCGAGCTGCAGATCCATGAGTCTGCACTGCGCGATATCGTGCGCTATTACACGCGAGAGGCAGGTGTACGTAGTCTGGATCGCGAGATTGCCAAAATTTGCCGCAAGGTGGTGACCGTGCAATCGAAGAAAAAGACTGCCGGTACCAGCAAAACGCTGGTGAATGCCAAGAACCTGGAGAAGTATCTGGGGGTGCACCGCTTCGACTTCGGTCTGGCGGAGGAAGAAAACCGTATCGGCCAGGTGACCGGCTTGGCGTGGACCGAGGTGGGGGGCGAGTTGCTTACCATCGAAGCTGTGGCGTTGCCGGGCAAGGGTAATATCATCCGTACCGGCCAGCTGGGCGAGGTGATGCAGGAGTCGATCACCGCAGCGATGAGCGTGGTGCGCAGCCGTGCCAGTCAGCTTGGCATCAAGCCAGACTTTTACGAGAAGCACGATATGCACATCCACGTGCCGGAGGGGGCTACGCCCAAGGATGGCCCGTCTGCAGGCATTGCCATGACCACGGCGCTGGTTTCGGTACTGACCGGCAACCCGGTGCGTGCGGACGTTGCCATGACGGGGGAAATTACCCTGCGTGGCGAAGTGCTGCCGATTGGCGGTCTGAAAGAAAAACTGCTGGCGGCGCAACGCGGTGGCATCAAACGTGCGTTGATCCCCAAGGGCAATGTGAAGGATCTGGTGGAAATTCCAGCTAATATCAAGAACAAGCTGGAAATTTTACCGGTGAAGTGGATTGATGAAGTTTTGGCATTGGCTCTTGAGCGTGAACCCGAGCCTTTGACGGCTGAAATGGCCGCCATTGCTACGCCTGTTGGTGATCCCGCGACAGCGCCAGTGCAAATGACGCATTAATGACGCATTGTTTTGATTTGCCAGAGAAAGCGCGCTAGCATCGGCTTCCTGAGGGGCTGGAAACATACCAATACCCCGCTGGAAGCCGCTTGACACAAGGATTTTGGCCTTGCTATAAAGCTAGCGGTTTTATTCAGTACTCCGTACACCGAGAACGACGAAAGGGGACTTAACGTGAACAAGTCTGAACTGATTGACGCGATCGCCGCCAAGGCAGACATTTCCAAAGCAGCTGCCGGCAAGGCGCTGGACGGCATGATTGATGCCGTTGCTGACGCACTGAAGTCCGGCGACACTGTCACCGTTGTAGGCTTTGGTACTTTCTACGTTGGCGAACGTGCCGAACGTAGTGGTCGTAACCCGAAGACCGGCGAGACCATCACCATTGCTGCTGCCAAGTCTCCGAAATTCCGCGCCGGCAAGGCTCTGAAAGACGCTCTGTAATTGCCTGGCCCGGTAAGCGTTCGGATGGCGATGTCGTCCGACAGTCTGGCCGGGGCTTGCTGGTCACGAGGCTCCATCAGATAACATACAAGGTGAACGGCCCGCCGTTCACCTTGTTCTTTTGTAAGACCCCATACGCCATGTTTGATTTCGTCCATAACAACAACGCTGCCATCAAGATCATCCTGGGGGCGGTTGCCCTGACTTTCGTCGGCTTTGGCGTGGGCAGCTACACTGCTGCGGTTGATGATCCATACCTGGCCAAGGTTGGGGATGCCAAGATTTACAAGCGTGATGTCGAGCGCCAGATGCAGGATCAGCCGGCCAATGCGGCATCGCGCCAGGCTGTGCTGGAAAACCTGATCCGTCAGGAAATGCTGCTGGCAGAGGCTCGTAGCTCGCACCTGGCGGTGTCGCCGGCGCAGCTGCGTGCGGTGATAGCCGGTGTGCCCGGCTTTCAAGAGGGGGGCAAGTTCAGCCCGGCCCGCTATCAGGAGTTTCTGGCGGCACGCAATATGAATGCTGCTACCTTTGAGGCGCAGGTAAGCCGCGATCTGCTGCTGCAAGCTCAGGTGGCGCCGTTTCTGAATGGCCAGTTTGTCTCCCGCACCCTGCAGACGCGCATGGCGGCGATGATGACCGAGGCGCGTGATGTGCGCCAACTGGTGCTGAAGCCGGAACAGTTTGCTGCCAGCGTGAAGCTGGACGATGCCATGCTCAAGGCCTATTACGAGGCCAACCTCAAGCGCTTCAAGGCCGAGGAAACCGTCAAGCTGGATTACGTGCTGCTGTCACAGGCGCAGCTGGCGCAGGGTGTGCAGGTCAGCGATGCCGATGCCAAGGCCTACTTCGACAAGAATAGTGCCGAGTTCGGTGGCGAGCAGCGCGATGTGTCCCATATTCTGCTTACGGTGAGCAAGGGTGCCCCCGCGGCCGAGAAGGCCAAGGTCAAGGCGGAGGCGGAGGCGATTCTCAAGCAGCTGCGCGCCAATCCTGCACAGTTTGCCGACATCGCCAAGGCCAGGTCCCAGGATCCGGGTTCTGCGGCCAACGGTGGTGATCTGGGCATGTTCGGTCACGGTGCCATGACCAAGCCGTTTGAGGACGTGGCCTTCCGCATGCAGAAAGGCCAGATCAGCGAAGTGGTGGAAACCGAGTATGGCTACCACATCCTGAAGCTCAACGACATCAAGGGTGTTGATTTCGAGGCGCAGAAGCCGGCGGTGATTGCCAAGCTGCAGCAGCAGAAGGCGGCGGCACAATTCCGTAGCAGTGCCGAGAAACTGGCGGAGATTGCCTACCAGCAGGGTGACTCGCTGAAGGGGTTGGAAGCCCTGGGGCTGACTGTGCAACACAGTGATGCGCTGCCGCGTAGCGGTAAGGCTGGCGACGCGGTGCTGGGAAACCGCAAGCTGCTGGATGCTGCGTTCAGCGATGACGTGCTGAAGGGTAAGCACAATAGCGAGCCAGTGGATCTGGGGAACAACACGCTGGCGGTGGTGCGCATGGCCGAACATCAGTCGGCACGGCAGAAACCGCTGGCCGAAGTGTCGGAACAGGTGAAAGCGGAGCTGTTGGCGCGTGAAGGTGGCAAGTTGGCCGCGCAGCGTGGCCAGGCACTGTTGGCAGAACTGAAGGCCGGCAAGGGGGCGGATGCGCAAGCCTGGAGTGCCAGCCAGTCGCTGTCACGCCGCGCACCGGGTCAGGTGCCACCGGGTGATGTGCGTGCCATCTTTGCTGTGGCGGGCAAGCAACTGCCGGGCTTTGCCGGCCTTAAGCGCGATAGCGGCGAGTTTGTCATCTATCGGGTGGACAAGGTACAGGCAGCGCAGGCGCTCAGCCCGGCGGAGGCTAACCAGCTGGGTGGTCTGCTGTCCGAGCTGTCGGCCAACAATATGTTGGTTGCGTATCTGGAACAGCTGCGCCAGAAGCACAAGGTGCTGATCAACCAGACGCCGGCTGAATGAAAAAAGGCCCCGCAAGGGGCCTTTTTTATTGCTCGGCTGATGGATTAGGCGGCAAAGTTCTGGGCTACGAAGTCCCAGTTCACCAGCTTCCAGAAGCCTTCCATGTAGTTCGGGCGGCTGTTGCGGTAGTCGATGTAGTAAGCGTGTTCCCACACGTCGCAAGTCAGCAGCGCTTTCTTGTCGGTGGTCAGCGGGGTGGCGGCGTTGCTGGTGGAAACCAGGTCCAGGCTGCCATCGGCACCTTTCACCAGCCAGGCCCAACCGGAGCCGAAAGTGCCAACGGCACAGGCGGCAAACGCTTTCTTGAATTCGTCGAACGAGCCCCACTTGGCGTTGATGGCGTCAGCCAGTGCGCCAGCCGGTTTGCGCTCTTCGCCGGCCGCATTCGGGGCCAGACCGAACCAGTAGAAGGTGTGGTTCCACACCTGGGCGGCGTTGTTGAAGATGCCGCCGGAGGATTTCTTCACGATCTCTTCCAGGGAGGCGTTCTCGAACTCGGTGCCCTTGATCAGGTTATTCAGGTTGGTAACGTAGGTCTGGTGATGCTTGCCGTAGTGGAATTCCAGGGTTTCTTTGGAAATGATCGGCGCCAGGGCATCCAGGGCGTACGGGAGTTCGGGCAGTTTGTGTTCCATCGTGCTCTCCAGGGTTGAAAAGTAAAACAGCATGCGCTGTTAGACCGTTGAAGTTTACTGTAATTGGGCGAATGCGCCAATTGTTGACCAAATCACTAGACTAAAGGTTCTGGGTGTGCATTTCGATGTCATTGTCTTGGGTGCCGGCGCGGCTGGCATGATGTGTGCAGCGACCGCGGGCCAGCGTGGGCGCCGGGTGCTGCTACTGGATCACGCCGAGAAACTGGCGGAAAAAATCCGCATTTCCGGCGGCGGACGCAGCAATTTCACCAATCTGCAGGCTCGGCACGACTGCTACGTGTCGGACAATCCCAATTTTTGCCGTTCGGCGCTGGCGCAATACACCGCCCGTGACTTTATCGCGCTGGTGGAGCGCTATGGCATTGCCTACCACGAAAAAAAGCTCGGCCAGCTGTTTTGTGATGATAGCAGCCAGCAGATTATCGACATGCTGGATAGCGAATGCCGTGCAGCCAATGTCGACCGCCGCATGGGCGTGCGTATCGAGCAGGTTGGCCGCAGCGAGGCCGGTTTTGTGGTGAGTAGCTCGCTCGGCAGTTTCAGTGCCGAGTCGCTGGTGGTGGCCACCGGCGGGCTGTCCATCCCGCAGATCGGTGCCACGCCGCTGGGTTACCAGCTCGCCGAGCAATTCGGCCTGCCGCTGACGCCGCTGGCGCCAGCGCTGGTGCCGCTGACCTTCCATGTGGACGATGCCGAGCGCTTTGCACCGCTGGCCGGGGTGTCGCTGGATGCCGAGGTGCGCATCGGCAAGGTGCGGTTCCGTGAGAATGTGCTGTTCACTCACAAGGGCCTGTCCGGGCCGGCGATCCTGCAGATTTCCAGCTACTGGCAGCCGGGGCAGGAAATCATTATCGACCTGTTGCCGGATATCGACGCCGACGCCTGGCTGGAGGAGCGTGCCGGCAGCGAGCAACTGCTGGCCAATGCCATGGGCGAGCTGGGCTGGCCGAAGCGCTTTGCCGACGCTTGGCTGGCGGCGCAGGAGGCGAATGTGCGCGGCAAGGAGCTGGCACCGAAGAAGCGTCGCCAGCTAGCCGAGACACTGCATAACTGGCGGGTACTGCCCAATGGCACCCAGGGCTACAAGAAGGCCGAAGTCACCCGTGGTGGCGTATCCACTAAGGCGCTGTCGTCCAAGACCATGATGGCCAACGATGTGCCTGGGCTGTACTTCATCGGCGAGGTGGTAGATATCACCGGCTGGCTGGGTGGTTACAACTTTCAATGGGCGTGGTCTTCCGGCTTTGTTGCCGGCAAAAACTGCTAGAATCACGCTTCTTCAGTTTCTTCCTTCAGGGTTGGCCGCGGTCAGCCCTGTCCTGATTTCCGACTGCCAGGTGTTATGAGCGAATTCGATATCAACGATGCGAGCGTCAGTGCCATCCGCACGCCGCCGCACTCCATCGAGGCCGAGCAATCGGTGCTGGGTGGCCTGCTGCTGGACAACAGCTCGTGGGAAAAAATCGCCGACCTGCTGACCGATGGCGACTTCTACCGTCACGACCACCGACTGATCTTCAAGCACATGGCGCGCATGGTGGACATGGCGCGCCCGGCCGACGTGGTGACCGTGTCCGAAAGCCTGGACAAGAGCAACGAGCTGGCCAGCATCGGTGGCATTGCCTACCTGGCCTCGCTGGCGCAGAACACGCCGTCTGCGGCCAACATCCGCCGCTATGCCGAGATCGTGCGCGAGCGTTCCATCATGCGGGCGCTGGCGCAGGTGGGTACCGAGATCGCCGAGGCGGCCTACAACCCGCAGGGCCGCGATGCGGCGCAGCTGCTGGACGATGCCGAAGGCAAGGTGTTCCAGATCGCCGAATCCACCGCCAAGGCCAAGCAGGGCTTCCTGGAAATGCCGGCGCTGCTGAAGGAAGTGGTGGAGCGCATCGACATGCTGTACAGCCGCGAGAACCCGGACGAAGTGACCGGTATTCCCACCGGCTTTACCGACCTGGACGCCAAGACTTCCGGTCTGCAGCCGGGTGACCTGATCATCGTCGCCGGTCGCCCGTCGATGGGCAAAACCGCGTTCTCGATGAACATCGCCGAGCACGTGGCGGTGGAAGCGCACCTGCCGGTGGCGGTGTTCTCCATGGAAATGGGGGGCGCGCAGCTGGTGATGCGTATGCTGGGCTCGGTAGGGCGGCTGGACCAGCACGTGCTGCGTACCGGCAAGCTGGGTGACGAGGATTGGCAGAAGCTGACCTACGCCATCGGCAAGCTGTCCGAGGCGCCGATGTACATCGACGAAACCCCGGGCCTGACCGCACTGGAACTGCGTGCCCGTGCCCGCCGCCTGGCGCGGCAGCATGGCGGCAAGCTGGGCCTGATCGTAATCGACTACCTGCAGCTGATGACCGGCTCCGGCCGTGGCGATAACCGTACCGCCGAACTGGGCGAAATCTCGCGTGGCCTGAAAGGTCTGGCCAAGGAGCTGCAGGTGCCGGTGATTGCGCTGTCGCAGCTGTCGCGTGCGGTGGAGCAGCGTACCGACAAGCGGCCGATGATGTCCGACTTGCGTGAATCCGGTGCCCTGGAACAGGATGCGGACTTGATCATCTTCATGTACCGCGACGAGTACTACAACCCGGACTCCCCGGACAAGGGGCTGGCCGAAGCCATTATCGGCAAGCATCGTAACGGCCCGGTGGGCCGGGTACGGCTGGCCTTCATCGGCATGTATGCCAAGTTCGACAACGCGGCAGTACACGGCGTGGCCGGCTGGGCAGACGCCGACGGTTAATCAGCATGCGGCCAGGGTTGGCCGCAGCAACGCAAGGAATGGCGATGAGCTTTTTCGATAAGCATGTATTCATCTGTTGCAACCAGCGCGCCGCCGGCGAGGACTGCTGCAACAACCACGGCGCCAGCGAGTTGCTGGGCTACATGAAAGACCAGATCAAGGCGCGCGGCCTGGCCGGCGACGGCAAGATCCGCGTCAACAAGGCCGGCTGCCTGGGGCGCTGCGATAATGGTCCGGTGATGGTGGTCTACCCGCAGGAGGCCTGGTACACCTTCATCGACAAGGAAGACATCGACGAGATCATCGAGCGCCACATGGTGGCGGGTGAAGTGGTGGAAAGGCTGAAGATCTGATGTTGAAGGCGCTGCAGAAACTCGATATCGCCGGCCCGGTCGGCAAGCTTGAAACCATCGTCATTCCAGCGGTGGGCGATACCACCGGCATCGCCGTGATCTGCCACCCCAATCCTACCCAAGGCGGCACCAATACCAACAAGGTGATCCAGACCGCGGCCAAGGCGCTGTCACAGTTGGGCTATACCTGCTACCTGCCCAACCTGCGCGGTGTGGGGGGCAGCGATGGCGAACACGACCATGGCAATGGCGAAGTGGACGACGTGCTGGCGGTGGTTGCCCATGCCAAGAGCGAGCAGGGTGACTTGCCGCTGGCGCTGGTGGGGTTCTCGTTCGGCGGCTTTGTGGCGGCGCGGGTGCGTGAGCGCATCGACGCCGACAAGCTGTTGCTGCTGGGCGTGGCGGTGGGCAAGTACGTGATTCCGACTCCGCACGTGCCGGCAGACACGCTGGTGATCCATGGCGAGGCGGACGAGGTGATTCCGCTGGCGGCGGTGCTGGACTGGGCGCGCCCGCAGCAGCTGCCGGTGATCGTGTTTCCGGAGGCGGGTCACTTTTTCCATGGCCGGCTGGTGCAGCTGGCGGCGATGATCAAGCGCTGCTGGTAAGTCGGTACCCAACAAGCAAAACGGGCGACCTGTGTCGCCCGTTTTGCATTGCGGCCAACGTTGGCCGCATGGTTCAGCGATGCAGCTCGCCCGCAGCTTCTGGCTGGTAAGTGACGGCATCGATGGTCAATACGGTGTGGCCGCCACCAGGCAATGGCCAGTCCATGCTCTGGCCAACCGACATGCCCAGCAGTGCGCTGCCGATAGGGGCCAGCACCGAGATGTGCCGGGGCGTGTCGTCGGCATCGTGCGGGTAAACCAGGGTCAGTTCTTTTTCTTCGCCATTGTCCAGTCGGAAGCGGACGCGGCTGTTCATGGTGACTACATTGGCCGGCATCTGTTCCGGCTCCACAATGTCGGCGCGATCCAGTTCGGCCTCCAGTGCGCGGCCGGTCTCGCTGTGGCCGGCTTCACCGGCAAGCAGGGCGGACAGGCGCTCGTAATCCAGGCTGGAAACAATAATGCTCGGCTGTGTGGTCATGCGGTGGCTCCTTCGGCCGCGGCGTTGCTGCCGCACTGGGACACGGGGCATCTCGCGCCCCGCAAAGCATAAGGCGTGGCTTTTGCCACGCCTTATTGAGGGACACTTGCTGCCGCGGTTGGTTCTGGCTAGTGCTTGAATACCGGCTTGGGCGGCGTGCCGTCCGAGGTAGTGAGGATTTCGTAGCCGGTTTCGGTTACCAGAATGGTGTGCTCCCACTGTGCAGACAGGCTGCGGTCCTTGGTCACTACAGTCCAGCCATCTGGCAGCATGCGCAGGTGACGTTTGCCCTGGTTGATCATCGGCTCGATGGTGAAGATCATGCCGGCTTGCAGTTCCAGGCCGGTGCCTGGCTGGCCGTAGTGCAGCACTTGCGGTTCTTCGTGGAATTTCTTGCCGATGCCGTGGCCGCAGAATTCCTGTACCACGCTGTAGCCGGCAGCTTCGGCGTGACGCTGGATTACGTTGCCGATATCGCCCAGGCGCGCACCCGGTTTTACCTTCTCAATGCCTTTCCACATGCACTCGTAGGTCACCTTGCACAGGCGGCGGGCAAAGTCGCTGACTTCGCTCACATAGAACATGCGGCTGGTGTCGCCATGGTAGCCATCCTTGATTACGGTGATATCCAGGTTGACGATGTCGCCCTTTTTCAGTGGCTTGTTGTCCGGAATGCCGTGGCAGATCACATGGTTGATCGAAGTGCAGATCGACTTCGGATACGGGGTACCGCCATCCGGGGCGTAGTTCAGCGGTGCCGGGATGGTGCCCTGTACGTTCACCATGTAATCGTGGCAGAGCTTGTCCAGTTCTTCGGTGGTGACACCAGGCTTCACGAACGGGGTGATGTAGTCCAGCACTTCGGCGGCCAGGCGGCCGGCGATGCGCATTTTTTCGATGTCTTCCTGATTCTTGATGACGATGGACATGCTGTAATCGCTTGATGAGTAAAGGGCAATGATAACAAATACTAAGTAGCAACGGGCGCACTGGGCGCCCGCTGTATCGGTCTGTGGCCGGACTCAGGCCAGAAACTGGTTGGGGTAGACTTCGTCGATCAGGGTGCGGCAATCGACAATGCGCAGGTCGTTGTCCTTGGCAAAGTCCATCAGGAAACGGAACACTGGCGGATGCAGTTTTTCCATTTTCTTGTCGACGGCCACGCAGCGCACGCCGTCCAGCAGCATCGGGCGCACAAACTGGTGATAAGCCAGTTTCTGGTCGTCGCCGAACGAGGACAGGATGCCGGCCAGGCGTTCTGCCCAGTCGCTGGGGCGGAAGGTACGGCCTTCGGAGGTGATACCTTGAATTACAATTTCGTAGGGATTGCAGATCATGACGTAACCGGGCGCTTGTTCTTGTGGGTGTGGTCTCTGTCCGTGACCTGTCTTTATTTTATGTGGAACGCTGTGTGCTGATTTTGCTGACAGGCAAGCGGGTTTACCCTCAATTTTAACTGAAAACCGCCTTGGCGACACGCGCAAAATCGGCGGCTTTCCCTAATAGCAGCTATGTCAGATTCGTTTGAACGCCGGTAGCGAGGCGAGTAGTTTCTTGCCGTAGCTTTGCCGCACGATGCGGTTATCCAGGATGGTGACCCGGCCATAGTCGCTCTCGGTGCGGATCAGGCGGCCTACCGCCTGCACCAGCTTGATGGACGCTTCCGGCACGGTCAGTTCCACGAACGGGTTGCCGCCACGTTTTTCGATCCAGCGAGCCAGTGTGCGGCCAACCGGATCGTCCGGCATGGCAAACGGCAGCTTGGCGATGATTACGTGCACGCATGCCTCGCCCGGCAAGTCCAGACCTTCCGAGAACGAGTCCAGCCCGAACAGCACGCTGGCGCGCCCTTCCTTCAGCGCGCTGTAATGCCGCTCCAGTATCACCGCCTTGGGCAGTTCGCCCTGCACCAGGATGTGCTCGCGCAGGCTGGGCGCCAGCCCGTCGGCAACCTCGTTCATCTGCTTGCGCGAGGTGAACAGCACCAGGGTGCCCACCGCTTCACTGCTGTCGATCAGCCGCGGCAGCCAGTTGATGATCTCCTGGGTATGCGCAGAGGGATCTTTCGGCGTGGCGGCCAACGGTGGCAGGTACAGCTCGCCCTGTTCGCTGAAATTGAATGGTGAATCCAGTGCCACGCAGGTGACTTCCGGCAGCCATTTCAACCCGGTCTGCGACAGCAACAGGTCGAAGTTGCCCAGCGATCGCAGCGTGGCGGAGGTGAGCAGGGCGCCGGACACCCGTCGCCACAACGTGGCGGCCAGGCTGGCGGCGGCGCTCACCGGCGAGGCGGAGAAAATGTAGTCGCCCTTACCGTCCAGTCGTCGCGTCACCCACTTCGCGATTGGTGGCGCCGCTTCATCCGGCTCTTTCTCGAATAGATCCCACAGTGCCACCAGCTGCTCGCACTTACCGACAAAGAAGCCGGCGTCGGCGCCGGTCTTGTCCAGCAGCAGTGCATCCTGCTGCTTGT
>CAMLGD010000109.1 GCA_946479405.1 uncultured Vogesella sp.
TCGTTGATCACGTTCACCGCCGCGTGGCACAGCAGCGCCAGCAGCAAGGCCAGCAGCGCTTGCGGCCAACCATGCCGCAGCGCGTCGCCACTGGCGGCAAAGCCCAGCAGCACGCCGCCCAGGGTAAGGGTCAGGAAAGCCGGACGCGTGGCCAGCAGCCAGCGTGCCGGGTGAACCGCCAGCGCGGCATAGGCCGGCTCGGCAGGATGAATGGATGTGTGCATGTGCACGGTATACCGCAAAGCAGAGTGTCATGCACTCTGCAGCTAGAAGCGCCAGCCGCCGTGCGCGCCCACCACGCCGGCCACGGCGGCGGCCAGCGTCAGCGCCAGCAGGCCCACGTGCAGCCACTGCAGCAGGCGCATGCTGCCGGCCGGGTCACGGGCAGCCTTGTTGCGCAACCAGCGGTGGATGAACAGCGGCTCCAGCAGAAACAGCATCAGGAAGAATGGCAGCCACGCCGCCAGCATCAGTTGCAGCCAGCCGGTATCCAGCAGCCGCGCCCAGCCGGCGGTGGCGTGCAGCATCCACAGCCCGCTTGCCAGCGCCAGCAGCACCCACAGCCGCGCCTGAGCGCCGAAGCGGTGTTCCACGGTCTCGAACAGCGTGTATTGCTGCTGCTCCGGAATATGGCGGCGGATGGCCGGAATCAGCACCACGGTGACAAAGGCCACGCCGCCCACCCACAGCAGAATGGCCAGCACGTGCAAGGCGCGGGCAATGGCGTAGTCGTTCCACATGGCAAGCTCCAGTATTTTTTGATGACAACAGTGTGGGCAACATTGTTGCGGCCAACCTTGGCCGCGGGCAAGAAAGCGTGGCGGCGCAGCAGCAGCTGGCCAGGCTACTGACAGCGTGCTTTGCCCGGACTCTGCCGGACCCGGCAAAGCCGGGCCGCGCCAGCCAGGTGCTTGCATCGACTGCCTGCCGGTTTATAAAACAAAGCCCTTCCGCGCAGCGAAAGGGCTTTGTTTTATAAACCGGCGGCTACACCAGGCGGCCGCCGCGCACCTTCAGCCCCTGCAGCGCCAGTTTGCCGATGGCGCCACCACTGTGGTTGGCATGGGTCAGCGCCACCGCCAGCGCGTCGGCGGCGTCGGCCTGCGGCGTACCGGACAGGTCCAGCATGCGCACCACCATGTACTGCACCTGCTCCTTGGGCGCCTTGCCCTGCCCCACCACCGACTGCTTCACCTGCAACGCGGTGTACTCGGCCACCGGCAGGTCGCGCAGCACCAGCGCGGTCATGCAGGCGCCGCGCGCCTGGCCCAGCATCAGCGTGGCCGCCGGGTTGACGTTGACGAACACCTGCTCCAGCGCCGACTCGGTGGGCTGGTAGGTGTCGATCACTTCATGAATGCCGTGCACCAGCACCTTGATGCGCTCGGCCAGCGTGGCGCCCTGCGGCGTGCGGATGGCGCCGGAGGCTACATACAGCCGCTGGTTGCCAAGGATGTCGATGACGCCGAAGCCGGTGATGCGGCTGCCCGGATCGATGCCGAGAATGCGACGCTTCACGCCGGCAGCCAGCCCCGGGCGATGGCGTCGGCCTCCGCCAGCCGCTCCGGCGTGCCCACGTCCAGCCACAGGCCGTAGTGGCGCGCGCCGCTCACCTGGCCGCGCGCCATGGCTTCGCGCAGCAGCGGCGCCAGCTTGGCCGGCTGGTGGGCCGGGATGGCGGCGAACAGCGCCGGGTGGTACAGGCCGATGCCGGAAAAGGTCAGGCCGATGCCGTCGGTGGCATTGCCGGACAGGTGACCATCCGGCAGCAGGCCAAAGTCGCCGCCCGGATGATGCGGCGGGTTGGCCACCAGCAGCAGGTGTGCCAGGTGGCGGGCGCCATCCAGTGCGGCCAACGTTGGCCGCAGGGCGGTAAAGTCGACATCGGTCAGCACGTCGCCATTCACCACCACGAACGGGCTGTCGCCCAGCAGCGGCAGCGCGGTGGCGATGCCGCCGGCGGTTTCCAGCGCGCTCTTTTCGCGCGAGTAGGTCAGGCGCACGCCGTAGCGGCTACCGTCGCCCAGCGTGGCTTCGATCTTGTCGCCCAGCCAGGCATGGTTGATGACGATGTCGCTGAAGCCGGCGGCGGCCAGGTGCTGGATGTGCCAGGCAATCAGCGGCTGCCCGCCCACTGGCAACAGTGGTTTCGGGGTGTGGTCGGTCAGCGGCCGCATGCGTTGGCCGCGACCGGCGGCAAGGATCATCGCTTTCATGTGTCAGGCTTTTTGTTGTGCCACATCCCACCACAAACACCGCGCTGCAGCGCGGCGCCCGGGGTCATGCCGGAGGGTGGGTGGCAACGGTTGCGGGTGGGCGCTTACTGATCCGACGCCAGCCGGGTGGCGCTGAACACCGACTGGATGCTGTCGTCGTTGTCGTCCGCGTCCAGCCCCACCAGCTCCACGATCAGCTGGTACAGCGGTGCCAGCTCGCTGTAGCGGCGGGTGGTCTTCTTCAGGTACTTGATGAAGCGCGGGATCTCGCCGCGGTATTTGTCCTTGCCATCGCGGTGGTACAGACGGGCGAAGATGCCGGCCACCTTGAGGTGACGCTGCACACCCATCCACTCGAAATCGCGGTAGAAATCGTCGATCTGTTCCGGCACCGGCAGGCCGGCGGCGCGCGCCTTCTCCCAGTAGCGCACCACCAGATCGAGTACGAACTCCTCGTCCCAGCCGATAAAGGCATCACGCAGCAGCGACACCAGGTCGTAGCTGATCGGGCCGTACACCGCATCCTGGAAGTCCAGCACGCCGGGGCGATCCGCGGTGAGCATCAGGTTGCGCACGATGAAATCGCGGTGCACATACACCTTGGCCTGCGCCTCGATGCGCGGCAGCAGCACTTGCAGCGCCGCATCCCAGCGCTGGCGCTGGGCATAGGTGAACGGCTTGCCCAGTTCCTTGGCGGCAAACCACTCCGGAAACAGGCTAACCTCGCGCAGCAGCAGCGCATGGTCGTATTCCGGCAACACGTTCGGCTGGCTGATCTTCTGGATCTCGATCAGGGTGTCGATGGCTTCCAGCAGCAGGTGCTTGTGCACCAGTTCGCGCTCGTCGTGCTGCAGGGCGGCGAGGAAGGTGACCTTGCCCAGATCCTGCAGCAGCATGAAGCCCTGCTCGCGGTCGCGCCGCTCGATGGCCGGCACGTTGGCCGCAGGTGCCAACACATCACGCACCGCCACGTACGGATCGGTGTTCATCTGCTCCGGCGGTGCATCCATCACGATGCGGCTGCTGCCATCCGGGAAGATGGCGCGGAAGTAACGGCGGAAGTCGGCATCGGCGGCGGCGAATTCCACCGCGATGTCCAGACCGGGAAACTGCGTGGCCAACCACGCCTTGAGGGCTTCGAGTCGCTGCATAGTCGCGTATATCGGCAAATTGGGTACAATGACGCGATTGTAACCCGCTTTCACCAGCCCCCACACTCACCGACAGGCTGATGCCATCCATGTTCTCCCGCTTCCGTCTCGCCCCGCTGACTGCAGCCCTGCTGCCACTGTTCCTCTCCCCCGCTGTGCTGGCCGAGACCATCAAGGCGGGCGCGCTGCAGGTGGAGGCCGATACCATCTCTGGCCAGATGGACAGCCAGTTGCGCGCCACCGGCTCGGTCAAGGCCACCCGTGACAACCAGCAATTCGAAGCCGACTGGCTGGAATACTACGTCGACAAGCAGCTGGTGCGCGCCGGCGACCGCGCCCGCATGCGCCAGCCGGAGGGCACGGTGGAGGCGGACGCACTGGAAGCCTATCTGGCCACCGATACCGGCAGCGCCCGCAATGCCGATTTCGCCTTCGGCCAGGGCAAGCGCGTGCTGCGCGGCCATGCCGCCGGCCTGGAGATGCAGGGCAAGGGCAACTATCAGCTGCAGACCACCCGCGCCAATACCTGCGCCCCCGGTGATGATTCCTGGTACCTGAAGGCCGGCACCATCGACCTGGACTACGGTCGCAACGTCGGCGTGGCCAAGCATGCGCGGCTGGAGTTCGAAGGCGTGCCCATCCTGTACACGCCGTGGATGGACTTCCCGCTGGATGGCGGCCGCAAGAGCGGGCTGCTGTTCCCCACCATCACCACCGGCAGCGACGGCCTGGAACTGGCGCTGCCGTACTACTGGAACATCGCCCCCAACTACGATGCCACCATCACCCCGCGCTACATCGAACAGCGCGGCCTGATGCTGGGACTGGAGGGGCGCTACCTGCAGCCGGACTACAGCGGCAAGATCTATACCGAGCAGCTGCCGAACGACAAGAAGACCGACAGCAACCGCTCGCTGTGGGCGCTGGAACACACCCAGACGCTGAATGCACAAACCACCTTCGGCCTGAACGGCCGCTATGTGTCGGACGAAGACTACTACGACGATTTTGGCAACAGCAGCACCGCCGCCACCAGCAGCAGCCTGCTGCGTGAAGCCTGGATCAACTACAACCCGGGCTGGGCCAACTTCAACCTCAGCAGCTCGCGCTACCAGACGCTGGCCGGTGGCACAGAGCAATATGCGCGCGTGCCGAAACTGGCCATCACCAGCAGCAAGACGCGGTGGGGCATTACTGCCAACCTGGAAAGCGAAATCACCCGCTTCGAGCACCGCGATCTGCAGGATGGCTGGCGCACGGTGGCCTACCCCAGCGTGAGCTGGGGCGTGGACAAACCGTGGGGCTTCTTCCAGGCCAAGTTCGGGCTGCACCACACCCGCTACCAGCTGGACGCCTACAACGGCAATGCGGCCAACACGCTGGACCGCACCCTGCCGATCACCACGCTGGACAGCGGCCTGACCTTCGAGCGCGACACCCAGCTGCAGGGTCAGAACTTTACCCAGACGCTGGAGCCGCGCATTTATTTCGTGCACATCCCGCGTGTAGACCAGAGCAATCTGCCCAACTTCGACACCTCGGAAAACGACCTGAGCTTCGCCCAGCTGTTCAGCGAAAACCGTTTCTCCGGCTATGACCGCATCAATGCCGCCAAGCAGGTCACCACCGCGCTCACCAGCCGCCTGCTGGATAACAGCAACGGTCTGGAACGCCTGCGGGTGGGCATTGGTCAACGCTTCTACCTGAACGATGACGACATCACCCTCAGTGGTGCAGAATCCAAGCGCAGCGAGAACAGCTCCGACATCCTGTCCACTGTTGGCGGCGATCTGACCCGGGCACTGCGCCTGGACGCTACCTATCAGTACAACCAGTCGCTGGGCAAGACCGAGCGCTTCAGCACCCAGTTGCGCTACAGCCCGGCTGCGGGCAAGACGCTCAGCCTGCGTTACCGCTTTGGCCGCAACGAGCTGCTGGACAACGACGGCAACTACGGCCCGCTGCGCACCATCGATATCGCCGGCCAGTGGCCGATCGCCCGCAACTGGTACGCGGTGGCGCGCCAGAACTACTCGCTGCAGGACAAGAAAGTGCTGCAGCGCCTGGCCGGGGTGGAATACAACCAGGGCTGCTGGATCGTGCGGGTCGTCAACGAACGCTATCTGACCGACGTTAGCCAGTACAAGAATGCGGTGTTCCTGCAGCTGGAGCTGAAAGACCTCAGCAGCATCGGCAACAACCCCATGGAAACGCTGCGCCTGGCCATTCCGGGCTACAGCAATATCAACAACATTGCGGATACCGAATGAAAAAGCTTCTCCTTGCCGCCGGCCTGATCGCCGGCCTGGCCACGCCGGCGTTTGCCATCAGTACCGCCGACCGCATCGTGGCGGTAGTCAACAACAGCGTGATCACCCAATCCGACCTGACCAAGCGCCAGCAGGAAGTGACCGCCAACCTGCAGCGCCAGAACATCGGTCTGCCGTCGGCAGACCTGCTGGCCCGCCAGGTGCTGGACCAGATGATCAACGAGCAACTGCAGCTGCAATTCGCCAGCAACAACGGCATCCGCATCGGCGAGCTGGAGCTGGATAACGCCGTGCAGAGCGTGGCACAGCAGAACAAGACCGACCTGCCGGGCCTGCGCACCCTGCTGGCCAAAGACGGCATCACCCTGGAACAGCTGCGCGAGCAGGTACGCAAGGACATGCTGCTGCAACGCATCCGCGAGCGCGAGCTGGCCAGCCGCGTCAGTGTCAGCGATCAGGAAGTAGACCAGGTACTGAAAAGCGCGATCGCCAGCAAGCATACCGAATACTACCTGGCGGTAATCCAGGTGAACGTGCCGGAGCGTGCCGATGTCGCGCAGATTGAACAGCGCCGCCAGAAACTGCTGAAGGCCGCCGCCGAACTGAAAGCCGGCAAGCCGTTCGCGCAGGTGGCCGCCAGCTACTCCGAAGCCCCCAACGCGCTGCAAGGCGGCGACCTGGGCTGGCGTAGCGCCAATGCGCTGCCGGCCGACTTCATCCAGATGCTGGACAAGCTGCCAGTCGGCGAAGTCACCGACATCGTGCGTGCCAGTGGCAGCCTGTACCTGTTCAAGCTGGTGGAAAAGCGCAATGACAGCGCGCCGCAATTCGTGCAGCAGCACAAGGTGCGCCACATCCTGATCAAGACCAACGAAGCCACCTCCGAAGCCGACGCCTACACCCGCATCCTGCAAGTGCAGGACCGCCTGAAGCGTGGCGCCAAGTTCGAGGACCTGGCCAAACAGTTCTCCGAGGACGGCTCCGCCGCCCTGGGCGGCGATCTGGGCTGGGTATCGGAAGGCGACATGGTGCCGGACTTCCAACGCGCCTACCTCGCCCTGTCCGCCGGCCAGGTCAGCGAACCGATCAAGTCGCCGTTCGGCTGGCACCTGATCCGCGTCGATGAAGTACGCAGCCAGAACGTCAGCGAAGACCGCGAACGCCTGGCGCTGAAACAGCAGCTGCGCCAGCGCAAGATGGAGCAGGGCTACACCGACTGGCTGGAGCAACTGCGCTCCGGTGCTTTTATCGATGATCGCCTGATCGAGAAGTAAGCCCTCCAGGGCCGGCCTAGGCCGGCCCTGTCTGTTTGAGCACCGCCGGCCCCGGCCGGACTGTTTCTGCGTTGCCGGCCCGTCCGGCCGTACTGACCTTGGCTGCCACACCATGAATCCGTCCCTTCCCGTATTGGCTATCACTACCGGCGAGCCGGCCGGCATCGGTCCCGATATCGTACTGCGCCTGGCCGAGCTGGCCCTGCCTGCCCGGCTGGTGCTGATCGCCGACAAGCAACTGCTGCAGCAACGCGCCGCCCAGCTGCAGCTGAGCGTGCAGCTGCAGGACTACCAGCCTGCGGCCAACCCGGCTCCAGGCGTACTGGAAGTGCTGCATGTACCGCTGGCCGCACCCGCCATCGCCGGACAGCTGGATGCGGCCAACGGCCGCTACGTGCTGGCGACGCTGGATGCCGCCATCGACGGCTGCGTGCGCGGCGAATTCGCCGCCATGGTCACCGCGCCGGTACACAAGGGCGTGATCAACCAGGCCGGCGTGCCGTTCTCCGGCCATACCGAATACCTGGCCGAGCGCACCCACACCCCGCTGGTGGTGATGATGCTGGCCGGCGGCGGCATGCGCGTGGCGCTGGCCACCACCCACCTGCCACTGCGTGCGGTGCCGGATGCCATCACCCACAATGGGCTGACAGCGGTGATCCGTATCCTGCATGCCGACCTGGTGCGCAAATTCGGCATTACCGCACCGCGCATCCTGGTGGCCGGCCTCAACCCGCACGCCGGCGAAAGCGGCCACATGGGACGCGAAGAGATCGACACCATCGAGCCGGTGCTGACCGCGCTGCGGGCGGAAGGCATGCAACTGATCGGCCCGCTGCCGGCCGACACCCTGTTCAACCCGGACAAGCTCGCCACCGCCGATGCGGTGCTGGCGATGTACCACGACCAGGGGCTGCCGGTACTCAAGCACGCCAGCTTTGGCGCCGGCATCAACATCACCCTGGGCCTGCCCATCATCCGCACCTCGGTGGATCACGGCACTGCGCTGGACCTGGCCGGCAGCGGCCGCGCCGACCCCGGCAGCCTGTTCGAAGCCACCCAACTGGCATTGACGCTGGCGACAAGCCGCCACAATTAGGCAGGCAACGGTCAATATTGCATTTGTTGCAATGCAATAAATGCACCCCTATTCAGCGCAATGTCATTACTGGTGACCAGTAACCGGTAACGCTGAGCCTGGATGGCAAACACAGGCTGCAAGCCCCTTTGCGACCCGTTTTTGTAGTAGTCCGACGACATTTTGCCCGTCTGACCGCCGTCCGGATGGGATGCAATCGACAATCTGCAAATAACCCTTCCGCGCGCGTCAATTTTCGCGGCGCAGCATTTCAGCTACCATTGGCAACAGTTTTCAAATACTTGACGAAGTTCAGGGACAAAATGAGCACCACCACCCAGCAGCGGGTACGGGAAATTCCGTACAACTACACCTCGTATTCGGACCGCGAGATCATCATCCGGTTATTGGGCGAGCCGATGTGGCTTTTACTGGAAGAACTACGGGCAGAGCGGAAAACAGGCCGCTCTGCCCGTATGCTTTTCGAAGTGCTGGGCGACATCTGGGTGGTTGATCGCAACCCCTACCTGGTGGATGACCTGCTGGACAACCCGCAGCGCCTCACCGCGCTGGTGGGCGCCATGCGCCACCGCCTCACCGAGGTGGAAAAACGCCGCGAAGGCAACGACAAGGTTGGCCGCATGATCGCCGCCGCCCACGTGGCGGTGGACAGCTTCGAACAACAGTTCGGCGAAACCCGCGAGCTGCGCGCCGCCATCCTGAAACGGCTGGCGAAGATCACCCGCCGCGACAACATCCTGTTCGACGGCCTGGCGCGCGTGTCGCACGTCACCGACGCCACCGACTGGCGCGTCGAGTACCCGTTTGTGGTGCTGTGCCCGGATACCGAGGCCGAGATTGCGCCCTTGGTGCGCGCCTGTATCGAGCTGGAGCTGACCATCATTCCGCGTGGCGGCGGCACCGGCTACACCGGCGGCGCCGTACCGCTGGACCGCCGCAGCGCGGTAATCAACACCGAGAAACTCGACCGCCACATCGGCGTGGAATACATCGAGCTGCCGGGTCTGACCGGCACCCATGCCACCATCCAGTGCGGCGCCGGTGTGGTCACCGCCCGCGTGGCGGAAGCCGCCAGCGCCGCCGGCCTGGTGTTCGCGGTGGACCCGACCTCGGCCGAGGCCTCCTGTATCGGCGGCAACGTGGCGATGAACGCCGGCGGCAAGAAGGCCGTGCTGTGGGGCACCGCGCTGGACAACCTGGCCTGGTGGCGCATGGTCGATCCGGACGGCAACTGGCTGGAAGTCCAGCGCCTGAACCATAACCTCGGCAAGATCCACGACGCGCCCGTCGTCACGTTCGAGCTGAAGTGGTTCGACGGCAATGCGCCGGTCGGCGCCAAGCTGCTGCGCACCGAGACGCTCACCATCGAAGGCCGCACCTTCCGCAAGGAAGGTCTCGGCAAGGACGTCACCGACAAGTTCCTGGCCGGCCTGCCCGGCGTGCAGAAGGAAGGCTGCGACGGCATCATCACCAGCGCGCGCTGGATCCTGCACCGCATGCCGAAGTACATCCGCACCGTGTGCCTGGAGTTCTTCGGCCAGGCGCGCGATGCGATTCCGAGCATCGTCGAGATCAAGGACTACCTCGACGCCGAGTCGAAGAAGCCGGGCGGCGCCATCCTGGCCGGCCTGGAGCACCTGGACGAGCGCTACCTGCGCGCGGTCGGCTACGCCACCAAGAGCAAGCGCAACGCCTTCCCGAAGATGGTGCTGATCGGCGACATCGTCGGTGACGACGACGATGCCGTGGCGCGCGCCACCTCGGAGGTGATCCGCCTGGCCAACGGCAAGAGCGGCGAAGGCTTCGTCGCCGTGAGCCCGGAGGCGCGCAAGAAATTCTGGCTGGACCGTTCGCGCACTGCCGCCATCGCCCGCCACACCAACGCCTTCAAGATCAACGAAGACGTGGTGATTCCGCTGGATCGCCTGGGCGACTACAGCGACGGCATCGAGCGCATCAACATCGAGCTGTCCATCGCCAGCAAGATCAAGCTGCTGGACCGCCTCACCGACTACTTCCACGGCCGCCTGCCGGTGGACAGCGAAGAAACGCTGACCGCCGACGAGCTGATCGGCGACCGCCGCGAAACCGCGCTGGAGCTGATCGGCAAGGTGCGCGAGCGCTGGCAGTGGCTGCTGGACAACCTGGACCTGCCGCTGGGCAGCTACACCGGCCGTTGGCCGCAAGCGCCGCTGGAAGACGCTGCGGCCAACCATGAGAGCAGCGTGTTCATCGCCATGCGCGACTTCAAGCTGCGCGTGAGCTGGAAGCGCGAAGTGCTGGCCGAGCTGGAAAGCCTGTTCGCCGGCAAGGCCGACGCGCCGGTGATGGACGCCATTCGCGTCATCCAGCAGAAAGTGCTGCGCGGCCGCGCCTTCGTGGCGCTGCACATGCACGCCGGCGACGGCAACGTGCACACCAACCTGCCGGTGAACTCCGACGACTACGAGATGCTGCAGACCGCGCACCGCGCGGTGGAGCGCATCATGGCGCTGGCGCGCAGCCTGAACGGCGTGATCTCCGGCGAGCACGGCATCGGCATCACCAAGCTGGAATTCCTCAC